>CAYPIX010000026.1:0-21904 GCA_964410875.1 uncultured Kofleriaceae bacterium
GATCTCTTTCTTTTCCTCTTGGGCCGGAGTTTCAGGTGCGCCGTCTGCGGCGTCTTCTTCTTCATCATCGCGACCAAGAGCATTGGCAATAGCCTCATCCTGCCCCGGATCTACAACCTCTACTACATCGCCGCCCCCTTCGTCTTTCCGCCCTTCAAGGAGCGCATCGCGGAGCTCATTCCATGCCGCGATTCCCGGCACAGTGACATCGTTTCGAATCGCAAGCTCTACGGCCCTATCAACGGAAGACATTCTCGCGTTGGTATTATTGTAGAGCTTTCCAACAATCTCAGGGTACCTGAGAAGACGATCGTCAATGCCGGCGATCAAGTCTGTAATTTTCGCGTTTGCCACTCCTGCAATATCCGCGACAGTCTCGTCGGCAGTCGCGCGATTGAGCACAATTGCCTCCAAAATTTCAGTACGCCCTTGGCTTTCTTTGCCAAAAAAATCGAGAACTCTTTCATCAAGGCTTGGATTTTTCAGCCCAGCGAGGAGCATCGCGTCAGGTAGCGTTTTGATGCTCTTGACCGCAGCACCCTTTACTTTGTCGTCGTCATCTTGAGCGAGCTGATAAAATACGGTTACCAAATCGGCTGGGTCTGCAATAGGCGCCATGCCACGCGCCGCCATCATTTTCGCGGGTGGCGAAGAAAGAGCTCTTTGCGCATTTGGGCTCAGAGAGTCAGGATCGAGAGGTGTGTACGTTAGTCCCATGTCGGTTCGTTCCGTGTGAAGATGAGAAATAACCCTTGTAGTGTGAGCAGTTCGTCGACCTCAGCAATCGACTTAGATTCCTTGGCGATGAGGGGTGCCAACCCTCCGGTTGCTATACAAGGCATGTCTGTGCCTACTTCGTCGCAGATTCGACTGACCATAGAGTCTACCATCCCTGCATAGCCGAATACGATACCGGATTTCATAGACGCAACGGTATTCCTACCAATCACCTGGCCAGGATTGTCGAATTCCACACGGGGTAACTTAGAGGCGCTTTGATAGAGTGCTTCAGCACTAACCCGAATACCGGGCGCGATCACTCCACCCGAATATTCTCCTTTAGAAGTGACAACGTCCCAAGTGGTTGCAGTGCCGAAATCGACGGCAATGCAAGCTCGCTTGTAGCGTTCGAATGCAGCGACAGCATTTACGATACGATCCGCTCCAATCTCTCGGGGGTTGTCGCAGAGAATAGGCATACCCGTTTTTACTCCTGGGCCTACAACGGTCAGCGGAATTTTCAGGTGACGAGAACAAAGTCGCTCGAGAGAATCTCGAACCGGCGGAACGACGCTTGCGACCATTGCGGCCTTTAGCGACGTCAAAGACATATCAGAGAAACCAAACAGCTGGGTTAGTAGAACGGCGTACTCATCTCCGGTCCGATGCTTATCTGTTCTGATCCGCCAGTGAACACGCAGTTTCCCCGAGTCATATACTCCAACGACGGTGTTGGTATTCCCAACATCTATAACTAGAAGTGCAGACATTCCAATGGGTGCCGAGTAAAGGCGTCCAGCCTCGATTGTAGTACGCCAAAGGCCAAAGGGTCACCACTCCTTGGGTTTTCCCCATGCAATAGAGCCTAAATTTTTCCGTTCTCCCCATTTAAACTCCTTCTTCGGTCGATTAACGGCCATTTACACAGTTTTCGGAATCATCGTCACTGGCAGTGAGAGGTTGAGCTCTAAACGCCAACGGCTACAATCAACGAATCCTGCGCAATCACAAAAGAATGATTCCAACCGTTAGCCCGAGCGCGACCTCTTGGTTCTTTGCCATGTGTTGTATTCTTGCCTGTGGCCGGCCATCCATGGCGCCCCAGTCTCCTCTCGACTTCGTCGTGCCCCCCGATCGATTCAGTAAGGTTCCCCAGGAAGATTGGGGCGAGATACAGCGGTTGCAGGCCGAACTTGCAGCCAAGCGTCAAAAAACCGAGCAAGCTCGACTCGCGATCACCGACGGTGCCCGAAGAACAGAGATTGCAAAACAAAAAGCAAAACAATCCGAGCAAAGATATAGCGAAGCCGACACCCAGAAACGGGCAGCGGCAGGCGCTCAGCAAAGAAATTCCGCGACGAAGAACGCATATCTCGCATTGATGGCGAAAAAAGCAGCCGAAGAAAGACTTCGATACGTGGAAGCCAGAGTCAAAGAACTTGACCTTCGGCACAATTGGGCGCGCAGCGAAGAATTAGCCCATGAAGCGAGAATAGAGGAGGCGAAAGCCCGACTACTAAAAAAGCACCGATTGGAAAGCCCTAACGTGATCCAAGTGAATTTTCAGGTCCAGCGGGCCCAACGTAGTCGGGCCGCGCAACGAGCTCGGTATCTCGCGGACAAACAGATGGAAGCGGCGCAACAGCGAAAAAACGTTTGGAAACAAAGCGAGCAACGAGCCCAAGCCGCCAACGCTACAAGTGGCATCAAACTGGACCCGCCCCAATGACAGTTGCCTTCGGAAAAGCCACGCCGGAGACTGAGGCAACCGGTGGCAAAATTCTCGTTGTTGACGACGAGAAAGTCATCCGAGAAATTCTGTGTGAATTCCTAACACTTGAGGGGTTCGAGGTTGACAGTGTATCGAACGGCTCCGAAGCAATAAGCCGATTGCGCATACGCAACTACGACATGGTCATTAGCGACCTTAAAATGCCCAAGAAAAGCGGGCTAGAACTTCTTGCGACAATTCAGGAGGAAGATCTCAACGTTTTACCTGTCATCATGACCGGATTCGGAACCGTGGAAACCGCCATCGAGGCAATGAAAAAAGGCGCATACGACTACATTCTCAAGCCGTTCAAAGTAGAGGAAGTCATTCACACCGTTAAGCGGGGGTTCGAGCGCCAAAAACTACGAATTGAGAACGTTCGACTACGCGAAGCCCTAACCCTCTACAAAGTCTCTGAGGCAATAGCGAGTTCCCTCGATTTGTCCCCCATCCTTGACGTCATTTTGCAAGCAGCTCTTGATGAATCTGCCGCCGACGTTGCCACGCTGCATTTGCGCGATCCCAAAACCGCCAAATACGACGAACGAATGCGGATGGCGAACCAAAAGTCGGAGCACAATTCTTTTACTCCGAGTCCGGACATGTCCAAGCTCGTTGGCCTGTTTGGCGAGGGCACTCCCATTTTGGCTCACGGTGCGAGTGCCGGAAAATTCTTCACTGAGTCGAGTGGACTTGGCGAGTTGCAATCCTATGCAGCCGTTCCCCTAAAGGTTGCCCAGCAAGTCATAGGTATGCTGAACATATTCTCTTTCACACCAGGCAATGAATTTGATGAGGGAGTGAGAAAGATGCTGTCGATTCTAGCCTCGAGAGCAGCCTCATCGATCGAAAGAGCGCGGCTCTATGACGGACTTGTTGAAAAGAACATCGAACTCGCCGAGGCCAATCTAACTCTCGAAGACAATTTCCAACAAACTGTTGTCGGTTTTGCTGAAGCTCTCGAAGAGTCGGACCACTACACACGAGGCCACAGTGAGCGCGTCGCTAGATACGCCGAGATAATCGCGCGCGGACTCACGCTTCCAGACAAAGACGTACGCACCATCGTGAAGGCTGGTCTTATGCACGATATCGGCAAGATCGGTATTCGCTACGAAATGCTAAACAAACCGGCCAAACTCACTCCAGAAGAGGTCGAAGTCTTTAGACGCCACCCTGAAAAGGGCAAACGCATCTTGGAGCCCATACCTTGCATGCGCAACCTCGTTGACGGTTGCTGGTGTCACCATGAACGTTTTGACGGCGAAGGTTATCCTAGGAACCTTGCCGGTGACGAGATTCCGATCATGGGACGAATCGTAGCAATCGCTGATGCCTATGACGCGATGACAAGCGATAGAGCCTATCGAAAAGCGCGAAAACATGACGTCGCAGTTGCGGAGATAAAGAAATACGCGGGCTCTCAATTCGACCCCGACATTGCCTCTCTCTTCTTAGCAAAAATCGAGGAGCACCGGAACCAGGCGCGCTCAAAGAACGAACTCGCACTCGTTCCGGACTAGCCGGTTTGGGCAAGAAGACGCCCAAAAATCTCAGGTTGTTCAATGTGCATCATATGACCAGCGTTGGGTATAATCTCAACTCGGGAATTGGGTAGGACCTTCGCCAGGTTATCCATCGACTCGCGATACACGGGCAGCGAACTCGCCCCGCCCACCAAAAGCACAGGTATCGTAATTCTCGAAAGGGCCTCATAGTTGGGTCGATAGAGACCGAGCGCGATGGCATCAGCTCTAATTTCCCGCCAAAGAGACAGAGCTCGCCGTTGAAACCGCTTTGGCATCGCTTCATACGAGGGCGAAGAAAGAACGGTGCGTAAGAAGAACTCTGCGGCAGCTTCTCCTCCTTGACTACGGAGAATTGCCTCAAAATAGCAACCAAAAGCCAACGGCACGGCGCTCCGGTCCTCACGTGCTGCCAATGGCGGTTCGCAAAGCACTAAAGAGGAAACGAGTTCCGGGTACCGTCTAGTCAATTCCAGAGCAACCACACCACCGAAACTTGAACCACAGATTCGAGCTCTTCCTACTTCCTTACGAAGTACGGTCGCGGCCAATTCCGCTTGCTCTTCCACTTTTCTAAGCTTGGGTCGATCAAAGGCAAACATTCTAAGCTGAGACGCCATGGTTGAAAACTGCACAAACCAAGTCCCAGAGTCGGTCGCGCTACCGTGAATGAGGAGCACATTCGGTCCCTGCCCTCTCGCCAATATTCTGGGACCAGCCTCCATTTCACCGATACTGCCCGGATGGCATCTAAGTGTCCACCCGGTGGCTGTCGTGATAGGTTCGCGTCGTGGGCAAACCCATTCTGGAACGCTTAGCACTTCATCGACCAGAGCTTCGGGCTTGGGCCATGTATGACTGGGCCAACTCCGCGTTTATTACTGTCATCGTCACCACGATTTGGCCCATTTTCTATACTGGAACCGTCAATGCCGACAAAACCGATGGCCTTGCCCGGCATGCATTTTTCTCGGCCGGTGCACTAGGTATTGTCGCAGTATTGGCGCCTCTTTTAGGCGTGCTGGCTGATAGAGCCCCTATCAAAAAGAAGTTCCTTGGTGCGTTTCTGTTTTTGGGTCTCCTCTCGACTTTTGGGCTCGCATTCGTAAACCAAGGACAATGGGTCCTCGGCGGAACTCTCTTTGCACTCGCAAGTATTGGTGCCTCAGCTAGTTTTGTTTTCTACGACTCGCTACTGCCTCACATTGCTACCAGCGAGGAAATGGACCGTGTGTCCGTCGCCGGCTATGCGATTGGTTACCTTGGCGGTGGTTTGCTCCTTGCCGCTCTTCTCGCGATCAACCTTAAGCCTGAATTGGTGGGCCTTTCAAAAATTGCCGCTGTCAAAGTCAGTTTTGTAAGCGTCGCTGTTTGGTGGTTTTTGTTCAGTATTCCGCTTTTCAAAACGGTTAGCGAACCCGTTGTCCCTGCCGAAGAAGCGAAGAGCGAAAAAGGTCTGATATTCGAGGCGTTCTCTGGGATTCGAGACACACTTAGCGAACTCAGGCGGTTTCCGAATGCGTTCTTATTCCTGATCGCATTCCTAGTTTACAACGATGGAATCGGAACCATCATACGAATGGCGGCAAGCTTCGGTGACGACAAAGGAATCGCTAGCGCAGATTTGATTTCAGCCATTCTAGTCGTCCAGTTCGTTGGAATCCCCTTTACCTTCGCGTTTGGGGCCATTGCCGGCAAAATAGGCACAAAGAGCGCGATCTTTGCGGGGCTATTTGTTTATTGTGGAGTCAGCGTCATTGGCTACTTCATCGATGGGTTTACGATCTTCGGCTACGAGTTCACGACTCGAACTTTGTTTTTTGCATTGTCGGGGTTGGTTGGAGTCGTCCAAGGTGGCGTTCAAGCGCTCAGCAGATCCTTGTTCGCCAGTATGATTCCCAAAGAAAAGTCTTCCGCGTTTTTTGGCTTATTTGCTGTTTTTGAGCGCTTTGCAGGGATCTTCGGACCACTTATATTTGGGATCATCGTGACCCATAGCTCCAGCGAGAACGCCATTTTTGCTGTCATTGGATTCTTCGTGGTCGGCGGCGCAATATTGGCCAAAGTGGACGTTAAAGCGGGACAGGACGCGGTAAAAAGGTAAATTCCGGGCAATGCGAGCCCGGACTTTTTTGTTCATCATTTTTCTTTCGACCAGTTGTCTCACCCTGTCAATACCGACAGCTCATTCGCAAACGACAAGCGTCACCAAGAATCGTGTCTCTGCTATTCTTGATAAAACGCTAAGAAACTATAAATGGTTTCACCAAAACCCCGAGCTTTCCGATGGTGAAAAAAATACGGCAAAACATCTTGGCGACCTTCTAGAGCAGTCGGGCTATAAGGTCTTCCGCAATGTAGGCGGTCACGGACTTCTTGGAGTTCTGACGGCTGGAAAGAATCCAAAAAAGCGGATCGTTCTGTTTCGAGCGGACATGGACGCGTTGCCGGTTACCGAACAAACCGGATTACCTTATTCCAGCAAGAACACCGGTGTCATGCACGCTTGCGGTCACGATGTTCACATGGCGTCGGCCGTGGGAGCGTTGTCGATTCTTGCTCAAATGCAAAATGACTGGGAAGGGACGATTATTTTTGTGGGTCAACCTTCGGAAGAACTTGGCAAGGGCGCAAACGCCATGCTGAAGGACGCAAAATTCAAAAAGGTCATCCGTAAGTACGGGCGCCCCAGCGTTGCCTTCGCCATTCACGACGCGGCCGACCTCGAAGCGGGTCACATTGGTGTAAATTCAGGTTTTATTAGCGCAAACGTCGACTCCGTTGGAATTGTTCTCCATGGGACAGGCGGACACGGAGCCGCACCGGAAGCGACCGTGGACCCTGTGGTCATGGGCGCAGACCTGGTCATGTCATTGCAGACGATTGTCTCAAGAAGAGTTCCGGCCCAAGATCCTGCGGTTATTACGGTAGGCAAATTTGCTTCTGGTAGAAAGCACAACATCATTTCTGATTCGGCAGAGCTTCTCATTACGGTTCGCTCCTATTCTGACGAAACACGTAAATTGCTACTCGACGAGATCAAACGAATCACCTTAGCAATCGCCAGAGCTCACCGAGCGCCAAAGAAACCAACAATTACTACCGATGACGAATTCACGCCTTCGGGCTATAACGATCCGGTTTGGTCGAAGAAATTGGAGCAACGCTTTGTTCAAGTACTAGGCAAACGGCGTATCCACGAATACCCTGCAATGATGGGGGGAGAAGATTTTGCTCAGTTCTCCCGCAAGCTCAAAATCCCCGGCGTTATGTGGAGAGTCGGCGGCGCTGCGGCGACCTACAAAGGCGCGCGTCCCGGACTGCACTCACCCAAGTGGGCACCAGTGCCCGAGCCAACTCTACGAGCCGGCGTACTAACGGCTGTCGAGGGCATCCTACTCGCTCTAAAAAGTTGAGGTTCTCCCCTGGACCATGACGACACAAGCCAGACCTGATCGTCGTTTCCCAAGTGAACGTTGGCAGCCGTTCAAAAAGAAATGAAGCCGCCCCCATGGGGGAGCTTCCTGAAACTAGCGAGAATTCTCCCCAAACATTGGTTCAACCAATAGCCTAACTGTCTGAACTTAGGATGTATGCAGGGGTGGCACAATGTGTGCTCTTACCTCGCGCATGCGAATCCCCACATTATTTCTAGTCACCAGCGTCGCCCTGTTCGGTTGTGATAACGGTGGCGACTCCCTCCAATTCACTCAAGACGGCGCCGCTGGCCTCGCTCCAATGGACGTGGCTTTCATGATTCCTCCGGGCCAATTTGCTGATCCCCTTACCCTCAGCACTCAAGGAGCCGGAGGCGAACTGCTTCCTGAGGGCTTCTTCGCGCCAATTCAAGCAGAGGGTTTCAATTCACCGCAGCAACCTGGCGGTCGAGCTACCGGTGTCTCGGCAAATCCATACAGCACGTTTCAGATAACAGCACTCCGTTATGATCCATGCGCCCCCCGCGCATTCCATGGCCAGGAAGGAACACCAACACCCGATGCCCAATGTATCGACCTGTTCCGACTTGTAGCGCAACCGGTGAGTGGTCTCAATGCGGCCGACGCTGCGTTGCACCTCGTATACGTGGTTCCCGAAGGTAAAGGCAGAGAGATTCGTGACGACCTACGCGCCCTCAAGGCAGCGTGTTCGCGTTCGACCTCGAACAGCGAAATCGATGTTCACGAATGCCTAGGAAACCAGGCCTCCGGCCGAGCAGGTTTCTTCACAAACTCGGTGCGTCCACTAATCACTAAGTGGGCCGGAGCTCCACGCCTCGCCGGCGTTGCATCCATGATCACCAACTTGCAGACCGACACGCCCCGCCCTGCATGGGAATGGAACGCATTTGATGTAATTCGGAATGGTGTTGGCGCGCCTACAGGTCTGGCTCTCACGTCCGACAATCAAAACATCCCTGGAGTAACCTCTCGGTTCCTCAACGACGGGACCATTGACTCTCTAACGGCGGCTCCAAACAAGCAACCTGCTGGTGCACCTTCCAGCCAATTCGGCACTGCTGGCGGCCAGTCGCTTTCCTCCATTGCGATGCAGCCAATTCTACAAAGCGCTGCAGGGAATCCAGCGGCTATCCTGTCGGCTTACGCGGTTGAGAATCCGCGGCTTACCTTCATCGCCAAAGGCGTACCGGACGGCACCACTGGCGTCGTGGATTGCGCAAGCTGCCACGTTCAGTCTGCTGCACTCCAGCGAATTGAAGACAGCAACATCCTTGATACACTGGGTATCGCCGACGCAATTGCCGCAGTGAAGTACCCCCTTCCGCTTGCCAGGAACGCCCAAACGAACAACTGGTTTGTTCTGAACTTCGGATTCGTTAATGCAAGCAAGTCCATCTCTCGCCGAACTCGTGCGGAAACACTTGAGACTATCAAGAAAATCGACGAGCTCGACGCGGACTTAGTCGACGACGGCGGCGACGGCGACGGTGGCGGCGACGGTGGCGGCGGCGATGACCAAGAAGAAGCAGGTGTTTGCTTCGACGGCACTCCAGGCCGAATCTGTGTAGGAGAAGGCGGCAGCTGCTTCCCTGAAGAAGAAGAACTAAGCAACCACGAATGCCCAAACAATGGCGTTTGCTGTCAGCAATAAACCTAACTAGAATCTAGTGTGAGCATACGCAGCTGCCGGTTGTCCCGGCGGCTGCGTTTCTTTTTGGAACAGCTGTTCGTTTTAGTTGTCTATTCCGCTAGGCCTGAGCAGTACGGCAAGCTCAGATGGGCTAGACACCGGCTGCGCACAGGACTGTCCTTGGCAAACATAGGCCCTTGCTCTACCTTCGCTATCTGGAACCTTACCCGCCAAAAGACTGGCAGATGCCCACGAGCCAACAATACTTAGCCCCGGACAAAAGGTCTTCCTAGCAGCCGAAAGTAGCTCTTCTCGACCCTGCCCTTCGGTGACAACCAACTGCACTCCGTGAAGATACGTGTCCAGCGCCCCCAGTAAAGCAGCCCCAGAAAAGGGTTGTTCACCAGCTTGAGGGCCTCGGCCGCGCAAGTAACTCTCGGCGATGTTCCGATAATCTTCTCGCTCGCAAACCTGGGACGCTCGTACCAAACAGTCAACGGCAATCGCAGCCCCCGATGGGATAGCGCCGTCCTGATAAGACTCTGGTCTATGGACAAGCAGAGAATCCCTATCTTCTGCAGTCATGTAAAAAACTCCAACCCCATCTTGTTCTTCGTAAAACTTCTCTACGATCTCAGAAAGTAGAGCCATGCCCTTTTCCCAGTAGGCCGCATCGCTCGCACTCTCGGCCATATCGAAACAAGCTCGAACCAAGAAGGCATAGTCATCCAACGTGCCGAGCAGTCTTTTTTCTCCACCCCTAAAGACTCTTGACACCCGGCTCCCATCGCACATTTCTTCAAGGAGAAAGGTCATGACACGACTTGCAAGATCGCGAGCTGACTCTGAGCCAAACACATGCCACACACGAAGAAGCCCTGATACCGCAAGCGCATTCCACGACGTCAACACTTTGTCGTCAGTACCAGGTCTAATCCGCTTCGCACGCGCGGTAAGCAATTTCTCTCGGCTATTGGCGTCATCTGTTGGTAACGCTCCTCGTGAGCTCAAGAGTGAGGGAATGGAGGTTTGGTGTTCGAAATTGCCGGCGCGAGTCACATCGTAGCGAGAACAGAAAGCACTGCCCTCCTCTGCCCCTAAAACGGCTTCAACCTCCTCCGGCGTCCAAACATAAAACTTGCCCTCTTCTCCCTCGGAGTCTGCGTCAAGACTCGCGTAGAGGCCACCTGCCTCGTCCTGCATTTCTCTTTCAAGCCAGGCAACGGTTTCAACTGCAATCCGCTCGAATCCTAGCTCGGGTTTCAGGGTGTGTGCCTCCGCATAAACCTGGAGTAGTTGCCCGTTGTCGTACAGCATCTTTTCGAAGTGAGGGACGAGCCAGCGAGCATCTACTGAGTACCGGGCAAAGCCTCCACCGACATGATCGTAGATTCCACCCCGGGCCATTTGTTCGGCTTGTTTCAGAAAAGGCGCTAGCGCAGGCTCTCCAAACGGCAATCGAGAACATCTAGCCAACAACAGATGAGCTGACGGAGAAGGAAATTTCGGCTTGCGCCCAAAGCCCCCGTTGTCAGGATCACAAATTTCTCCCAGGCGACGCCCTGCACCAACGAGAATACTAACATCCAATTTCGCATTGTTCTTTGCCTTGGATCGCAGGCTCTCCTCTATCTCACGAACACCGCGTAACATGGCTTCCGCTGAACCGTTTGCCTCGGATCGCTGTTCTTTATAGATTGCCGCCATGCGACGCAACACGCGCGGAAATCCGGGGCGCCCGTATTTGTCTTCCGGCGGAAAATAGGTTCCAAGGTAAAAAGGTCGCCCGTCGGAGTCGCAGAATGCGGACAACGGCCAGCCACCACCTTCTCCCATAACGTGAATCGCTGCCATATAGACCGCGTCAACGTCTGGTCTTTCTTCTCGGTCGATCTTGACGTTGACAAAGAGCTCGTTCATCAGGCTGGCGATCTCCTCATTCTCAAAACACTCGTGTGCCATGACATGACACCAATGGCACGCTGCGTAACCGATAGAAACAAAGACCGGTTTGTCCTCGCTCTTGGCGGCTTCAAACGCCTCTGCCCCCCAGGGATACCAATCTACGGGGTTACTTCGATGCTGAAGTAGATACGGCGAGGGCTCGCCAGCGAGGCGGTTTTCCATGCTTCGGTGGGTACCATGAGAGTAAATCCCGCACGAGCAGAAAACAGCGACAAACACGGCCCTAACCACCTGTAACCAATGCTTTTTTTACTTAGTTTGGGGTTTGAGTTCTGCGCGGGTTCGGGCTATAGAAGGCGCTCTATTTTTTGAAGAATAGCCGTGTCCAATGTCTGAAACCGATAGCGCACCACCTCATTCAAACGTAAACCCCATCTCCATCGAAAAAGAGATGCGCTCGTCGTTCATGGACTACGCCATGAGCGTAATCGTGTCCCGAGCGCTTCCTGATGCTCGTGATGGCCTCAAACCAGTACACCGACGCATCTTGTTCGCACAAAAGGGGCTCTCCAACTTTTGGAACCGCCCCTATTTAAAGTGCGCTCGTATCGTGGGTGACGTTATCGGTAAGTATCACCCCCACGGTGATTCCGCAGTCTATGACGCCCTGGTCCGTATGGCGCAGGACTTCTCCATGCGCTATCAACTCATCGACGGGCAGGGAAATTTCGGTTCTATCGACGGCGACCCACCGGCCGCGATGCGTTACACCGAGTGCCGAATGCACCGCATCTCGTCGGACATTCTGGCGGACCTGGACAAAGAAACTGTCGATTGGCAGCCAAATTACGACGACAAAGAAATGGAGCCGGTGGTCCTTCCGACTCGGGTCCCCAATCTACTGATTAACGGATCGTCGGGTATCGCCGTCGGCATGGCGACCAATATACCGCCTCACAATCTGCGCGAAATCGTCACTGCGACCCTTGCGCTCATGGAAGATCCCGAACTTCCCGACGAAAAACTATTCGAAATCGTTCCCGGTCCCGATTTTCCCACCGGGGGCATCATACGGGGACGCGAGGGGATTTTGCTCGCATACAAGGCCGGACGCGGAACCGTCACCATGCGCGGGCGCGCAGACTTCGAAGAGATTCGTAAAGACCGGACCGCGATCATCGTCACTGAGATGCCGTTCATGGTCAACAAGGCGCGCTGGATTGAGACTTGTGCCTCGCTGGTCCGAGACAAACGCCTCCAAGGGATTTCAGATATTCGCGACGAGAGCGACCGTACGGGAATTCGAGTGGTATTTGAGCTGAAGCGCGATGCCGTCGATCAGGTTGTACTGAACAACCTCTACAAAATGACCGCATTGCAGTCGAGCTTCGGCGTGAACACACTTGCGATCGTCGATGGCAAGCCGAAGCGGCTTACCCTTCGCGAAGCACTATTGGTCTTTATTCGCCACCGTCGCGAAGTAGTCACAAGGCGCTGCCTCTACGAACTTCGAGAAGCTAAGGCTCGGCGGGAGATTGTCGAAGGTTTAGGCCTTGCGGTCATGGCCATTGACCGCGTCATCGAGATTATCAGATCTTCGAAAGATCCTGATGAAGCCAAGACTCGACTCATTGCGGAAAAGATGAGTGGACTTGACGGCTTCCTCGAGCGCGCCGGGCGCCCCGAGGAGGAGGTTGCCAAAGCGAAGAAAGCTGGGTTTGTGTATCTTGCTCCTCGCCAAGCACAGGCAATTTTGGATATGCGACTCGCTCGCCTAACCGGTCTTGAACAAGAAAAGCTCGAAGCTGAATACCGAGACCTTTGGGCAAAGACCGACTACCTGGAAGGCCTCCTATCTGACGAAGGCAAACTTCTGGGAGCTATTCGTTCCGAGCTGGAAGATGTTCGTGAGCAGTACGGCGACGACAGACGGACCGAAATCGAATCTGACGGCGGCGAAATTATCCACGAAGATCTTATTGCCGTCGAAGAGATGGTGGTCACCCGTACCCACATGGGTTACGTGAAGCGAACGCCGGTAAGCGAGTACCAAGCTCAGAATCGAGGCGGACGCGGTATTCGCGCAGCGACCTCCAGCGGAGACGACGACTTTGTCGCGGACATGTTCGCGGCTTCTACCCATGACCATGTTCTCCTTTTCACATCCATGGGACGCGTCTACCAAAAACGCGTATTCGAGTTACCGAAAGGCAGCCGGATAGCACGGGGCAAGCCGCTCGTTGGCGTTATAGAAATGCAAGAAGGCGAAGAGGTTGTAGGCATGCTGCCTATCAAGGAATTTGATCCCGACAAATTTATCTTAATGGCCTGCAAGTCGGGAACTATCAAGAAAACCACTCTCAAAGCCTTCTCTCACATCCGGGCCAACGGAATTCGCGCCATCGGAATTTCTGAAGGAGACAGCTTGGTCGAAGTGAGACTGACAAGCGGAGCCTCCCACGTTCTCATGGTGACAAAAAACGGCTCGGCAATTCACTTCAAAGAAGATCAGGTCCGCGCGATGGGCCGAGACGCTCGTGGAGTACGAGGTGTGAATCTACGTGACGGCGATGCACTTGTTGGTATGGCAGTCTTCCCGGAAGAGTCCAACGATGCCCTCGTGGTGGTTTGCCAAAACGGCTATGGAAAAAGGACCTCTGTTAGCGAATTCCCAACTAAGAATCGCGGCGGATACGGTGTCATTGCCATCAAAACAACAGAACGAAACGGCCCTGTTACTGGGGTGCGAGTTGTTTCAGAGGACGACCACTTAATTCTGATTTCTGATAAAGGTCGGCTCATCCGCATGCGTGTATCTGACATCTCGCTTATGGGACGTGCAACTCAAGGAGTACGCGTCATGCGACTAGACAAGGGCGAGCAGGTAGCTTCCATCGAGAAACTGGCAGACCCGGAAGATGACAGCTTGGCTGAATCAGCTGCTCCAGGGTCGACAGTCGCACCACCGATTGCTGGTGCTGACGAAAACGCTCCAGACACCGAGAAAGTCGAACGTCCTAGCGACGAGGACAGCGAAGAAGGCGAGTAGCCTCTCATGACGAGTACCGAAAAATCCCTGGCCCTTATGGAAAGGGCCGCGAAGGTCATCCCAGGAGGAGTTAACTCCCCGGTACGCGCCTGCGGCTCTGTGGGTACGAAGCCGATTTTCATAGCCCAGGGAGACGGTGCGCACGTAACCTCTGCCGATGGACAGCGACTCGTGGACCTAATCGGTTCATGGGGCCCCCTTATCCTCGGGCACGCTCATCAAGAAGTGCTGAGCGCCATCGCCGAAGCAATGGGCGATGGCACGACTTTCGGCGCCCCAACAGCTCTGGAAGTAGAGTTTGCTGAAACCGTATGTGACGCCGTTCCGAGCCTCGAAATGGTGCGTGCGGTCTCGTCTGGCACGGAAGCGACCATGAGTGCTATCCGTTTGGCTCGCGGTTTTACGGGCCGAGACCTCATCATCAAAGTTGACGGTGGCTATCACGGCCATGCTGACTACCTTCTCGTGGCGGGCGGTTCAGGCGTCGCTACTCTTGGCATCCCGGGCTCGCCAGGTATCCCCAAGGCGTCTGCGGAGCAAACCCTGCTCATGCCCTTTAACGACGCGGCTGCCGCGCAGGCGCTTTTTGACGCCCACCCCGACCGTATCGCCGCGATCATAATTGAACCAATAACCGGAAATATGGGCGTAGTAGCTCCAGAAAAAGGCTACCTCGAAGAACTTCGGAGCATTGCCCACAAAGCGGGCGCTCTTCTCATCATTGATGAGGTAATGACTGGATTCCGCGTCGATTACGGTGGAGCCCAGAGCCTCTACGACGTGAAACCGGACCTCAGTTGCTTCGGTAAAGTTGTTGGCGGCGGTTTACCGGCGGCGTGCTTTGGCGGTCGCCGAGACGTCATGGGTCACTTGGCCCCCGCAGGAAACGTCTACCAAGCTGGCACGTTGAGTGGGAACCCTCTCGCAATGGCCGCGGGCCTAAAGACGCTGGAGATTTTGCGTCGCCCTGGCACCTACCAGCGCCTAGAGGAAGTTGGCGATAAACTTGAAAAAGGTTTGGTCAAAGCAGCGGAAGAAGCTGGGGTTCCTGTGGTAGTCCAGCGAGTAGGCTCGATGCTCACCCTATTCTTCCGCGGCGAGCCAGTGAAGAATTTTGATGATGCTAAAGCGTCAAACACTGAAATGTTCTCAGCTTACTGGCGACGTATGCGCGAACATGACGTGCTCCTTCCGCCTTCACAATTTGAGGCCATGTTCCTGTCTCTAGCCCACACAGACAGCGATATTGAACATGTCATCGCGGCCGCAGCACAAAGTCTCAAGGGCTTGCGCTAAGCGCTTAGAAAACCAAACTAAGTTGCCAAGCCGGGGGCTTGTTTCTCCGTTGACGTGTATTTTTCTCCATGTTAACGACGCGACTCAATAAGCTTTAAGTCTCGTGTATTTACCTGCTCGAGCCCCAGAGCGAAGCCAATGGAAAAGACGCCGAACAAGACCACTTCATTAGTGATTGCCATGAAGGACTCTTCCCTCGGCATCGAAATGGGCCTCGCAATTCTTCTAGGCGTCTTGGCGGGTCGATGGCTTGACCAGAAATTCGACAGCTCCCCATGGCTACTCCTTTTGTGCCTGGGGTTCGGGGTTGCCGCCGCATTCAACGCGATTCTTCGTGTTAGTCGAGCCGAAAAGCGTCGAGCTCAAGCGAGAATGGAGCGTAGTTAGTATGGCCCCAGCCGAAACCGTTGGAACCGACGCTGTCGCCACCATGGAGCGAATGAACTTCGCCCTCGGAGCAGTAGCCAGTGTCCTCGCCTATTTTTTCCTTCCCAGGGATCACGCTCTCGGTGTGGCAGTCGGTGCAACGATTTCTGCTTTAAATTTTGCCATCATTCGCCGGCTAGTTACCCGTTTCATTGCCGGCGCCGTGGCCCGCGCCGAAGGCGCGTCGGATGCCCCCAGCGAAGCCAGCTCGGCCGGAGCTATGTTGGCGTTTTTTCCTAAGATGCTGGCCCTGGTGGCAGCAATTGGATTGTCCCTTCACTACTTGCCTGTCTCGGCTCTCGGTCTCGCCGCCGGTTTCTCCATTTTTCTCATATCTGGTGTAGTCGTAGCCTCGCGCAACCTGTACTTTCCAGCCCGGCCCAAAGGGCCAAACGGTGAATCGTAGAGAGGCGTACCCATGGGCGAACACGATACTTGGCTAGATATCCTTCTCGGCAACAACCCAGCTTACCAGAATCTGCAACACAGTTTGCAGAACTCGCTGGGTAGAACGTTTGGTCTCGACATGTTCGAGACACACTTCAGCCTCACCCACGTCGTGTTCGGCATCTTGGTTTTCCTTTTTATTGCCTTTGGTGTTTCCCGGTTTCGCGCCGGCGTTGGCGCGGACGGCAAAAAAGGCATTGTTCCTCCACGAAGCTTTAATATCCGGAACCTGTTCGAGCTTGCCACTGAAGCAATCTACGGCCAAATGGAAAACGTGATGGGCGAGAAGAACGCGAGGAAATATCTTCCGCTTATTGGCTCTCTCGCCATCTTCATTCTGTTTTCCAATCTATTAGCCCTGATTCCTGGGATGGGAGTTCCGACCAGCAATCTCAAAACCAACCTGGCACTGTCTATCTTGGTATTCGTAATTTACAATGGCGCCGGTATCAAAGAGCACGGTTTGGGTTACTTCTCTCATTTTATGGGACCTAAACTTGGCGGTTTTCCGTGGCTCTTCCCTCTGATTCTCCCCATTGAGCTTATCAGCCACATAGTACGACCGCTTTCCCTGGCCATCCGCCTCGCTGGTAATATGTCGGCCGATCACAAGGTTCTCTTTTCTTTCACCATGCTGGTTCCCATTCTGGTTCCGGTGCCCTTTTTCTTCCTAGGCCTTCTGGTGTCTGTGGTTCAAGCCACGGTATTCAGTCTTCTGACTATGGTGTACATATCCATGGCGGTGGCGCACGACCACTAGGAACACCCGTTTTCTACTCCCCCATACAACACTTTCTGAAATAACAAACAATTGGAGACTAAACTCATGGCTCGTTACGCAAAATACACAGTATCTCTTTTCTTCGGCCTTCTCGTTATGGCCATCACCGGAATGGCTCACGCTCAGTCTGCCGAAGTTGCCAATTCTGCAACTGTTGAAGCAGCCAAATACGGCGCTGGTGGTTGGATAGCAATCGCTGCTGGCTTCTGCCTCGGTCTCGCTGCATTCGGCGGGGCGCAAGGTCAGGGCAAGGCTGCTGCTGCCGCCCTTGACGGTATCGCTCGCAATCCAAGCGCTGGCGACAGAATGAACACACCGCTTATTCTTTCTCTCGCGCTTATCGAGTCGCTCGTAATTTACGCACTCGTTATCGCGATTCTATTCCTCGGCAAAATCCCTGGATAGACTGCGAATTTCGTAAGCTTCTGCGCACGCCTCCGGGCGTGCGTTTTGATTTTCGGCCGCCACATGAATTTTTGCAGGCAAGAAAGCGGCGTTACAACGATGAAATATTGAAGGTCGCGACCAAGCTTAGAGACGTCGGACCGGACGCAATAACCCCGTATCGCGCCTCTAGCGCGACGAGGAACTCGCTCGATAGATACTGGTCGAGTCCAACGGAGACATAAGGCCCAAAGTGACTGCGCCTATTTCCTGGGTCCACGGGAAAATTGGTACGCAACACGGTTCCTCCAACCCCAAGGAAAACGAATCTCGGGCTGTTTTCATCGATAGCTAGTCGCAACCTCCCCCCAAAATTCATCTCCAAAACAATTAAGAGATCATTTACGAGCGCAGGATTGTCTGCACCAAAACGTCCCCAAAGAAGCCCCCAATTCGCTCCAAGAGAGTAACGACGTCCAGCCAAAGAGGGTTGATAACCGGCTTCTACCCCCAAGAGAAAACCAAACCCGTAGTCCGCTCCTACAGCCCCGGTGTTTTGCCGAATCCCAGTGGCTAGACCAAACCTACCGGCAGGCAATTCAAATTGTGCTTCCGCAACACCGCTTAGGCCCACAAGCACGACGGCTATGACCAGGCCTTTCACCATCCTTAAAACTTATTTGCAGTTGCGAAGAAGGTCATTTTGTCGTTGGTGGCTCGTAGTCTTTTAGAAAGTGTCCGAACAAAATTCCAGAGAACATCGTAAGCAAGATCTCTGTCCACGAAAATTAAGTCTTCTAGCTGTTTACTGTGAATAGCAAAAACCTTGCACGACTCGTGGGCAAGAGCCGTTGCTGATCGTGGCTCGTTATCGATGAGAGCCATCTCGCCAAAATAGGCGTGAGGTTTCAATACGGCGAGAGCCTCCTCGCCCATGCCAGGCACAAACCTTGAGATTCGAATGGCTCCTTCCAAAATAACGTAAAAGGAATCAGCCTTATCTCCTTCCTCGAAAAGTTTTTCGTTCCGAGCAAACGACTTGATCTCGCCTATCTCGGCGACGCGGCGTAAGTTTGCAACTGCAAGCCCGTCAAACAAATCAATCTTAGACAGAAACTCAATGGTATTCTTGTCAACCGGCACGCGACAAAGCTTACCGTATATTACCCGGCCGCCGCCAATCGCCAGAGCGCCCGCCTTGCTTAGACTCCAACCGAATCTCGCCAAGCGTCATGCTTCGGTCGACCGCCTTACACATATCGTAGATAGTTAAAGCACTAGCGCTAACGGCCGTCATGGCCTCCATCTCTACGCCAGTTCTGTCAACCGCCCGTACTTCCGCCGTAATCCGCACCCCTGGCAATGTCTCGTCGCTCACGAAGGAGACGTCGATGCCGGTTAGACGCAGCGGGTGGCATAGCGGAATCCAGTTTCCGGCCTGCTTGGCCCCTTGAATCCCGGCCAGCCTAGCCACCGCTAAAACATCCCCCTTTGCAGCTCTACCCGAAGTAATTTTTGACAGAGTTTCTTTGTCCATACGGACAAAACCAGAAGCTACAGCGACCCTCGAGGTCTCGGGTTTATTGCTGACATCGACAATTCGGGCAGCACCATGCTCGTCTATGTGAGTGAGCTCTTTGCTCAAAGACTACCTGCGTCTCCGCCTTGCTTTTTTGGGCTCGCCAAACTCCAAAGCGACACTTTGGCCTTGTTCACCTGGCATAGTGAGTTTGCCTTCAACACACTGAAGCGAAGAGCTCTTCTTCGCCGTTTGCGTTAAACGTAGTCCGCAGGCGCGCACTGTGTAGTTACCTTCCGGTGCGGGCGTTTTACGAAAACACTTACAACTCGTGGGCCCTTCACTGCTAATTCCCTCGGCTTTTTCATAGTTGTGAACTAATCCATCCCACGGCACTTCTAGGGTCTCGCCAGGAAGGACTCGGGTAAGTTTTTGCGCCTGCCGAATATCTGCGAGGTGCTCTGGCTCTGGACATGAAGGACAAATTCCTTCAGCAGCGGTTTCGCAGGTAGCCGTGCAGTGCCTAGCAAACGGAAGAATAGATACAGCCTTTGGCGGCTTACCGGAGAAGACCAAGATACTTCCACCCCAACCCCAATCCATATTGAAGACAAGCTCCTCTGTATGAGTATTGGTGAGCGAAAACGTAACGACAGCGTTTTCTTCAGGGACCACAGGGACCACAGGCGGCTCAGCCACCCCAGGAACCGCCGGATCTTCAAGCGCTACGTCCAGGTCAGATGCAGGGTGCGTGTCACCTACTGGAGTGTCGGGGGACTGCTTACCGCCGCAAGCACCGAGAAAAACCAACAAGCTTAACGCTGAGATCCGCTTCATCTACGGTTGTTTACTCTACCGTGACGCTCTTGGCTAGATTCCTAGGCTGGTCGATGTCTGTGCCCTTAAAATCAGCGACGTAATAGGCCAAGAGCTGAAGAGGAATCGTAGTCAGAAGAGGCTGAAGTTCCTCTGAAGTTTCGGGAATCATGACGATCTCGTCTGCTGTGGCCCCGATGTCAACATCTCCACGAGTGGCTATGGCGACCACTTTCCCTTCACGTGCTCGAACCTCTGCGAGATTCGACACCACTTTTTCGTACTGGGCGCTCTTGGGCACCATAACGACTACGGGAAGGTTCTCGTCAATCAGCGCAATTGGGCCGTGTTTCATCTCCCCTGCCGCGTAGCCCTCTGCGTGAATATATGAAATTTCCTTGAGCTTTAACGCCCCTTCCAAAGCGATTGGATATTGGTTACCTCGGCCAAGGAACAAGAAACCGCCCGCATGTCCATATCGGCGTGCGATCACCTGCAGCTGAGCGCCATGCTGTATGACCTCAGCCATCTGCTTAGGCAATGCCACGAGATCCGCCAATATTTCTCGAGCCTTTTCTGGTGGTAGTTTTCCTGTACGCCGACCCAAGTAAATTGCAACGAGAACCAACGCAACGAGCTGGGTAGTAAACGCCTTTGTCGAAGCAACACCAATTTCTGGCCCTGCGTGAGTATAGAAAGCGTAGTCGGCCATTCTTGGAATAGAGGATTCAAGGACGTTCGAAATGGCAAACACCGACGCTCCTTTTCCTTTGGCTTCGCGAATGGCAGCCATCGTGTCAGCGGTCTCTCCCGATTGGCTGATTGCTATAACTAAGTCGTCCTTACCAACGATTGGATCTCGGTAACGAAACTCGGATGCAAGTTCTACCTCGACCGGAATCCGCGCCATACCTTCGATAAGGAACTCGCCAACCAAAGACGAATGATAGGAGGTGCCGCACGCCACCATGACGATTCGTTTGTACTTACTCGGATCGAGATCGATACCGTCAAGAACGACGTTGTCGTTCTCTAGATCAAGCCGGCCAGCCAATGTGTCCGAAACCGACTGGGGTTGCTCATGAATCTCTTTTTGCATGTAGTGCTTGTAGCCAGCCTTCTCGGCCTGGACAGCGCTCCACTGAATTTTCTTGGGCTCGCGGGTAACAACGTTTCCGTCAAAGTCGGTGAGCTGGATCCGTTCGGCAGTTACGCTGACGACCTCTTTTTCATCGACAAAAATGATGTCTCTGGTTTGATCGAGAACAGCTGTCACATCGGAAGCGACGAAATTCTCTCCGCTCCCCAAACCAACCACCATTGGCGACGCGTTTTTCGCTGCAATGATTTCCTCTGGCGCTTTGTCGTTTAAGACTACGAGCGCGTACGCACCTTCTACTTGTTTCAGCGCGCGCCTCACTGCGTCACTTATCTCGCCGCCCGCTTCGTACTCTTTTGCAATTAGATGCGCAAAGATCTCGCTGTCTGTTTCCGAGGAAAATTTCGCGCCTTTGCTTTCTAGTTCAGACCTGAGCGCTAGATGGTTTTCGATAATGCCATTGTGCACAATGCTAATTGGACCCACTTTATGAGGGTGTGCATTCATATCGGACGGACGGCCGTGAGTAGCCCATCTCGTATGGCCAATTCCAGAGCGACCCGGCGCGGGCTTCTCTTCCAAAAGTTTTTCCAGTTCGCGCAGTTTTCCCTGGCAACGAACAACGCGGCTCTCACCACTATCAAAAACCGAGACGCCAGCGGAATCGTACCCACGGTACTCAAGTCTTCTCAATCCAGAAACCAGGATTGGCGTTGCTTGCCTATCACCTACGTAACCAACAATGCCGCACATATCTATCTACCCCGTTTTTCTTTGCCGACAAAAACAGCCGCCTGCTCTACTAAATCATCCTCTTCTGGCTCTTCGAACGGTTTGATCTTGTCACCCGCAGGCAATTTATAGCCACCGTTTCCACCACCGCATGCAGGCCAAACAAGGCCAAACAGAGCCAGACCAATGATTGTATTTTTCATTGCGATTCCAACTTTAACATATCGGTTCTTTTACAATGACCGAGACGCTGCTTCATTTGCACGAGTAGATCTGCAACGGGAGCGGCAGAGACGGATGGTGTTTAGAGCGGCGGAGACGGATGGTGTTTAGAGCGGCAATCTT
>CAYPIX010000026.1:22004-40116 GCA_964410875.1 uncultured Kofleriaceae bacterium
GAGACGGATGGTGTTTAGAGCGGCGGAGACGGATGGTGTTTAGAGCGGCAATCTTAGGAAGAAATGGGCAACCCCAACCGTACCCTAGTCCATGCCCCTTTTTCACTCTCGATGACGAAAGTCCCTCCCTTGCCCTCGACCAAGCGCCGACACTGGTGAAGGCCTAAGCCGGTTCCATCGGTCTTCGTTGTAAAGAAAGATTTTGTTACTTGTTTCAGGACTTCTGGGTTCATCCCACACCCATTGTCTTCAACCGTTATGTTGACCGTTTCAGAAACAGCCGCGTCAACAAAGACCTTACCAGGACGGCCGGTTTCCCCAACCGCTTGAGCCGCATTACGAAAGATATTGATAAAGACCTGACTCGCCTCGGTTTCAGCCATTCTAATTTTGGGAAGATCCGTCGGCCCTCGATATTCAAAGTTTGTTTGGTTAGCACTCGCCTTGCAAACCGCCATCGCAAAGCGAATCGCCGCAACAGGATCACAATCTAAATCGTGAAGAGCTGCCGTACCGTTAGCGAGTTTCATGGTGCTCCGCACCAAATCGGAAAGCACTCGGCATGCAGCGACCTGCTCTTCGGTTATCTTCGGCATTTCCGTGGCCAAAGCCGAAAAGTAATTTAGATCCTCAACGGTAAGCTCTGAACGAGAAAGATCTGCTTTTGCCAAATCCCCTGCCAAACTCGCCAAATAGTCAGCGTTATGGCTGAGCAGAGAAAGAGGTTGCGTCATTTCGTGAACAAGCGATGCACAAATCCCCCCCAAAGTGGCAAGACGTTCGTTTTCAAGCAATCGTTTTTGGACCACGCTATTGGCTCTGCCTACGGTGTACGTCTCGCAAGCCCAACGCAAAATGGTGGCGAGTTTTTCGCGATCCCAAGGTTTGACAATGTATCGCGCCACAAGCCCCTGATTGACTGCACCGAGAATCGGCTCAACATCAGAGAACGCCGTCACGATGACGCGGACGGTGTCGGGATGCCGTTCTTTTGCAACCGCAAGGAGCTCGTTCCCGCTCATTTCGGGCATCCGCTGATCGGTAACCAACACCGCAACCTCGCGGGACGCCATAATCTCTAACGCCTCTTTGCCACCCCCGCAGCAAACCAACCGAAATTCTTTCCGAAACGTCTGCTCAAAAACCACTCGATTCGGCTTTTCGTCATCGACGTAGAGAACAAGCGGTGTTTCTGGATTCAACTCTTTTGGTCCATTCGCCATGACAAAAAACCCAAGGTGAATCTAACTGCCTAACCTCCAGTCCAGGGGCGCGTCCAATCAGTGTTGAACCCCAAATTCTATTTTACTTTCAATTTCCGGAGTCACAGGTAATCCCTAAGGTTACGGGATGCCAACGGAAATCCGGATACGGCTCCCCCGTAAACGGTGCTCTCGAACAGTTGAAAAATTTCGAAAAAATGGCAAAAGTGGCGCATCTGGTGTCCGTTCATTTAGCTGACGGACACCAAATCGGGGGGGGATTTTTGAAGGAAAACACAGCTGCGCCAACACCGCGCCCAGGCAAGGAACGGGAACTACCGGCGATTCCGGGCCTAGGAGAACCACTTGGCGATCAATCGCAAAGCGCCGTGGACGATGGGCGAATTCGGGTGTCGGATGTCATCGTTCAAGCCCTGGTCGAAGCGGGTGTGGAGGTGGTCTTCGGTATCCCCGGCGGAACCGTGGGACCTATTTATGACGCGCTCCTCAATCAAGAACAAATTAAACAGGTAACAACAAGTCACGAAGCCGGTGCGATGTTCGCCGCAGCGGGGTATGCGCAAACCGCCGGAAAGTTAGGTGTGGTTGTCGTTACCAGTGGCCCGGGAATCCTGAATGCAATGAACGGGCTCGGCAGTGCTTTTGCCGATCATGCGCCGGTGCTGGTTCTTGTCGGCGAGGTAGCCAGAAAGCGCTATGGCTGTGGGGCCCTACAAGACGGAAGTGCACAGGGTTTGAACATCGTGGGATTAACTAGTCATGTGACCAAGAAGTCTATTGAGCTCTGCACAGCAAGTTCTACCAAAGCGCAAATCAATGACGCCATCTCCACCGCTATGTCGGGACGGCGCGGCCCGACCCTGGTAAGTTTACCTGTCGACTTACTAAGTGAGAAAACAATAGTCTCTCACGTTCCGGTCCACAGAGAAGAACGGTACACAATTCCTAAAGCCTCTCTACAGGCAACCGGTAACGCTCTCCTCTCACCTGGCAAACACGTAATTTTTGCCGGCTCTGGGAGCCGTGTTGGCAACGGACCACTCACCCTTCGGAATCTGGCCGAAAAGCTGTCTATTCCCGTGATGACAACGCCCAAAGCCAAGGGTGTTTTCCCGGAGAGTCACCCTCTCAGCCTGGGAATTTTTGGCGTTGCGGGTCACCCTTCATCTTCCGATTTTCTAGAAGGTGGTGTCGACACCGTTCTTGCTATCGGAACGTCACTGAATGAAACGGCTACCGACGGATGGAGCGAGCTGCTTCGGCCGAGAAAACGGTTAATTCAAGTTGATATCGATCCCAACAAAATCGCAAAGAGTTACGACGTTTCTCTCGGAATTGTAGCTCCCGCAGAAAATTTTCTTGTCGAGCTTTTTGACTTTGTCCCCTCTACGGAAAGTCCTGAGACCTACGGCATGTATCACAGCTCCCCTTTGGACTCTGTGCCTTCTATTCCAGGGACGATTGCAGCACCAAGACTCTTTTGGGAACTACAACAACGACTTCCAACAGACACGATTTTTTCCACAGATAGCGGGGCAAATTACTGTTGGGCAGCGCATTATCTAAAACTCGACTATCCCGACTCCTTTGTGTCAATGCTTGGACTTGCGTCTATGGGTACCGCAATCGGTTCCGCGCTTGGCGCCCAAATAGCCCATCCATCTAGGACATCTGTCGCCGTCATTGGCGATGGCGGTTTCGCTATGTGTGCAAACGAGATTTCCACTGCCGCGTCACTGGGGCTCCCAATCATAATTGTGGTCCTTAACGACGAGTGTTTCACCATGGTCGAAATGGGACAAAAAGCGATCTTTGGCCGTACGCATGAGTTCAAGACAGGGCCAACAGACGTTGTCAAACTTGCGAAAGCCTGCGGCGCAGACGCCATGCGTATAGACGGACCAGAGCAGATCCTGGAGTACTCGTTCGATCATTCCACACAACGACCACTCGTAATCGACGTCCGCATCCATCCAGCTGAGCCAATTCCATTGGGCAAACGTTTTGACACCCTTGGTCAAAACGACCAGCCCGCCTCGCAAAGAAATTAGGGGGCTTGTGGGGATAGGAATATCTGGTTTAGGTGTGTTTCTCCCGGAAGAACGCCGGTCTAACAATTGGTGGTCGGAAAGTACGGTGAAAAAGTGGACCTCTCGGCGGGAAGATTTTTTACGGAGCCTTCAACCGGTCACCCCCGGGGAAGAAGCTGTTGCCAAGGCGTTCCGCGAAGACGACATTTTTGGGGGCTCAAAAGAAAGAAGAATCGCGTCTCCAAACGTGACTAGCGCGGATATGGAAGTTCGCGCTGTCGAGGATTTGATCGAACGCTGGAACGTGGATATTCAATCGGTCGATGCATTAATAAGTCATACGCCAACCCCAGAAAGACTGTTAACGAATCCAGCCTGCACGGTCCATGCAAGACTAAAGCTAAAAAAAAGCTGCTTGACCATGTCATTGGAATCGGCAAGCTCTTCGTTTCTTCATCAGCTTCAGATCGCCGAAGCGCTCATAGAAGCGAAGAAAGCGAATTCTATTCTAGTCACACAAAGTAGCCTCTGCACTCGACTTCTCACCAACGACGAGCCCTACAGTCCGTGGTTCGGTGACGGTGCTACAGCCGTATTGGTTAGTTCTACAAATCGGCTCGCAAACATCAAGGGTTTCAGCAACACAACGAGGGGAGAGCTACAAGACACTCTTCATGCCACAGTTGAGGAAGGCCGCTGGTTTGACGATGGAAAAGCACGACTCCATACAGGCAAAAAAGAAGCGATGAACAAGATGTTTCTTGGCACAGCTGACCGAGCGAAAGAAGTCATAGTTTCCGCGTTACACAAATGTGGTCTCGAAACGTCCGACATCGACTTCTACGGCTGCCATCAGGGAACGTCTTGGTTGCGAGCAGTCACACAAAAGTTTGCCGGCATTGCCCCAGCGAAAAGCGTGGATACATTTCCTTGGGCCGCAAGCCTTTCATCCGCAAATTTACCTCTCGTACTAGCAACGGCTTCGAAAGAAGGTTTGCTATTGGAAAAAGACACAGTACTTCTTTATACCGGGGGCACGGGAATCACCGACTGCGCTGCCGTGCTACACTGGGGTGCGTGAAGCGAGAGGTATCCTGCCGAATTTTTGGCTTATTCCTTTCCGAGACCCGATCCAGAGGCATTTCTGACAAAGCTCTACTTGAGGGAGTGGGCTACGACCTTCCCCACCTAAACAACCTCGATGAGAGGGTAGAATGGGACGCGTTCGCGAAGTTCATGGATAACGTCGCGCAGTTTCTTTCAAAAAAGGATTTTATCGCGCTTGGGCACAAAGTTGCCAGCGACAAGGCAATGCGCCCAGCTTTCCTGGTAGCTAGATTAGTCTCAACGCCGACCGCCGTGTATCGAAAGGTTGCCGGTCCTGAGAATAAGACCAGTGCACATCTCTTTCCCTGCGTAATCCCCCAATTCAGGGAACGGAGCGAAGGCGTCGTGGAAATTGCTCTTCGGTTGCCTGCCGGTTACGCCCGATGCGAACCGTTTTTCTGGGTTACCCAGGGAAACTATGAAGTCATTACAAGGATGCTGGGAAGAGCGAACGCAAAAGTAACTCTATCCGACATCGACCGAGGGAAACGTTTTACGATCACTCTCCCTCCCAAAGCTAGCTTAATTGGAAAGCTCAAGACTCTTATGGCCAGGCCCGCCCGAATCATGGCCACGCATGACGAGCTTGAAAATGCTCACGCCGAACTTCTGTCGAAATATGAGGAGATTGACAGCTCACGAAGAGTTTTGGAGCAGCAATCTGACAAATTGAAAACCGCTAACCGTCTAGGGCTAGCAATAGGAGCGACTCTAGACGTCGACACTATGCTAACCACAATAACGAAAACACTATTCGACATTGATTCTTTCCTACAGGTAGAGGTTCAAATTAAACACGAACCTCAAAACGGTGTATCCAACGCACAAGCGAGAATCGGCACCGAAGGAGGAACGCGTTTCGACCGACATCTTGCGCCCGTTTCTGGACACACCTGTGATATCTCTGTTTGGTGTAAAAGCGAAAAACAGAAAGAATCTGAGGAGATGGTTGATTTTCTCATTCCTACTATCCGCCTTGGACTTGAGAATGCTTTTTCATTCCGCACCTTAGAAGACTACCGCCAGAACCTGGAAGTTAAGGTCGACCAACGAACTGCTGAGCTAAAAGAGGCACAGGCCGTTCGTGAACAGATCTTTGCAAACATCAACCACGAGCTACGAACACCGCTTTCGCTTATTCAGCTCGCGTCTACCGAGATAGAAGAACTCACCAAAGAATCGAGTAAAGAGTCTGAGGTCATTTCTAACCGCGTCTCGGCTATTCGAAGCAGCTCAAACCAACTTGTCACGCTGGTTGACGATCTTTTACTGCTGTCCGCTAGCCAAGAGCGCCGCCTTGCGGTTGCTCCCTGCAAGACTCCCGTTGGCCAGACGCTTTCCACCTTGGTTGAGAACTGGCAGCCGCTAGCGAATGCCAATGGGATTACCTTAACTACGCCAGAGTCAAATTTGACGGGGGTTGTTGATCCTACCTCTTTTCGAAAAATTGTCGTCAACCTGGTTTCCAATGCGCTCAAGTTTACGCCCGAGGGTGGCCGAGTTTCAGCTAAAGTCGAAAACAATGACGGCGGATTCGTTCTTACGGTAGCAGACACGGGTATAGGAATGACCAAGGAGCTTTGCGACAAAGTCTTCGATCGTTTTGAGGGTGGAGCTGAGCCACTCCACACGGCCTCGAAACGGGGAACCGGAATTGGACTGTCCATTGTCCGCGAACTCGCCGAAGCCCACAATGGACATGCTCAGGTTGAAAGTAAGGTCGAAAAGGGAACAACGTTCCGTGTGTTCTTTCCCTGGCAAGACGAGGTCAAAACCGAGGGACCAGAAAGCCCCAAACTGATTGCCGACACCCCTGTGCCCCCCGCTCGGCGTCGGGGCCACCGTTTGCGAGACCACGAGCAAACAGTGCTCGTCGCGGAAGATGACGTTCCGCTTCTAGAAGCAATCGCAGACTTCCTTAGCGCAAACTACAACGTACTTGTAGCAACAAACGGAGTAGAAGCCCTCGCGTTGGCGGAAGAGAGGCACCCCGATATTTTGGTAACCGACCTCGACATGCCCCGAATGGCTGGCGATGAGTTGATTCGGCGTTTTCGAGACGCGGTGGGCAACCGGCTCGCACCGGCTATCGTCTTAAGTGCTTCTTCACAATTAGAAAAAAGGCTCATCGGCTTTGAAGCCGGCGCGGTCGACTTTGTTGTCAAACCCTTTGCTCCGTCTGAATTGGCAGCTCGTGTACGTGCACAATTGAGAATGCGTGAGCTCGCAATTCGCCTAAATGAAACAGAAAAAGCGTCAAGCCTCGCCATCCTTTCAACCGGAATCGCACATAACCTTCGCAACCCAGTCAACGCACTCGTCAATGCCCTCCCCCTACTCAAAGAGGGAATAGCGGCAGGAGAACACCACGCAGAATCACTCCAAGACTTGTTGGAAGCAGTAAGCGAAAGTACGGAAAAAATCGCTACCCTGTCGACCGACCTCCTGGGTTTGGATCGCACCGCCGCCGAACGCTCCCTCGTCCCCAGCACCACCATCATCAGAGATTGCCTGTCTCTTCTAAGTCCCAACAAGATACGTTCGAAAATCGCTTACGATGGGGATGTCCCCTGCTCTCATCTGATGATCGTTCAGGCCTTAGTGTGTCTTTTGGACAATGGTCTCAAAGCAGCCGGCCCCGGCGGTGATGTATCGATCGAATGCGAAAGGGACAGCGACCAGGCTGTTTTCATTGCAAGAGACAATGGCAAGGGTGTTTCGCCTACGCTGACAACCAAGATTTTCGAACCATTCTTTTCGACACGTTCGCCGCAAGACGGTACTGGCCTTGGCCTAGCTGTAGCTCGGGCCGCCGCCCTGCATCACAGCGGCACCCTTTCCTATGCGCGAGAAAGAGAGACCACGGTTTTCGCCCTTCGCCTTCCGCTCACCTAATTAGTGCTGCAATGCCAGAGCGGCGCCAGACACGCCTATTTCCTCGGCAAGCCTTTGGGCCGAGACCGGTTTTTGAAAGCACACACTGGCCCCAGCATCAATGGCAGCTTGTTCGACATCAGGAGTTAGCTTCCCGGAGACCACAATGACGCGAAGTTCCTGGGTATGGGACATTTTCCGTAAACGCTTACACACTTCTATTCCATCGATGCCGGGCATGAATATATCGAGAATCACAACATCTGGTTTGAGCGCACCTATCATCACCAGGGCATCAATTCCATTGTCTGCAATTTCTACTCGGATCCGTTTTTGGTAGCGCGTAAGAGCCCTCTTGAAAGCGACAAGCTGGTCGGTGTCATCATCGACGACAAGAACAAGCTGCCTCATCATCGGTTGCAGTGAAGGAGGAATGGGCAATTGATGCTCGGCCAAGAAAGTGACCAAGTCGCTCACCCGAATACGATGGTGACCGCCCGGGGTTTTGTAAGCAGACAAACGTCCGTCGCGAACCCACTTGTTCACGGATGCCCGGTTCATTTGTAACAGCCCGGCGACCTGTGAGGATGTGAGCAGACTTTGAGCGGTAACTTGCTGCTTATTGACGACTTCTGATTCTGACATCGGAGTGCTGATGGTCGGTCGGTGGTCCTTCAAACCTATGCCCAGAAAACTGAGGAGGATCGAGCTGTAGATCGTTCCCATAGAGAAGGCAACTCACAATTCGTCTGACCAACTAATGTTTGGTGAATTCTCTAGTCTGATCTCCTCATTCCTCGAAGTTAGGAATCCACCGTTCTTGACACAGCCACGTTGCCCCGGCGAGAGTACAGGTCCTTTTGCGGGAGTAACTCAGTGGTAGAGTGCAACCTTGCCAAGGTTGACGTCGCGAGTTCGAATCTCGTCTCCCGCTCTAAGTAGCACTACTTGAAGCAAGACCAAATCGCTCTTTGCGGTTTGGTTTTTTTCATCCGCAGTGGCAATCATTTTTTCTATTGAGGGAACGGGAGTGGAGATTGCCTATTAGATTACGTAAGCGGCCGGTTGGCCTGGCGCTGAAATTGCGTTGCCACCGTTTGGCATCGGCTGCGTGCGTCCATAGCAACAAAAACGTTTACCAATTTCTTTAGGTTGCGCGTCGACAAACCTGGCGAGCTCATTCAGTGCCGTTACTCCCGAGATGGCAACTTTGACGAAATTTGGTGATGGCACAAAATACCCCTCACTTCATTTGACCTCCTTAAGCTGTCACAGCAAGAATAAACAAGTGGGTGATGTAGGAGGACATGTTCTTGTCGTGGAAGACGACCGTGACCAAGCCCTTCTAGTCGTTCGTGACCTCAATAAACTAGGCTTCCATACGACCGTAGTCCACGACACCGAGCAAGCGGAAAAAGCGCTTACCGACCACGCGATAGACGTGCTGTTAGCGGACATAAATCTGGAAGGGCGAAACGACGGTATACAGTTGGTTAAGTTTGCCAAGCGGTCTAGCCCAAACACCGCCTTGCTCCTCATGACCGCCTACGCTGATGTAAAAGTAGCGGTCGAAGCGTTACGAGCCGGCGCGCACGACCTAATCCTCAAACCAATGGCGAGAGAGGATCTTCTTCAAAGAGTAAAGCATGGCGTTGAATATGCCCGGCTGCGTCGCAGGGTTGATACCTTGCCCAGCTCTCCGCTCCATGAAGACAGCATGGTCGGGAATAGCCCTGGCTTCAACCGGGTTAGGCAATTAATCAAAAGAGTTAGCCAAGTCGACATGAGCGTACTCCTTGTTGGCGAAAGCGGAACCGGGAAAGAACTAGTCGCGAGAGCTATCCACGAAGCTAGCCCAAGACGCGATAAACCATTCGTTCCTACCAATTGTGCCGCAATGCCTTTGAACCTGCTTGAGAGCGAGCTCTTCGGCCATCAAAAAGGTGCTTTTTCCGGTGCCGACCAGGATCATGAGGGGTTGTTTCGATATGCCGATGGAGGCACTCTTTTCCTTGACGAAATTGGAGATATGCCCCTCGAGATGCAAGCGAAGCTTCTCAGAGTGCTCCAGGAAGGAGTGGTTCGCCCCGTTGGTGGTAAAGAGGAAGTCCCCTTTGACACTCGGATCATTTCTGCCACTCACAAAGACCTAAAAGAGGAAGTGAGTCGAGGCAACTTTCGAGAAGACCTTTTCTACCGAATCCATGTCCTACAGGTTCGGTTACCGCCGCTCCGAGCGCGAGGTGACGATGTGCTGCTACTGGCCCAGCGTTTTCTCTCTTTAGCGGCTGCGAAGACAAACCGAGATATCTCGGGTTTCAGTCCAGATGCGGCCTCTGCCCTTCTTACTTATTCTTGGCCGGGGAATGTCCGGGAGCTTGAACATGTCGTCCAACGTGCTTCCATTCTCACGGATTCTTCCGAAGTAAACCTGGAGGATCTGCCGGACCACGTTCGCCAGATTCCACGATGTCAAACCGCCTTCGCATCGGAGACCTTGTTGACCTTGAAAGAGGCCGAAGACAAACACGTACGAGACGTCTTATTGGCTTGTAAAGGCAACAAATCAAGAGCAGCCCAAGTCTTGGGAATAAACCGACGCAGCCTTTATAGACGATTAGACCGGATGCAGGCGAGCTCGTCCACGTCGACAGACCATCGCGAGGTTTCTTACTGATGTGGCTACAACCCAAAGGCTCCATGAACATCAGTGAGCATTTACCGATACCCCTTATTGGCCTTAGCCTTCAAGGCGAAATCATTCTGTGGAATGCAGCTTCAGAAAAACTGTTTGAGTACACGAAAGAGGAAGCCATCGGTAGCCCGGTATCGTTGCTTATCCCCGATGATACAAAAAACGAATTCGAGGGCCTTTTCTCCGCTCTTCAAGCGGGACAAACAATAGAAATTGAGACAATCCGAATCTCAAAATCGGGAAAACGAATTCCTGTCCGCATTTTTGCCTCTGTGCAACAGGACGAACAGCGCACCCAAATAATGGTAGCTACGCTCTTGGATCTGTCACAAGAAAACAAGTTTAAGCAGCGGTTTCGAACCGCTGTTGAAGCGTCCCCTAGCGGCATCTTGCTAGTTGACCGAAACAGTCATATCCACATGGCAAATAGAAGTAGCGAAGCGATCTTTGGCTTCCGCGAGAACGAACTCTTGGGACAATCCTTGGAGAGGATCTTGCCGGAACTAAAATATCCCATATTCCCGTCTGGAAACTTACAACCTGTCAATTCTTGTGGACTCCGCCGAGATGGGCAAAGCCGTTCCGTTCAAGTGTCTTTCAATCCCGTGGAAATAGAGAGTGGTCAATACGTACTAGTGAGTATCGCCGATATCACAGACCTTTTGAATGTCCAATCCGAGCTAGAAAAATCCAATCTTGCTCTCCAAAAGCGTACGGAAGAAATTGAATACCTTGTATATGCAGTTTCTCACGACCTCAAGTCCCCCTTGGTAACCTCAGCTGGTTACCTCACCGCCCTTAGAGAAGACTTAGAGTCTGGCGATGATGCTGCCGTCCTTGATGATCTGACACGGTTGGAGCGAGCAAACAAAACAATGACCGTTCTCATCGGAGAATTGATGCAATACAATCGGTTAGGCCGAGCTGAGACGACGAAACAGTGGCTGAACACCTCGGACATAGTCGAGTCTTTATTCGATTCAATTCCACCCAACGACCACTCCCAGCCCAAACTAGCTTGTTCCGCGCCGATGCCTCCCATCCTCGCTTCCAGAGATCAATTTGAACATGCGTTGGTAAACCTATTGTCCAACGCAATAAAGCACGGCAACAAGACCAACAATTTATCCGTGACAGTCGGCGCACGTCGGAGAGAAAATACCGTTGATATTTTCGTCCGTGACACGGGTCCAGGGATTCCCGAGAAAGATCAGGAAAGGATTTTCGGTCTTTTCGAGCGCGCATCCGCCAAAACCGATGGCACAGGTTTAGGGCTCGCTATTGTTGCAAAGGTTGCGGAGAACCATGAAGGTTCTGCCTGGGTGGAATCAGAACTCGGTGTCGGCAGTACTTTCTGGATGTCATTTCCAACGCCAGAAAGGACGCAAGCTCAATGAACTCAAATAAGCAGGTGGCTACCCCGGCACGGATACTTTTAGTAGAAGACAATGAAGACCACGCCTATTTGTTGATTCGAGCCCTCCGCAAAGTTGGGAATGAAAACATGGATGTTCAGCACATAGACAATGGGATCGACGCCATCGAACACCTAAATCAGGCGCAAAAAGACAACCAACTCCCCGACTTGGTTCTTTTGGATCTACAAATCCCTGGTTTGAACGGTCATGCTGTTTTGAAAAAAATAAAGCAGGATACGGGCACTTCAATGACACCGGTCATCATACTCACGACCTCAGACGCGGCCCAAGACAGGCAAGAAGCATACGCGGCACATGCCAACGGCTATGTAGTAAAGCCGACCGGGCCGAAGTCTTACAACAAACTGGCCCACTCAGTTCATGACTTCTGGCTAGAGTGGAACTCTTCTCTGAGCATTCAGACTCACCTCTGATGCGTTATTGTCAGTTCTTGGCGAGCCAACCACACAGCTCTCCCCCTGCGTTGGTGCGAGTCTAGCTCGTACCCTGCTTTTTCCACCCTGCTTTGCTTCGTACATGGCACCGTCGGCACGTCGCATCAGTGAATCTATGTCCTCTCCGTAGGTAACTGTCACTCCAATGCTCGCTGAAACTTCTGGGTGAAAAAGCCTGGTGCATAGATCTACCTTCTCTAATACTCGGCGAGCAACCGATACTGCGTGTTCTAGACTACTTACTTCTTGGAGTAAGACTGCAAACTCATCGCCACCTAAACGAGCCACGACGTCCGACGTTCGAGCGCAAGACAGCGTAGCTCGATACACTGAGACTAACAATTCGTCTCCTCTATCGTGGCCCAAGCTATCGTTGACGATCTTAAAGTTGTCTAAGTCCAACATCAACAATGCTGCTGGTTCTCGGGTTCCTCTCTCCAGGAGTGTCAACGTCCGCTTGAGATCTTTCTGGAGTCGCCGCCGATTAGCAGCACCGGTCAGCGCATCTTCGAAGGCTTGTTTTTTTAGCGTACTTTGCAAGACATGCCGCTCCAACGCATAGCGAACAACCCGTCTAACCGTTCGAACCGACTGTTCTTCCTTGAGAAGGTAGTCTTGCGCCCCAAGTTGTAATGCTCGGACAGCAAGATCTTCATCCGAGTTGCCGGACAATACGACAATTGGAATATCCCCGGCATCTGCGACCAAACCGCGAACAGTATCTAGCCCACTCGAGTCAGTAATTTTCAAATCAGAAAAGACCAGATCATGGCACTGTCCTTGTAAAGTGGCTATCGCAGATTTTAGAGATGTCACTTGATCCACCTGAACAGAGTTGAACGACTTCTCCAAATGTCGTTTCAAGAGGGCAGACTGATCTTGGTCATCCTCCACAACCAAAACCCGCAACTCGTTATTCATCTTTATCATTCCGTCCCCCGAATACTCGTCCTTTTCCTCGCTCCAACTTTTCTGGCGGATACGCTCTTAAACGAAGCAAAAAAGAAGTGTGTTTACCAGCCTCGCAATCAACTTCAATTTCTCCACCAATTTTTAGCATTGCCTGTTTCGCAAGAACGAGGCCCAGACCTGCACCTGCTCCATCTTTCAAAAATCTCTGTTTAGGTTGAAATGCAGACACAGACGCGAGCTCGGAGAACCGACCGCCATTGTCCCGAACGAGTACTTCAATGATGCCCTGGCCAGTTTTTTTCCCAGCAATCAACACTTCGGGGTTGTTAGGATCGCACCCGTGCTGTGCGGCGTTTTGTAACAAGATGACAAGTACTCTCTCTAAGGTTGCGGCCTGCGACGTAGCGTGATGGCCATTTTCGATAGTGATGCGAGGGCCGTCTGGGACCGCGGGTATCTCCAGCTGCCCAAGCGCCCTTTCCACGACGGATTTGAGAGGAACAGGCCGTATCGCCTCTGTGTCCAGTTCATTAAATCGATTGAGGCGTTCCAGTTTCGGTAGCATCTCTTGCGCAGAGCATTGAGCGCGGAGTATCGCTCGCTTGACATTAATTTCGTTACCCTCCTCCAGCTCTTCCAGCGCAACATTCAACAACCCAAGTACGCTCACTAACGGCGCCCGAAGTCCGTGTGACGTTGCCATCGTCAAGGCTTCCAGGCTCGCGTTTGCGGCCCTTAAAGAGTCACTTGCCGCCAACACCTCTGTCCTATCTCTGGCGACGACGATTAATTTCTCTATACGGTCTCGAGTGCCACGAACAGGGGAAATCACGAAACCTACGTGGACACTTTTTCCGTTGCGATGTCGACATACTGCTGGGAGAGGCCCTACAGCTACCCCAGCCAACGCGTGGTCAAAAACTTTCCCCCATTCAAACTCCGCGAATACGGTTTCCAGAAAAGTTATCGGCTCACCAACAGCATCGCGCTCTGATATCCCGAAGATCTCAATGGCTCTTTGCCCCCAATATTCGACGACGAGGTTCCTGTTAACTGTAAATATCGCATCCCCGATATTGCCCAGTTCCTTGAGAACAGGTCCCGCTTCGTTAGCTGAAATTCCACCGCCATGTAGAACTGGAGATTGAATACCTGCCTGTGCACAAATAGCCCGTCCAATTGGCGCGAAAGCACCACCATACGCGACCAGAATCTCTCCCATGCGGTATCGATCACTTCTCGTTTCAAGTCGTTTTTTTCCCATAAGAGAGAGAGTCTCTTGGAAAATACGCTGTGCTTCTTCTCTTCCCAGCCATCTCTCAAGTTTGGTTAAGACCGCGCGTCTATGGCCGTTTTCCAACGCGACACCCCTTAGCGTGGAAACAGGGTCAGAAGTTCCGAAAACACTTTATTGTCCCTGATCATGGTTCCAAATATATGTTGATAGCCCGCCGCGATTTTCTCGCCTGCTCCATCTTCCAAGGAATGTCCAAATCGCTGACTTAACTCCGCAGCGTTCATTTCCCCCTGTTCCCGAAACAATTCCCCCATTGAGTTCAAAATTCGCAAATAAGAAGCATAGGCTTCTCTTCTTTCTTCTTCTGAACTTGTGTCGACTAAACGCAACAATTCCAAAACCCCCAATTTCGCGTGATGGGATTCTTCCAGCCAATGGTGTTTCAAAACGCTCACAAAAGCGGGCTCTAGTTCGAGCGAATTTTTGATAGCGGCTTTGTAGTGGTGTTGAGTCAGAAGCTCCAGATGGATAGTGATAAGCAAAACGGCCATCGGCGCATGCTCAAGGATGACGGATGCAATCTCCACGGGGTTCTTGATAGCTTCGATGCGCCCAAAGTGCCGCGCATAGAATTCAAGATACCTGCGAAACAGTGTTTGATGTTTAATCTCTTCTTCTGAGAACCGTAAAAGAGCTCGAAGCGCGGTGTTGTCACCAAAGACTTCGGCATGCGCGTGCCGGGCAGCCATCACGATGATGTATTCCTCTACAAACGCGAGCAGATGAATATATGTCAGGCCGAACAATTGATTTGCAGTTTTTGCTTCCGGTGCGGTGAGTCCTTGTAACCTTGGCGTGAACTCGGCTGGCCAAAGAGGTAACGCGGGATCCAACGTGGTGGAGGCTGGTAATACATCGTCCACTCTCCAAACGACTTTCTCGGAATTTCGTAAGCAGGCCGCGTAGCTGTACTCTTCAAATCTAGTGCGTTTCGAAGTAGGTTCTTCGAGTTTGCTTTTCGGTAGCTCCATCCCCCTAAGAGACATCAGCAATCTCTATGCCACGAGCAAACGATTAGAAAGACTGCAGAAAACAATCTGAATTTCGCTAGAGAGTTGGTCCCTCAGCGCACAATGTGACGCCTACGCCACAATCAAGCCTAGGAAAATGAGGTAATTCTTCCGACGATCAACTTGGGCACTATATCGCAAGGTCGCAAGCCGGTTGCTCCGGATCAAACCCATTTAAATTCAAAGCTTTACACTAGACGGTTGTCAGAGGTTTGTTTTTCCGGTTTGTTCCCCCACCTCAATCCAATCATGGGTCCTTCATCGACAAAACAGGGTCATCCTCTGCGAGCTGTACCGGCTGAGCAGCCGTTAGTTTCCTCATCCGGAAGCGGGAACGGCATGTGGAAAGATTCAACGCGGGAACGATGGCTTCGCCGCTCTGCGTCAATCACAGGACTCACACTGTTGACGGTTCTGTATACCCTGGTGTTTCCGGTGCTTCTCGTTTACGGACTTTGTAGCGACGTAATTCGAAAACGGAATTGGGCTTTGACCCGTTTCTTTACTCTCATTCTTGCCGTTCTTCACTGGCACTACGTCGGCCTTGTGCCTCTCTTGGGTCTTTGGCTCGTTGCTGGTCGCTGGTTAGGGCGAACTCCAACATGGTGGCGCGAGACAAATAGAAAACTCGAAACTTGGTGGGTAGAGAAAATTCTCGCTTTTATGGAGAGGCTCTACGGTATGAGTGTCGAGGTGCAAGGAATGGAAGTAGCCGAAAGCGGCCCCGCTCTTCTGTTCTCTCGTCATGCGAGCATCATTGATACGATCTTGCCAATACGAACTCTTTCAGCTCGGTTCGGTCACACTCTTCGGATCGTACAAAAACGCGAATTGCTTTGGGACCCCTGTGTCGATGTCATCTCCCATCGAGTTCCTCGGACCTACGTAAGAAGAGGAAGCGGCGCTCCAGAAGACGAGATTCGTCAAGTGAAACGACTCCTCGGTGGATTAGGCAAGAATGACATCGTTTGTATCTTTCCCGAGGGCACCCGCTTCACTCCGTCAAAACGCAAAGAGATTATTTCCAAGCTGCGGCTCACACGGCCAGAAACCGCCGCCCATGCAGATCAACTAAAACACATGCTACCGCCAAAGCCCGGTGGTGCTCTCGCACTTATTGAAAAACGCCCCGATCTTGATATTATTTTCTGTGCCCACACTGGTATCGAGGGAGCCGGTAAGCTGGCGGACTTTGCGAGAGGGGGCTTAATCGGGAAAACCCTTAAGATACAATTTTGGCGAGTAGCAGCATCGGAGATCCCTCAAACGGGGCAGGAGCGCTCTGATTGGCTCATCTACTGGTGGAAACGTCTAGACCGTTGGATTGAGGTCAACCGGGACCGACCCAGCGCTTCGAATTCCAGCGCGCGCATTCCCCTTTCTGTCGCGAATTAAGCCGTAAGAAGAGGTATTTCCCGTTGGCTGGCCCCGGCACTAGCAGCCTGAGTTCTTTCGGCTATGATTCCGCCCGTTGTGCGAACGTTTTGTCTTTTACCCGCCCTTTTCTTAGGGGCCTTTTCCAGCCCAGTACTGGCTGAGGTAATTGAAGGAAACGTACTAGACGCGGAAACTCTTCGCCCTGTCGCGAATGCCAGAGTTTCAGCCCCGGGGTACGGAAACACGAGAACAGATGGGGCGGGTTTCTTTTCTCTAAGCGGAGGAAAAGCGGGCAGAACAACCGTGAACGCGAAAGCAACAGGTTACCAACCCGGCCAAGAACCACTCTCTGTTCCCGAAGGCGGGGCCAAAGATTTCATCATTGTTCTCTTCGCGAACTCCTACGTTGGTGAACAAATCGAGATAACTGGCGAGGTCCCACTAAAGCGTGAATCGATCGGAAAACAAACCCTCGACAAAAGGGTTATAACTCGAATCCCGGGAACCCGCGGCGACCCTTTACAAGCAATCAGAAGTTTACCCGGCGTTGCCAACACAAATGCTCAAGGCAACGGCCCAGGCGATATCGTTATTCGTGGAGCTGCACCGGAAGACTCCATCGTTACAATCGACGGGGTAGAAATCCCTCTGCTCTACCACTTCTTCGGGTTGCAATCGATTCTTCCCGCCGAGTTCATTGAAAAGATCGACTTTTCACCGGGCGGATTTGGCGCCGAACAAGGACGTTCCACCGGCGGGGTACTCAATGTAAAAACTCGTAGCCAGGCTCCTGACTCTTACAGTGGTTTTGCCGAGTTATCGTTCATCAACTTGGCCGCATTATTTCAAGGACCGATTTCCAAGAAAAACAAACTCTATCTTACCGGAGCGATTCGGCGGTCCGCCGTAGATCTTCTACTACCTGTGGTCCTCCCAGAAGACGCCAACCTATCCTTTACGACGGCACCGACCTACTACGACGGCCAGCTGCAACTCGACTGGTTGCCGACAGCAAACGACGAAGTGTCGATCCTCACACTGGTGAGTTTTGACTTGCTCAGTCTTATCAATGACAACATCGACCCCAATGAACCCCTCGTAACCGCTGGGTTTGACAATGAGACAACTTTCACGAGGCTTATTGCTACGTGGCGACATAAAAAAGGGGCGTTTGCTTCAAAACTCACAGCAGCTCTTGGCACTAACAACATTCGTATTGAAATTGGAGATGAGCGTTTTTTACGAATCTCAGGAAAAACCGCGGAACTCCGCAGCGACCTTACATGGAAGGCCAGCAAGGAATTTCAAATCCGAGGTGGAGCGATGGGCCGCCTCACTTCTGCGGATCTTGAAATTCGTCTACCCCTTCCGCCGGCAGAAGGCGAAGGAGCTGGAAACTTCAGCACCGCACCGATTTTTAATATTAACGAAACCAATAATCAGCATGTCGCCGGAGCCTATATAGCTGGCGACATACGACCATGGGAAAACACCAGTCTCTCTGTGGGTGCGCGCCTCGATTATTTTGACAGAATTGGGCAAACGACACTTTCTCCACGGTTATCGGTTGAACAAAAGCTAAACAAAAAATGGACGTTGAAAGGCTCTCTGGGAAGTTACTCGAGAGCACCTCAGCAAGCTGAATCCATCCAACGCACGTTATTGCCAGAGACAGCGACTCAGTACGTTCTCGGCGTAGCTCACACCTTCAAAG
>CAYPIX010000027.1:0-39994 GCA_964410875.1 uncultured Kofleriaceae bacterium
CTTGGGCGGCAACGGGTGCACTAACCGTCGGCGGCGGAACCGGATCCGGATCCGGCCCAGGATCCGCTGCAGTTTTGTCGCCACCGCAAGCAGCAAAGAGAAGAAGAAAGGAACCCACACCCCAAATTCGTTTCATTGTCGGTCAAACTATCAACTTGAACGGGAGCAAAATAGGGTAAGGCGAGGGTATTTTGCCATTTTCGGTGCCTGGAGTGATTGACAAAAAACAATCAGCAAGAGCCCGTGGTGCTGGCGACGCGCTCCCGTTTTCGTTAGAGACACAGAGACGCCTGCGGGGGTATTTCCTGCACCGGGAGGCTTTGACCCATCTCACAGATGCCTGCACGCAAAAATGAGAAAAAAAGCCGATAAGCAGATTTGAACTGCTGACCTACGGTTTACGAAACCGTTGCTCTACCAACTGAGCTATATCGGCATTGGGCGCATTCTACATGCGAATTCAGTTCGGTCAATCAAGTCGGGGCGTTTCGAGAAAGTCCTCCGTCAGGCGGGTTTGATAACAACGGCGCCTATGAACACGCGAGTATTTCTAGTGGTGGCGTCGGTTGGTGTTTCAGCCTGTAGCGCAAAGCAGAATAAGGTTGCTGAACCGGAGCCGTTTACCGGAGGCGAACGCGTTCTCTGGGGCGCGGAAGGTGATATCACCGGCGACGGCGTTTCCGAGGAAATTGTGGTGAGTTCGGAGGAGGTCCTAGCTAGCGTTGGTGAGCTGCGGGAAGACGAACAAATAAACATCCCTTTTAACAACTGCGCTCCCGGCGAAAATAAAATCTGTGATGGGGAGCTTCGAGTCGGAACTGCGACTCTGCCTCTCAAGCTTCATTCCGGGTACTTCGGCGGGCTGGGTGTTCGCGTGATAGATATCGATAAATCCGACAAGCAGCGGGAGTTGCTTTTGAGTCAGCGGCTAGACGGGGAGCGAGAAGATCCGCCCTACCAATTCTGGGTAGTTATCTACGATGGGAACAAGCTTAATCAGATCCCAATTTGGCATTCTGGTGGATACAATAGCGGCGAAGTGAAGCTCGACGGCAAGGGGACGCTTCGTGTGATTTACTCCGAATGTCCAGACCGAACCTCAATAGACTATACCCTGTCAGGTAAGACCCTAAAGGCCGGGGAAAAAGAGACCAAGCGCCTCAAGGACCCAGCTACCTGCGCCGGTTAGTCAAGTGAGTAGGAGGTAGCAGCGCGCCATACCTGTACCCCTTTGATTTCGTGTCATCAGTCCACAACTGATACACTCTTTGTGGGGAGGAACGTGGACGCCGGGAAACCAGAGCCAACGGGCAAGTTTGACGTAAATGCAAAAACCGATCTTGCTACGCCAGAGCAGATCGGAGCGGCTGCCGCCGAGGCTGCTGGGTATGCACCCGGAACGAAGGTCGGGCATTACGAGCTCATTCGCTTAGTTGGAAAGGGCGGCAAGGGACAAGTTTGGGCCGCTCGTGACACCCGTCTGGGGCGGCGTGTGGCGGTCAAATTCATGAATTTGCCCGAAGAGGAAAGCGCAGAGCGTTTTCTCATCGAGGCAAAGGCCACTGCCAAATGTCAACACGACAATATTGTTGTCATTTACGAAGTAGCCGAGGACAACGGTTCTCCGTATCTGGTCTTAGAATACCTGGAAGGGGAGACTCTGGAATCTCTCGTTAGTAAAGGGCCAATATCGCCAAGAAGAACCGTCGATATTGCTGTTTCTATTCTTCGCGCCATCGTAAGGGCGCATTCTCTTGGCGTGATTCATCGCGACCTGAAGCCGGCGAACGTCCTCATTACCAGAAACGGAACGGTCAAAGTTCTCGATTTCGGCATGGCGAAAGCTATAGCAGGGGATTTACAAGAACAACCTGGAAACGACGTTACCTCTGACGGGCAAATGTTAGGGACGCCTGCGTATATGGCGCCGGAACAGCTAGCAAGTGGGGTGACCGACGAAGGGGTTGATATATGGGCTTTAGGCATCATCATGTATCAAATGTTGTCCGGCGTGCACCCTCTTGGGAACGCCATCACGCTCTCTGACCTAGTCGCAGTAAGTGACATGTCGACGCCGATGCCAAGCGCGACGAATATCCAGGGAGTGCCCACGGCTCTTGGTCGAGTAGTCGACTCCTGCCTTCGCAAAGACAGGAGTCTTCGATACCAAGAAGCCTCCGAAACGCTTGCCGCTTTGGAGCCGCTTGCCCAGGCCGAGCCTGAAAAAACGTTTTCGCTAGGTGACGCTCCGTATCTTGGACTCAGCTCTTTCCAGGAGCAAGACGTTGGCCGCTTCTTTGGCCGCTCTGGTGAGACTCGGCGTGCCGTATCTTGGTTAGACGACCACCCACTGCTAGCTGTGGTTGGTCCCTCTGGAGCGGGGAAATCGAGCTTCGTACGAGCAGGTGTTGGTCCCGCGCTTTCCAGAGGGGGGGAGGTCTGGAAGGTCGTTACCGTGCGGCCGGGGAGGAACCCGCTGTTTGCGCTGGCCTCTATGATTCGGAAACACATTGGAGATCCGTCTGTCTCCATTGAGCGAATTGTACGGCACATGAAGAAGGAGCCTGGTTACTTCGCTCGTGTTCTCAGAAGTTGGTGCCGAGCGGCAAAGAAAAATGTACTTCTCTTTATCGACCAGTTCGAAGAACTTTACACCCAAGGAACCGCTCGAGAAGACAGGCTTGCGTATACCGCCTGTCTATCCGCCGTGGCTGACGATACAGCCTCTCCACTACGGCTCGTATTGGCAATGCGATCAGATTTTGTCGACCGGGCGGCGGAAGATTCCATGTTTATGGATCAGGTTTCTCGTGGTCTGGTTTTTCTCGGACGAATGAACCGTGCAAGTTTGCGTAACGCGCTAGTCCGTCCGCTTGAAATGGCAGGACATGCTTTTGAATCGGACACTCTGGTAGAAAAGATTCTTGATGAATTGGAGTCCACGGAAGGGGCACTGCCTCTTTTACAATTTGCGGGGACGCAGCTATGGGATCACAGAGATAGGTCGCGTTCGCTGCTGACCGAGCACGCCTACGATCTAATGGGAGGAGTTGCAGGGGCCCTCGTAACTCACGCTGACCACGTTATGAACGAGGTTGGTGTCGCCATGATGCCTATCGTGCGCTCGATATTTCAGCGTCTGGTCACCACAGAAAAGACACGCGACATTGCTGAAATGCAAGAGCTGTTGGAAATGGGAGAGGACCGGTCGCAAACTAAGAACCTTATCGAAAAGCTCGTGCATGCACGGCTTTTGGTCGTAAACAGCGAAGGCGAACAGCCTACTGTCGAAATTGTCCATGAGTCATTGGTAAAGAACTGGCCACGTTTAGGTCGTTGGATTGACGAGGAGGCCGAGGCGCATGGATTTGTAGAACACCTTCAAACTGTTGCCAAACAATGGGACAGTCGGGGGCGCCCGGCGAGTATGCTTTGGCGAGGGGACGGTCTTTTGGATGCAAGGCGTTGGCGTGCACGGTATCCCGATAGCCACTTGACGGCTCGAGAGCGAGAGTACCTATATGCTGCGTTTGAAGCAGATGGCAGAGCTAAGCGCGTGCGTAGGTCTATGCTCACAGCAGCCATGGCGTTTCTTGGCGTTGTTTTAGTAGGCGCTTCTTTGGCGGTTGTCTTTTTCAACAAACAAGAACAGAAAATGGTCGAGCAGAAACAACAGGCTGGCGAAGCCGAGAAGGACTTGCTCACAACCTACGCAGAGCTTCAGCAGTCGTTAGAGTTGGAAACTCGTGCCCGGGTTGCCGCCGAGAAGGAAGCAAAAACTCTTGGGGAAAGGGCAGCCGCCTTGGAGGCTCAACGCAAAGAAGTGCAGGCCGAGAACCTCTTGTTACAGGAAAAGGTAGACTCGTTAGAATCGCAAGAAGAGCTTCGCCGGAGCGTGAAAACCAACAATCCCAGAAAGCGAAAGAAGTCTAAGAAATCTAGATGGCAGCGGCTTGGTCGCTAGCGCTGCCCATTAGGACGGCTTCTTAGTCTTGGCGTTCCTCGGATCGCAAGCAGCCGCAGCTTCGAAGGTCTTTGCTTCCAATATGCATACAAGTTCCTTCTTTGAAGGTTTTTCCTCTTTGCATTGCTCGATAAGTTGCGGTTCGGTGAAGATGGCTTGTTTGTCTGGCGGCGAAATAGACCAAAGATGCTTAGCAACTTCGTCGCAAGACGGGCCGCCCTGGCAGGCGGATAGTAGAGGTAGGGTCAGTGCAAAAGTCGTCGCCCGGAAACGCATAAACTTGGTTATGCCTTTTTGACTAGCCTTCCGCAAGCGTTGGGGTTTGAGCAATCACGGCTCGTATCTCCTCGTTGGTCCCTTTCGCAAAAAGCCCGATCGCGGCAATTCCCCGTGCGCCTAACTCCAGTGCGTGCTTGGCGTGTGAAGGACGGTTTATACCCCCGATTGCGAATACCGGTACGTCCCCACTCGAGCTTATGATCTTCTGCAGTCCACTAGGGCCTAGAGGTGGACCATATTTTCGTTTTGCTGGTGTTTCCAACATGGGGCCAGCGAACAGGAAGTCGACTCCGAGTTCACGTGCTCTTATAGCGGTGGAAACACTGTGTGCTGACATCCCGATGGCTAGCCCGGCGTTTTTCGCGGAGAGAAAGTCTTGCTCGCTGGAGTCCTCGGGGAAATGAACTCCGTCTGCTCTTGATGCCATAGCTACCGATACATTTCGGTTTACGAAGAAGGGCGCTTGGAAATTGGCGCAAATTCCAGAAAGACTCTTGGCTTCTTTAGTAAGGTCTTGCTCTGAAAGATCTTTCTCTCGAAGTTGAACAGACACAGAGCCATGAGGAGCAAGTTCCAAAACTCGCTTGACCGTCTCAGAAAGACTTCGTCCGTTTTTCTGAGAGAGCTTTCTGTCGGTGACAAGAAAGACGTGCCCAAAGATCACTCTATGAGTCCGCTAGTCGGCGAAGAAGCGGTAGCATAGGGCTTTTTCTTCATTCGTCCCGCAAGGAACGCTTTGCGCCCAGCGCTGACAGCATCGCGCATGGCCTCAGCCATAAGAACTGGTTTTTGCGCTGCGGCGATTCCCGTGTTCATTAGAATCGCAGTGCAACCTAGTTCCATCGCCACTGCCGCATCCGAGGCCGTTCCCACACCGGCATCAACAATGACAGGGACAGAGACTGCTTCAAGGATGAGTCGAACATTGTGCGGGTTTTGGATTCCTAGACCAGATCCGATAGGAGCAGCAAGGGGCATGACCGCTGCAGCGCCGGCGTCTACTAACTTCTTGCAAACGACAACGTCATCACCGCAGTAGGGCAGAACTGTGAAGCCATCTTTGGTAAGTTCCTCCGTTGCAGTGACCGTTGCTGCGTTGTCTGGGAATAGGGTTTTTTCGTCCCCGATTACTTCCAGTTTTACAAAGCTGCCGAGTCCTAGCTCGCGCGCTAAGTGGCACGTCCTGACGGCATCTTTTACGGAGTAACACCCGGCGGTATTGGGCAGTAATGTGTACTTTTCTCTTGGAAGCGCGTCCAACACCGACTGCCCTTCGCCCTTCAGGTCAAGACGCCTGAGGGCTACCGTAACGATCTCGGCACCGGACGCTGAAATGGCGGCTCGCGTCTCGTCCAGATTCGCGTATTTTCCGGTACCCACCAAAAGCCGCGACGTAAAGGAGTGCTCGCCAATGCGGAAAGAATCGTCCATCGGGAAGTTCTAACCGGTCGGCGGGTTATCCGCCACCGACGATTGTGACGACTTCCAAACGGTCGTCTTCTCGGAGCATTGTTGTTTGGTGAAGTCGCCTGGGAATGACGTCGCCGTTCCTCTCCACAGCAACCATGCGGGTTTGACCTACAAGCTCTGTTAGCAGATCCTCGACAGAAAACGGTTTTTCTGCCGTTCGTTCTTCGCCGTTGACCTTGTATGTGAATTTAGTTCGTGACAGTGGTTCATTCATTGCCAACTCCTCTTTGCAAAGATAGTAGGTAAAACTTTCAGAAACCGCGACATCAAAGTCTTGGTACCGGTGTCGAGTGTTAACCAACGGATACGCGGAGCATTTGCGAGTGCCGCTATGTGATGATGATTTTTGAGATCTATCGCACAGTCACGGCTGGCATTGGCTTTGCTGTAGTTAGGGGAGCAGCCCGTAAACCCATCAAAGGAGAACGACTATGACTACCCCATTCGCATCCAGTCCCAGCGGCAACCTGTCTCGCGACGAATCCGCCCGTATCCGCATGACGATCGCTAGTGCGCCTGTGTTTCGGAATTTGTCTCAAGCAGCTCTCGAGGATCTTGCCAGCCGGGCTCAGACCCGCCGCTTTGAATCTGGCGCTGTTGTGATGTCCGAAAACGAAGTTGGAAATGTCATGTATCTCATTATGAAAGGACGTATAAAAGTCTCGATCTTTGGGGAAAATGGCAGAGAGGTTACCCTTGCTTTTCTTCGGCAAGGTGGCTGTTTTGGCGAGGTGGCTATGTTTGGAGAGCGCCAGAGAACGGCGCACTGTGTTGCCGTTGAGGCTACCGTTCTGCTTGCAGTGTCTCGTGACGACTTGCTGCGTCATGTGGCTCGGTTTCCCGGCACGGCTATGTGCCTTTTGGGGCAGATGGCAAAGCGCTTACGAAGGGCTGATAGGGCCATCGCTGAACTCGCGCTCTGCGATGTTAATGAAAGGCTTGTAAATCGCTTGGTCGAGTTGGCTGTGGATGAGGGGGAAGTTACTGCTGGAGGCATGCTCGTCAAGCGTAGGCCAACCCAGCAAGAACTGGCGAATATGATCGGCAGTTGTCGTGAGACCGTCTCGCGAACCTTTAACCAGCTTGCCAAAGAAGGAAAAATAGTGACTCGCGGTCGTTCTTTGGTCGTAAGTGACGAGCTTCTTCGGACCAGTCGACACCGCCAAGCGGCGTGAACTGAATCTCAGTTCCTTTTTGAGGGTCGTTAGCCAGGCATTTTGCCAAAACGTCTGCGTGCTAACGTCGTAGACATAGGCGATGCTCCCCGCGCGGACTTTAAATCCGCGCGTTTTTTATGGCAGCCGACGATCCGCAGCGAGAAAGAGAGCAGGGCGAAACCGTTCGCGGCGCCGTGGTTCGCGGTGTGGTTGATGCTTTTGCGCCGGTGACTCGTACGGTCGAGTCGGTCGGGGAACACGTCATCATGCTTTCAAAAGCTGCAATGTGGGCTGTTCGTCCCCCATACCGAATAGGAAAGTACCTCGAATCAGCGGAATACATCGGGTTCGGATCTTTGCCGATCGTTCTGTTGGTTGGTTTGTTTACTGGAATGGTGACGGCGTTGCAGTCGGTGACAGCGTTTCGGGACTTTGGCTTTGAGTCCTTTTCGGGCGGCACGACAGCGTTGGCGTTAGCCGGTGAACTGGCTCCGGTTCTGACATCGCTAATGCTGGCAGGACGTGTCGGTGCAGGTATCGCCGCAGAGTTGGGCACGATGCGAATTACCGAGCAAATCGATGCGCTTGAAGCGATGGCTGTCAATCCAATTCAGTTTCTGGTCCTACCGCGTTTGGTAGCAGCCCTTTTCATGGCACCAATTCTGGTCTTGTTGTTCTTCTTGATAGGCATGGCTGGGGCGTATCTGGTCGCAGTGATAAATATGGGGGTCGATCACGGGCAGTTTCTTTTTTATATCGGTGAGTTCTTACAGCCCATCCATGTGGTTCACGGCCTAATTAAAGCAGCCGTTCTGGGTTTTACCGTCGTTCTTATTGGCTGTTACCAGGGTTTCTACGCGAAGGGCGGTGGTCGTGGCGTCGGAATAGGGACCAACCGTGCGGTGGTCGCGGGATCGGTTGCAGTCCTTGTTCTAGATTACTTCGCAACAGAGATACTTCTTTCTCTGTTGCCACCAGTGAAATGATGAACGTAGTATATCCAAACTTTATGGTTCTTTTTCGGACTGGGGTGCTGTGAGAAATCTTTCAGCAGCCATCAAAGTAGGCATCCTATTTATCGCCTTGGTTATGGGTTCCTACGTGGTTTGGAAAATGGTCGGCTCTCGGCCAAGTGGAGAGTCTGAGTTTCGCGTATGGGCTCTTTTTAAGGATGCTTCCGGGCTTCCTGTGGGTTCGAGAGTTGTGGTCGCCGGCCTTCCCGTTGGAGAGGTAGATTCGCTTAAAATCGACGGCCGGCAAGCCCGAGTGACCATGCGGATCCGGGAAGACGTATTGCTCTTCGCGAACGCAGCAGTTCACAAAAAGTCCTCCTCTCTTCTAGGCGATTTTTATCTAGAGATTGATCCCGGGACGCAGACGCAGACTTCGGGCGAGACAAATGCGCGCATCAGGAATGGCGAGCAAATTGTTAGGTCTATTGAGGCGACATCGCCAGATCAGCTGATCAAGCGAATTGAAGAAAGTGTTCCCAAGGTAGATGCCGTTTTGAAATCGGTGGAACTGCTAAGCGAGGATGTTCGAACCATCGTAAATGGGCCTATTGCGAACATGGCCACGAGACTCGATGGTCTTGTTACCGAAGAGGCCGAAACGGTTGCGGAGATTTTGCAGCGAACCAATAGCGCTGTCGGCCGTGTAGATGCAATCGGCGAAGATATTCAGCGTCAGACCCGCGAAGGTGGTCGGGTCGATGCTCTGCTTGACCGCATTGATAGTATTTTGGTCAGCACTCAAGGTGAAGTTGAAGAAGCCGGCGACAAAATCCAGGAGCTTTTGAGCGGTTCGACTTCGGTCATTAACAAAATTGACGAGGATAAAGGAACCTTGGGTAGGCTGGTAAACGATTCCACCCTTGCCGATAACCTCGAGGATATTTCCGATAGCGCGAAGGGCTTTCTGGGTACGATTTTCGGGATTCAAACCTATGTTGGCTTGCGCGGTGAGTACAGTGTCAACTCGGGGGCCAGTCGTTTCTATGTAACACTGGAACTCAGGACGCGACCCGACAAGTTTTACTATGTGGAATTAATGCAGGGTGCTCGTGGAGTTGCCGGCGTGGATTTGATTTACGATCCTGAATTGGGACGTTTCAGACAGGCGGTTACCATTGAAGACAAAATCAGATTTACGTTTCAGTTTGCTAGGCGAGTTGATTGGCTCACTCTTCGTTACGGGATCAAAGAAAACACTGGTGGCGTTGGCGCGGATGCAGACTTCTTCAATAACCGTTTAAGGCTATCTTTCGATCTTTTTGAGGCGACGTTCGACAAAGTGCCTCGGGTCAAACTAACTGCGGCTTACCAGTTCTTTGGCTTTCTTTACGTGATGGCTGGCGTCGATGACCTTCTTAACCAGCCAGATGAACTGCTCGTTGAGACTTTGCCGCAATCAGTTACGGCAAACGGAAGTAATGTGCCCCAGCGTTTTCGTACCTATCCGTTTGGTCGTGACGTGTTCTTTGGTGCGATGATTCAGTTTAACGATCAGGATTTGGCCGCACTTCTTACCGTTGGCGGTTCTGTTCTGTCCGGCGCCGTTCAGTAGTTGTTCCAACTTGCTTGGAGAGCGAAAAACTTTCGCTCTGTGTTCCCTTTGCGTCTTCTGGGTTTTTGTTGACTGAGGAAGCTTTCGCGAAGAACAATCATTTTTTTTTTGAGGGAGTAAGTAATGAATCGATTATTGATATGTTTTTCTGTTTTAGTTTTTTCTTTAGGCCTGAACGCATGTGATTCCGATGGTGGGGACGTCAGGCTTGCCGAATTACCTGGGCCTGGTGAGTTTCAAGCAGACTACCGAACCAGTGATGCGTTTTTCACTGCGATGGAAGACCCTGAGCCCGGGGCAAGTCCTCACGGTGAAGTCCAGATTTGGTACTCGCAAAATATTCGCGAACTGATTCTTTCTGGCGAGACCTTCGACAATGTTCCTGTTGGGACTGTTGCTATTAAAGAGGGGGCCAGTGAAAACAGCGTGGTCGATACGGTCACCGTTATGATTAAGCGTGAAGCCGGCTACGACCCAGATAACAACAACTGGGAGTACGAAAAACGAGGCGCGGATGCCCAACTGCTAAAAAATCCAGAGGGAGAGCCTATAAAAGGAACGGTCCCAGGTTGCATCGGGTGTCATGTGGCTGCGAGCCGCTACGATTTCCTTGGCGGGACCTTCCTCCGCTAAATTGGCCTCTGCCACGTCCTTGGTCGGTTCGATTGTAGATTGCGGGACAGGGTTGATTCGGGTACACACCGGTCGTTAGCCGATGGTTGCCTCAAGAAAGCCAACGCCCTACATCGTGCCGCTCCGGGAGCTGCCGACTGAGCGGGCTCACGACCTGAGCCCTGCTTTTGTGGAAGATGCCATCAAGGGCTTGGCGGTGGTCGTTGCCCTTGAAAACGCTCCGGGAGCTGGAAATGGGACCGCGAGGGCCCGTCTGTCTCTCTACGGAGACGGAGACAACGCGTTTGCCCGAGGCACAATTTCCGGGTGGTTCGAGGTTGCTTGCAGCCGGTGCCTTTCAGCGATGAAAGTTGAATTCGACGACAACGTCTCGGTTAGTTACCTGCCAATAGCTCAAATGCCTGACGATGACTCAGTCGATGAGGCTGCTCTGGCTGAGGACGAAGACGTCTTCCCTTATGATGGGGAGCAGCTTGATCTCGAGCCTTTGATAAGGGAACGAATTGTTCTTGCAGTGCCGTTCGCGCCACTGTGCCGAGACGACTGCTCTGGGCTTTGTCAAAAATGTGGAATTAACCAAAACGATGGTTCTTGTTGCTGCGAAACACAAGTAGTCGATCCGAGACTGGCTACTTTGAAAGATTTCAAGGTATAAGGCCGGCCTTCGCTGGGGAGCCCCCAAGCTCGGAATCCGCCAGTGTGAGGAGATTTTTACATGGCCCTTCAAAAACGACGATTAGGTAGAAGCCGTATTCGACACAGACGTTCTGCGTGGATGGCTTCCATGAAAAAACCACTAGTTGGTAAATGCGATAACTGCGGAGCTCCAAGGCTTCCGCACCGTGTTTGTATGTCTTGTGGAAAGTACAAAGGCGAGACCGTTTTTGAAGTTTCCAAGGATGAGGTCGAGTAGGGCACATTTCGCCTACGTTTTGACCGACATCTACTAAGAGGAACTTTCTTACGAGCGCTGAGAAACCACGACGTTTCGTTTGCGGTCGTGATCTCGAACTGAATTAGAGGAATATGAGCGCAATTGCTGTTGATGCAATGGGAGGCGACCACGCACCAGGGCCAGAAGTCTCGGGGGCGATAGCCGCAGTGCGCCAGTCTGAAAAACTCCGTGTTCTCTTGGTTGGGAATCCGGCGAGGATTGAAGAAGAAATCGGTCGCCACGGTGCTGAGAAGCAGGATCGTATTTCCGTTGTTCCAGCCTCAGAGGTCGTGGAGATGACAGATTCCCCCAGCCAAGCTTTTCGACAGAAGAAAGATTCTTCTCTCCGCGTCGCTTTTGAGCAGGTAGTTGGGGGCAACGCAGACGCCATTGTCTCAGCTGGCAATTCTGGCGCGGTTTTGGCGCATAGTTTGTTTCTTCTTAAACGGCTTCCCTCGGTAGAGCGCCCTGGCATTGTTACTGTGTTCCCGACACCAAACGGTCGGCTCGTGCTCTGTGATATGGGCGCAAACGTTGAGGTGAAAGCCAAGACCCTTGCCCAGTTCGCGATTCTTGGGGCCCACTACGACCGGATCGTACATACGAAGAAACGCCTGCCACGCGTGGGGCTGTTGTCGAATGGGACCGAAGAAACCAAGGGGACGGATCTGACCCGGGCCGCCCATGCCCTTCTTTCTGCAGCTTCCAGGAACGCTGAGGCACAATTTCAATACTTGGGCTACGTGGAGGGCTCGGAGATCTTTAGGGGTCATATTGATGTGGTTGCTACCGACGGATTCACTGGGAATGTTGTACTAAAAACTGCAGAAGGTGTATCCGAGGCTGTGCTTCGTATGGTGAAACGAGCCCTGACCAGTTCGCTCTCTTCAAAGATGGGTGCCTTCTTGGTTAAACCGGCACTTCTGGAGTTACGAGATTCTCTCCATTACTCAGAAGCAGGAGGAGCACTCTTGGCAGGTGTGCGCGGTGTCACAACGATTTGTCATGGCAGAAGCGATGCTGTGGCTATCAAGAACGCAATACACGCTTCTGATAGATTTGTGAGTCTCCAACTCGTTGATCAGCTCGCAAAAGGAATGGCTCGACACAATTCACTTTGGGACGAGGCAGCGAACCAGGAAGTGGAAAGCTCGGAAGGAGTTTCTCTGTGAAACGCGCGTGTATCGTGGGTACGGGTCGGTATGTACCGGAGCGGGTTGTGACAAATGCAGAGCTGGCAAAGATTGTCGACACGTCCGACGAATGGATCGTTACACGAACCGGGATTAGGGAACGCCGTCGAGTAGGCGACGAGATGACCAGCGATTTGGCGGCGCGGGCTGCAAAGAACGCATTGGATGCAGCAGGCCTGTCGGGAAGTGATATTGACCTGCTGGTTGTAGCAACCGTTACTGCGGATACGCCTATGCCCGCTTGCGCTGTACACGTGCAGCAGAAGATCGGCGCTTCTTGTCCGGCGTTTGACTTGTCGGCTGCCTGCGCCGGCTGGCCCTTTGGTTTATCTGTGGGAACCTCCATGATTCGATCGGGCGTCTACAATCGAGTCCTCGTGATCGGCGCGGAAACACTTTCTTCCATCACGAATTGGAATGACCGTACGACTTGTATTTTGTTCGGTGACGGCGCCGGCGCCGTCATTCTTGAGGGCAAAGAGGTCGATGAAAATGGCCCCGGTATTTTAGCAACCCACCTCGGAACTGATGGCTCACAGGCCAACGAATTGATCGTTCCAGCAGGAGGGACAGCTATGCCGTCGTCCGCGGAAACTGTCGACGAGAGTCTTCATGCTATTCGAATGAATGGTCGTACAATTTTTGGCTATGCGGTCCGCGAAATGTCGGCGTCTTCGGAGAAAGTTTTAGAAGCCGCGGGTATAAAAGCCGAGGAAGTGGATTTGGTCGTTCCGCATCAAGCGAATCTTCGAATTATCGAAGGCGTAACCAAGCGCCTTGGTGTGGACCCTGACAAAGTCGTTGTCAATATTGAGCGGTTCGGAAACACCTCGAGCGCGTCTATCCCAATCGCTTTCGACGAAGCAGTACGTGAGGGTCGCGTTAAACCAGGAATGGTGATTCTTTTCGCTGGTCTTGGTGGTGGTTTGGCTTGGGGAGCGACCCTGCTTAGGTGGTAGTCCCAAAACGGAGAACAGGAACACGGTATGAGTAAGACAGTTTTGTTATTCCCAGGGCAGGGTTCGCAGAAGGTTGGAATGGGAGCCGATCTGGCGAAGGAGTTCTCGGTTGCAAAAGAGACTTTTGAAGAAGCCGATGATGCATTGCACCTGTCGATTTCGAAGCTGTGTTTCGAGGGGCCTATCGAGGACTTAACCCTCACGATGAATACACAACCAGCGATTTTGACGACTTCGATAGCGGCATTCCGAGTTTTTCAAACCGAATGCGATCCTAGTTTTGATTTGGCAATGGGGCACTCTCTAGGCGAATGGACCGCACTCGTTGCTGCAGGGGCTTTATCCCTCGCAGATGCTGTTCGTTTGGTTCGGCGGCGAGGACAAGCCATGCAGGAAGCAGTCGCCCCGGGCGTAGGAGCAATGGCGGCTATATTGGGCTTGGACTCAGACGCAGTGGAAGCAGTTTGCGAGGGCGCGTCGTCGGATTCCGAATCTTGTCAACCTGCCAACTACAACGGCGGCGGTCAGGTGGTGGTCTCTGGGCATAAGGTAGCCGTGGAGCGTGCGATGGCTCTTGCCAAGGAGGCTGGTGCCAAACGAGCTGTGGCACTTAACGTAAGCGCACCGTTTCATTCTTCGCTTATGAAACCTGCGCAAACCGCGGTGGAAGAGTCCCTGTCAGAAATAGATGTTGGAGAACTCAACGTGCCGGTGATCGCGAACGTTGATGCCAAGGCCAACCAAGATGCGAGCCGAGTAAAGTCACTTCTCGCACTCCAGGTTACTGGGTCGGTGAGGTGGGAACAATCAGTTCAGCATGCTGTAGAGCTGGGCGCGAGTCGCGGAATAGAGCTCGGTTGTGGTGCGGTTTTGCGAGGTCTTATCAGGAGGATTGATCGTTCATTAGAAGTGAGCGGGCTTGGAACAAGTAAAGACCTTGCTGGATTGGAGAACAAAGCCGCATGACCACGTATGAAGAAGCCCTTTCGGGAAGTGTCGCGTTAGTTACCGGAGGTTCCCGCGGGATTGGACGAGCTACCTGTATTGCCCTTGCCAAGCGTGGCGCGACGGTTGCGATCAATTTTGTTTCCCGAGAAGACGCCGCGAAGGAAACAGCGTCTCTTGTAGAGAAACATGGCGGGAAATCTGTGCTTTGTCGCTTTGACGTCTCCAACGGCGAAGAGGTAGACGCCGCTATTGCTAAACTCGCTAAAGACGAAGGCGGCTTGCACATCCTGGTCAACAACGCGGGTGTCGCCATCAATGGTTTGTTAATGCGCTTTAAACCTGAGGATTGGGAACGCACGATTGCTGTGAACCTCTCAAGTTTGTTTCATTGCAGCAAAGCGGCGACTAGGCATTTACTTAAAGCCAAGGAACGGGGACGGGTAATCAATATCTCCTCTGTGGTAGGCGAGATGGGTAACGGTGGACAAGCCGCGTACTCAGCGAGCAAAGCCGGCATGATTGGGTTTACAAAATCTCTCGCCAAGGAGCTTTCGGGGCGCGGAGTGACGGTCAACGTCGTTTCGCCCGGCTACGTAGACACGGATATGACCGCGGCGGAACTTCCCGCGGAGGCGAGGGAGCGGCTTTTGAAAGAAATACCCCTCGGGCGTGTGTGTGCCCCGGAGGAAATCGCATCTTCCGTGGCGTTTCTGGCCGGACCTGAAGCAGGCTATATCACCGGGCAGGTGCTACGGGTGAATGGGGGTCTGCTTACATAGGTAGGATTTAGTCGGAATTCACCAGTGGGTTCTGGACTCTCTCGGCAGATCGTTCTACGAGTAGGGCATTCGAACCTGGTTCTCAACCAAAGACAAAGAGCAAAACCAATGAGTAAAGACGATATCGAAGCGAAAGTATTGGAACTAATCTGTCAGCAACTAGAAGTCGCGCCTGACCAGGTAAAACCTGAAGCGTCGTTTGTTGACGATCTTAAAGCGGACTCTCTCGCCGTTGTAGAGCTGGTCTTAGCTCTCGAACAGGAATTCAATATTGAAATTCCAGACGAAGATACCGAGCAGATCAAGACGGTCAAAAACGCACTCGACTACGTGAAGTCTCACACTTAGTAGGTCCATGCGACGTCGTGTAGTAATTACCGGGGTTGGCTTGGTCACGCCTATCGGCAATACGGCCGAGGAGACCTGGTCGTCGATATTGGCTGGCAAAAGCGGTGCTGGGCCAATCACTCGTTTTGACACCACAGGTCTCAATACAACGTTTGCTTGTGAGATTAAGGATTGGGACGGGTCGAAATACCTCGATGCCCGAGAGGCAAAGCGCATTGACCGGTTTCTCCAGTACGCGGTTGGGGCTGGGTTCATGGCTTTAGAGGACGCTGGTTACGGCGACAGACGTGTTCCAGAAGAGGACGCTGAGCGCTGGGGTTGCTATATCGGAGCTGGACTCGGTGGCTTGCAGGGTATCGAAGACACGCATACAAAAGTGGCCGAGAAGGGGCCACGGCACGGGTTCTCCCCCTACTTTGTTCCCGACATTATTGTAAATATGGCTTCCGGCTTGCTTTCGATTAAAGCCGGCACCAAGGGGCCAAACATGTCTCATGTTTCCGCATGCTCTACCGGTGCCCATTCGATTGGCGAAGCGGCCCGAGCCATTCGGCACGGGTACGCGGATGCGATGCTAACTGGTGGGACTGAAGCCACCGTGACTATGCTTGGCGTTGGCGGATTCAACTCGATGCGGGCTCTTTCCAGAAGGAACGATGACCCAACTGCGGCAAGTCGTCCTTTCGACAAGGATCGAGACGGTTTTGTTGTGGCCGAGGGCTCGGGGATTTTGGTCATCGAAGAACTTGAACGGGCGAAAGCCCGCGGTGCGAGAATCTACGCAGAAATTCTCGGTTACGGCGCGAACAGCGACGCCTACCACATTACCAAGCCGCTACCCGATGGCAGTGGTGCTCGCAATTGTATTCGGTTGGCTCTAAACGACGCAGGCGTTTCTCCAGAGCAAATTGGATACGTCAATGCCCATGGCACTTCGACAAAGTTCAACGACGCTGGCGAGACAGCGGCAATCAAAGCCGTGTTTGGCGACGCAGCGAAGTCTGTGGCGGTTTCTTCAACCAAGTCCATGACTGGCCACACCCTTGGGGCAGCGGGCGGGATAGAAGCTGCATTTTCTGCTTTGGCGATCGCTAAAGGCGTCTTGCCACCCACTATCAACTATCAAACTCCTGATCCTGATTGCGATTTGGACTACATCCCCAATGAGCCGCGCGAAAAGCGCGTGGACTATGTCCTCAGTAACTCTTTTGGCTTCGGAGGCACCAACGCGTCTATTGTTTTTGGGCGGGTGTAGTGTTGGAGCGTGGACTAACCAATTAAATGTCGAGTCCGAAGAACTGGTTCGTTGGCTCTGATCATGCCGGCTTTTCTTTAAAGGCAGACTTGGTTGCGTTCCTGAAAGAACAGGGCGATATGGTTTTTGATTTGGGCTGCGATAAGCCCGAGCGTTGCGACTACCCAGATTTCGCCGCTGCTGTTGGGGCTCGGGTTGCAGCTGAGGATGGCCTCGGTCTTCTTTGTTGCGGTACTGGGATTGGCATGAGCATAGCGGCCAACAAATTGCCAGGGGTGCGCGCCGCGGTTGTCTCATCCGTGTTTGAAGCAACAGCTACTCGCCAGCATAACGACGCCAATGTCCTCTGTTTAGGCCAACGCGTGGTTGGTGTGGGCGTTGCCAAAACTGTGCTTGCAGCATTTCGAGAGGCAAGTTTCGAGGGCGGAAGACACGCCGGTCGAGTGGAAAAAATAAGTGCTTTAGAAGGGACTTCGAAAGGGTAGAAATTATGCGCTGTCCGTTCTGTGCTGAAGACGAAGACAAAGTCATTGACTCTCGACAGTCGAAAGACAGTCGAGAAATTAGGCGCAGAAGAGAATGTGTCGCTTGTAACCGCCGCTTCACCACATATGAAAGGGCGGAAGAGGCATTGCCCATGGTGGTAAAAGGCGATGGGCGCCGTGAGCCCTTCGATCGGAACAAAGTCCTCAAGGGGATACGATTCGCTGCGGCGAAGCGAGCTGTCCCCATGGAAGACCTGAGCAATTTGGCGCTTGCGGTCGAAAGGGAACTCTCTGAGCTGGGGCGAGACGAAATACCTGCCGTAGAGATTGGTGAGCGTGTTCTTCCTAGGTTACGGGAACTAGACGAGGTCGCGTATGTTCGTTTCGCATCCATTTATAGGGATTTTCGAGACGTCGAGGAGTTTCTCAGGGAGCTCGGTGAAGTTGTTCGAGCTCGTCCCCACGGTGACAGCAGAGCTGAATGAGTCAATCGTCTTCTTCCAAAACGGCTGTTCATGAAAAATGGATGCGTCGTTGTTTTGCTCTTGCTGCTAAAGCAAAAGGTTCAGTATCTCCGAATCCAAGGGTTGGTTCCGTCGTCGTTGGAAAAGGCGACAGACTTATCGCAAAAGGGGTCCATGGAGGACCCGGAACTCCTCACGGTGAGGCCGTTGCTCTAGCTCGAGCCGGTTCTAGGGCAAAGGGGGCTACTCTCTATGTCAATTTAGAGCCCTGTATTCACCATGGGCGGACGCCTCCTTGCGCGCCCGCCGTTCTCGCGTCTGGCGTCAGAAAGGTTGTCTTCGGAGCGCGAGATCCGATTGCTGGTCACGGGGGTGGAGCGGCTTGGCTTCGTCGCAAAGGTGTCGAGGTGGTCGGACCTGTGTTGGAAAAGGAAGCTAAGACGCTAAACCGGGTTTTCTTTACTAATGCGACCCAGGGACGGCCCCACTTTGTATTGAAGGCCGCAACGAGTCTGGATGCACGAATTGCGACCCGCACGGGGCAGTCAAAATGGATCACAGGGAAAGAGGCTCGCGCGGATGGCCGGCGGTTTCGCGCTGAGGTGGACGGAATTTTGGTCGGCGTTAATACGATCCTTGCTGACGATCCGAGGCTAAACGTTCGGATCAAAGGGATGGTAGATCCTGTTCGGATCGTTTTGGACTCCAGGGCGCGAGTTTCCGCCGGCGCGAAGATCTTTGGAAAAAGTGGCAGGACCATTGTGGCGACAACAAAAGCGGCGGGTTCTAGGAAAGTGAGGAGCTTAGAAAACGCTGGCGCCGAGGTTTGGACGTTGCCTTCCAAGTCGGACAGAGTCAGCCTTCGAGCGTTGGGAAAACGGCTTTTGAAAGAGAGTATATGTTCCGTTCTTGTTGAAGGCGGAGCTGTTGTTCATGGTGCCATGGTCGACACAGGTCTAGCAGACGAGCTTCTCCTCTACTTGGCACCAAAACTGTTGGGGGGAGAAGGCGCCAAACCTTGGACGCTGGGGTTGGGTGCCGGGGCCCTCGCTTCTGCAGACGACTACAGGTACTTGTCGCCGCCTACGTTTGTGGGACGTGATCTTCGTTTGCGCCTATCGCGGGAATAAAAAAACCTGAGGCCGGTGAGCCTCAGGTCATCAGACTCGATTATCGAGTCGTATTTCAGCGAGAGTTAGTTTCGTACCACTTCGATGGTCATGACGTTTACACCCTGAGCGAAATCCCAGTTTGCACCGTCTGGCACATTCGCCAAACCACTTTGGCCAGGGTGTTCGGCAATAGGTGCCCGAGGGTCTTCTTCAGGTGCCTCATTCACAACATCGTTGCCCGCACATGGCGGTGGAAAGAACGACTCAGCGTCTGCTACATTTTCGCGAGTACCCGCATCATAGGCAATCGATGTAAATACCACCGGCTCTGTTCCTTCTGGCAATGCGACGGAGTTAACTCCAGCAATACCGTCGTTGGTACAAACCACCATGTTTACAACACTGAGGACTTGCCCCGCGCTAGTGGTCGTAAGTGTGGCTGAAACGGAATCGCCAGCCGGGAAAGGCCCGTCGCCAGCAACTCCAGCCGCAGAGACCGTATCTGTATTTTCTCCAGCGAATGCCACAAGTGCCGCATTGTTTCCCGTCTCAGCAATGTCGCGAACGGGATCGCTAGCTGTTTCTCCAACCGCAAATAGATTTACTGATGGATCGTGGATAGCAATCACAGGGGGGGTCATCAATTGCCCTTCTGTGTTGTTGGTGACCGTAATTTGGAATGTTCCAGGTGTTGATTCCACGATTTCATCGTCGGAATCAGAACAGGCGGAAGCGATAAGTGCCGCCAATGTGAAAGTGATTAGTTGTTTTTTCATAAGTTTCCTTTTTTAATTAGGGCGCTCATACGTCGCCATTGGTCATGGAGCTTATCTTTGTAAGTTGTCCGGCTCCACTTATCTGCCGGCAGATCTTGAGGTTCTGTGACTTAGTGACGCTTTGACTTACAATCAGCGGCTTCAATCTGCTGATTAGATGGTTCCGGCTTTCAATTTTTGTCGAATTGCGTCTGAATACCTGTGAGTTCATATGGAAACCGCGCTTACAGAATCTACTGGAATTGAAATACCCTTGATATGCGGCGCGATGTACCCGTGCTCCAATCCAGAGTTGGTGGCGTCGGTTTCCGAGGCAGGAGGTATGGGTATTATCCAACCCATTTCTTTGACCTACGTCCACGGACATGACATGCGTGAAGGTATAAAGAAGATCCGCACTTGGACACAGAAGCCTGTGGGGTTCAACGCTATTGTCGAAGCATCGAACCGTGTCTATCTCGATCGTATGAAGAAATGGGTTGATATCGCTCTTGAGGAAGGGGTTCGTTTCTTTGTTACCGCATTGGGGAACCCCGATTGGGTCGTGAGACGAGTCCATGCTGTTGGTGGCCTGGTCTATCACGATGTCACGGAACGAAAATGGGCAGACCGTGCACTTAAAGAGGACGTCGATGGTCTAATTTGCGTCAATTCCAATGCGGGTGGACATGCTGGCCGTATGACGCCCGAGGCTTTGTATCGCGACTTGGAAGGATGTGGTGTGCCCCTGGTTTGTGCGGGAGGAGTTGGCAGTGAAAAGCAGTTCTCTGACGTCTTAAAAATTGGCTACGCAGGCGTACAGATGGGAACTCGTTTTATTGCGAGCAAGGAGTGCAAGGCGCACGAGGACTATAAGCAGGCCATCGTTCGAGCAAAAGCCGAAGACATTGTACTAACCGACAAGATTTCCGGGGTGCCGGTTGCCGTTATCAATACACCGTACGTGGAGAAAGTGGGAACCAAGGCTGGCTTTATCGCCAGGCGACTTCTCCGACATCCCAAAGGCAAACACCTTATGCGGACCCTATACACGCTAAAATCTATCGTTGAACTGAAGCGCGCGTCGCTTAAGGGGAATTCCTACCGAGATTATTGGCAAGCAGGTCGGAGCGTTGAGGAAATCGATAAGGTCGAGTCAGCTGGGGACATCGTCCAGTCTTTCAAGGATGCCCTGTAGTCATTGGGGAGGAACGCGCCGGGGTTCTTGCCTGGGGGGACAGCTCTGGTGCCACCCCGAAAATGTGCTGAGAAAGTTCGCTGCAACGGCTAGGTAGTGCTTTGCCAAGGGCTGCATTGCCAAAACCCCCGTCACAGAATCAATGTTCATGCTACAAGACGCCCGAGAGAACCCTTGTTTACCGGGCTAGTACAAGATGTCGGCAAGATCGTTGCCGTGGATAAACGAGAAGACGGAACGGTCATCTCGGTATCTCCTCGCGTCTTGAAAACTGCGGATTTCGAGTTGGGGGAGTCCATTGCAGTCAATGGAACTTGTTTGACGGTTACCGGTCATGAACAAGGAAGGTTCACTGTTACCGTCGGCGGTGAAACTGTCCGCCGAACAACCCTAAACGAGCTTCGAGTGGGCTCCGCCGTCAATTTGGAGCGAGCTCTTCGTGTTGGCGACAGATTAGGTGGGCACATGGTTCAGGGGCACGTCGATGGCGTCGCTCATCTAACCGCGGTACGCCACCTTGCAGCCAATCTGGAATTAACGCTTTCCGTTCCTGGTGGCTTGGAGAAATACATAGTGGAAAAAGGAAGTGTCACATTGGATGGAGTCTCACTCACTGTGAACCGTGTAGAAGGAACCCAGTTCTCCGTTGCCTTGATCCCGCATACAACCAAACACACGACCCTGGCTGAACACGGCGTCGGGGAGCGGTTAAATATCGAAGTCGATTTAATGGGAAAGTATATCGAACGGTTGCTAAGTCCTTACCGAGAAAGTCAGAAGTATGTCTAGTCCTAGCGAAAGAGTATTGCGCGGCATTGAAGAGTTTCGTGCCGGTCGAATGGTCATCTTGGTCGATGATGAAGATCGTGAGAACGAAGGCGACCTTTGCATGGCCGCTTCTCTTGTTACGCCGGAGGCCATTAATTTTATGGCGACCCACGGCCGCGGCCTTATTTGCTTGGCCTTCTCTCAAGAACACGCAAACCGGTTGCGGCTTCCCATGATGGTTCAAGAAAATGAAGCGTCTCTAGGGACGGCATTCACCGTTTCGATTGAAGCAAGGCATGGTGTTAGTACGGGTATTTCTGCGAAAGATAGAGCGGTTACCATTAAGGCTGCTATATCCAACGATGCAGTGCCGGCCGATATCGTGTCCCCTGGACACGTATTTCCGATTCTAGCCCGACCAGGTGGTGTGTTGGTTCGCACCGGGCAAACCGAGGGCTCGGTAGATTTGGCCAAGTTGGCTGGGCTAAATCCCGCGGGTGTAATCTGCGAGATTATGCGCGAAGACGGAGAAATGGCGCGGATGCCCGAACTTGAAAAGTTCTCGGCTGAGCACGACATACCGATCTTGTCAGTCGCCGATCTGATTTCCTATCGGCTGCTTCATGAGACCGTTGTTTCGTCTTCCGGGGTTCGTTCAATGCGTCCCGCGTGGCTTGGAGAAGGAGAGCCCTTCCAGGCGCACCTATACACCACTGATTTGGCAGATTCTGAGTATCTTGCATTGGTACGTGGCGACGTTCGTGCTGCGACTAAACGCGGGGAATCCGTGCTGGTGAGAGCCCAGTCTATTTGCCCTATCGGTGATTCCTTCGGGGTAAAACCGGATATGCAAGCCGCTCTCCGGCAAATCGACGAAGCTGGTGCAGGCGTGTTTCTGTACGTGTTCAACAAGAGCCGCGCGAGTCTCACAAGCTCTTTTGCCGCTCGGCTTGATGTCGACTCTAAGCCCAGTGAGCCGGTCGTCGAGAACAGTGAAACACTTCGCGATTTTGGGCTTGGGGCTCAAGTCTTAGCAGACCTAGGATGTGAAAAGATTCGGTTAATGACCGATAGCTCGAGGAGGCTTGTCGGGCTCGAGGGCTTTGGTATCGAGGTGATGGAACGAGTTCCTTTACGTCCCGAGGTGGACTTGGCTGGTAATGTCGTTCCGTTTGCTCAAAAAGGTGGAAGCCGTGAGTGAGATGCGAGGCAATGGGGTCGCAGGGAGTCTTCGAGTTGCGGTAGTCGCTGGTCGCTTCAATGAATTCATTGTGGAAAAGCTCGTAGACGGTGTCCGTCAGGCCGTTGCTTTTGGTGGCGGCAGTCGAGACAGCGTGGACGTGTTTTGGGCGCCCGGTGCTTTCGAAATTCCACAAGTGTTGAAACGGGTGGAGTCCCTGGGGAGCTATGGCGCCATCGTTTGCGTTGGGGCGGTGATCCGTGGAGGTACGCCGCACTTCGAATATGTTGCGGGTGCAGCTGCAAACGGGGTAGCCAGCATTGCTGCGGGCTCTGACACACCGATAACATTCGGTGTTCTTACCTGCGATACGATCGAACAAGCTATCGAGCGGGCTGGTACTAAGGCCGGGAATAAAGGCTTCGAAGCAGGTATGGCAGCGCTTGAACTCTCCAGTCTTTTGAAAGGGCTTGGCAAGTAGCATGATAATGAACCGCAAGCGTTCGAGGGGGCGAGCTCTTGCCCTTCAGGTTCTTTACGCTGTCGACGTTTGCGAAACTGCAAGTCCTGAGTCCGCCCTAGCGATGTTCGGTGCTTGTGTAGAACATTTCGCCGGTGATATTGATTCGGAAGGCCGCGCCTTTGCAGAGTCGTTGTTACTTCGTGCAACGAATCGTTTAGACGAAATCAACGAGGAGCTCTCGGGGGCGTCCAATAATTGGCGCTTGTCGCGAATGAGTCGGGTCGATCGCAACATCTTGCGTTTGGCTGCGTGCGAGCTTGGGGGCGAGAAAGAAATCCCTGTTCCTGTGGTACTAAACGAAGCCGTCGAGCTCGCCAAAACATTTGGAGCTGAGGGATCGCCAGCCTTCGTCAACGGAATACTCGACAAAGTAGCGAGTCTGCAGAGTGCGGAAACTCCCGGTTAGCATTGAAAAACTGGCGTGTGCGTGTTGGAAATACATTGCGCCCATAAAGAAATAGGGCCCTTGCTGTCGCTGGAGTGAGAGGATTTCTGAACACATTTGGATGAATGCGCCCGTGGCTTTCTGTATAATTAGGAGTGGTGGTGTTGGGTTCTCAAGAGAGTTGGACCGGGATGGCGGACGACGCTTTACTGGTTATGTTGCGTGAGCAGCTGGCCGAAGCGCGGAAGAGCGAGCCAGAAGACCTCTTGGGAGTAGAAAAAGGGGCCGATCAGAAGATTGTTCGAGCGCAATTTCTTGCCGCAACCAAACTTTATCATCCGCACCGGTTCGCGCGTCGAGAACGAGAAGTTTCTACCGTCGCCAACGAGCTGTTCATCTTAATTAGTCGCGCTTACGCGGCTCTGAGCGGCAAACGTAAGCGTGGGGCAAGTTCGATGACGCCACTCGCGTCTGCTGTTGAAGGCACGGGTTCTTTCGCCAGTCCCCAACCCAAAACAGGAGTCCAGCAGCCTGTGGTAAGTGGTCAAGGACAGGGCAAGGGCAAGGGGCGCCGCGAGAATACTGCAGCAACGCGGCCGCCTCCGGTTGGTTACGGTTCCAAAGCCGCAGGCAAAGAACCTTTTATGGCTCATCCGCGTGTTTTGAAAAGGAGCGCTGGTGGCTCTGCTCCTCCTTCAACCCAAAACCCGGCAGCCACGGCGAGAGTTAACCTTGAGTCGCTCGCAGCGGCGAGTCGACCCGCGAAACCCGCACCGAAGGCCGCCAAGCCCAATAGTGAAAAGCCACCTTCACAAGCGGAGGCAGATGCATTGTTTCGAGACGCCGTTGCCTCGCTACGTGTAGGGAACCCGTCAGATGCACGGAAGATTCTGCTCAAGTTAGTCCGTGCGGAGCCCAAGAAAAGGAAGTATCGAATTTACTTCCATCTTGCTGCTGGTAGAAAGTTGGCCGGAAAGGGCCAGCTGGACGAGGCAATGGCAGAATTTGAAAAATCTTTAGAGTTAGCTCCAGATTTTGCTCCCGCGCTAAAGGAAGTAAAAGCGCTTAAAGCAAAGAAGTAGCCGTGGCGTCCATAGACTCATCTGTCGACAGGTATCTGCTTTATCTAAGAACAGAACGGCATCTCTCACCGCGAACCGTCGAAAGCTACGCGCGGGATCTGTCGCGGGCTCTTGCGTACTTCAGTGAATTTGGGGTTTCGACGTTAGGCAAGCTCACTCCTCTCGTACTTTCAGACTATTACTTGCACTTAACTGATGCTGGACTTGCAGCTAGGAGCAGGGCGCGATCGCTCTCTTCTTTGCGCGGTTGGATTCGTTTCGCGATTGGCCAAGGAGAAACGAAGAGCGATCCCACGGAGACACTGTCTTCTCCCAAAATGCCAAAAAGACTTCCGGATGTACTTTCTCTCGATGAGGTGGAGTCTCTATTGGAAGCGCCGTCGACGAAAACGCCTCGGGGTTGCAGAGACAGGGCCATGTTGGCGGTTCTCTACGCGACGGGTTTACGGGTGTCCGAACTTGTCGGGCTTCGTAAAGATGAAATTCATCTCGACCGGGGGTACGTGCGTACAACTGGCAAAGGTCAAAAGACCCGGCTGGTTCCATTGGGGGCTCTGGCTCGCGAGCGCGTGCTCGCATTCTGGGATGGGCCGCGTACACTTCTTTCGAAGCGCGGCGGTGAGGCTTTTGCGTTCCCAAATGGAAGAGGAGGAGCGTTAACTCGCCAGGGCTTTTGGAAACTGATTCGAAAATACGCTCTCGGCGCTGGCATTGGGAAGACTGTATCCCCGCACAAGTTGCGCCATTCGTTTGCGACTCACTTGCTTGAGCGTGGAGCCGATCTTAGGTCGGTGCAGGTGATGCTAGGGCACTCTGATATCTCCACGACAGAAATTTACACCCACGTGAGTCGTGCGCGGCTCGTGGAAATATACGCAAAAAACCATCCAAGGGCCTGAGGCTCTAGCGATATAGAAGACGCTGATAGCGCGAATAAAAACGTGTGTTCTCCCGTCGGCATCGATCTTTGCTAAGAGGTCCCAATGGGAAATAATGTGACTAGGCGAGGTTTGTTTAGGAATACGGCTGTGGGTGTTGCAGCAGTGGGGGGCGCTGCGGTGCTCAAACCAATTAGGAATGCAATCGCAGAAACGCCTGCCCAGGGGCTAGGTCCGTTTTTTCCAACCGATATTGGTTCAGATCTTCTGATCAAAGGAGCGGGCGCTCCAATGGCGAAGGGGCAGGTTATTCGAGTCCAGGGAACAGTACGAAACGAGAAGGGCGATGCCTTGCCTGGTGCAGTTATTGAGCTTTGGCAAGCCGACGAAAACGGGAAGTACAATCACCCTGCAGATCCTCTTCAAATTACCCCAGATGAGAACTTTCAGTTTTGGGGGCGCACCGTTACTGGGTTGAGTGGGGCTTACTCGTTTCGGACCATTAAACCGGGGTCCTATCCAGCTGACGCCAACTGGACGCGACCTCCACACCTCCATTTCAAGATTTCTCTCCGCGGGTACTATGAATTGGTTACCCAGATGTACTTCGAAGGAGAAGTGCTGAACGGTGACGACAATATTCTGCAAAACATTCCAACGACAAAGCACAGAGAAGTCGTTATTCCCTTCTTCCCTACGACTACTCAGTCCAAGCCCGGGGTGAACGACCTCCTTGGCGTCTTCGATATCGAACTCAAGCGAGTCGATAGCTCCTCCTAGCGACCACAGCTTTAGGGAACATTTGGGATTTTAACTACCCATTTGTTGCCTTAGGGCTCCAGTTCAGGAATTCAGGGGTTGCGATGTCGTAGCAAGCGGGCATAGTTGGGGCGCTATGTTGGAGCTCTCCCCAGACGTAATCCGCTGGATATTCGGCGCCGTCATTATTTTGGTGTTGTCGATCTGTGTCCATGAGTGGGGCCACGCGGTTATGGCCGATAAACTGGGCGATCCAACGCCCCGCGGCCAAGGACGTGTGAGTCTGAACCCATTCCGTCACGCTGATCCCATTGGGACGTTTGTGTTTCCCCTGATAGCGCTTGTCCTCACACGAGGTGGTTCGTTGGGGTTTGGTTGGGGCAAACCGGTTCAGGTTCAGCCATACAAATTCACACGAAGGTTCTCGATGCGCACAGGCCACATGTTTGTAGCCCTCGCAGGACCAGCAATGAATGTGGTCTTAGGACTGACTATAGCTATCGTTCATGTCTTGTTATTGAAATATGAGGTGATCCCCGCAGAGTTTGGCAATAGCCCTATCCCCACGACAATGAACGAGGTTTTGCTCTACGCGGTGCTGTTGAACTTTATCTTGTTCTTTTTCAACCTGATACCCGCGCCTCCTTTGGACGGGGGTGCAGTGGTTGAAGGGCTCCTGCCGTCGAAGTGGGTTCCGAATTATCAGAGGTTTGCGGTATACGGACCATTCATTCTTATGGCGGTAATCTTCGTTCCAGGACTCGCGCGCGTGTTCGTCGGCCCAGCATACTGGTGCCGTGATGGGTTGTATCAAGGCTTGATACAACTGTTTGGAGTTGGATAGTGAACGCTGCTCTAGAATTCGGCACAAGGTACAAGGTTGAGCTAGAGGTCTTCGAGGGCCCGCTCGATCTGTTGCTGCATTTAGTGAAAAAGCATGAGCTCGACATTCTCGACATCCCCATAGCGTTCGTTACTGAGAAGTACCTTCAGTATCTCGACATGATGGAAAAGTTGAACCTGGATGTGGCCGGGGAATACCTGCTCATGGCCGCAACGCTGGCGTACATCAAGTCTCGCGAGCTACTGCCACCTGAAGAAGGAGTCGTGGAAGAGGATGCACAAGAGGAAGAAGGCAATGATCCTCGCGAGGAACTGATTCGACGTTTGCTTGAGTATCAGAAATACAAAGATGCGGCGACCAATCTTGGTGAGCGGCCAGTGGTCGGACGCAATGTTTGGACTCGAGGCGCACCTCAGCTTGATGTGGTCGCGGATAATATCGATGCCGACTCCATCGCCCCCCTCGCTTCTTTCCCTGTACACAGGTTAGTTCAGGCTCTCGATCGCATTATGAAGCGAGCCAAGATCAGTATGACCCACAAGGTCATCACGGACAGGCTTTCGCTTGGAGAGTGTATTAATCAACTCTCGGATCGCTTGCAGAACGAGGAGCGCTTCACTTTCGAATCATGCTTCCGTTTCCTACGGGAGGAAATGTCCGTAGAAGATGCAAAACACGAAGCAGTGATCACTTTCCTTGCTATGCTTGAGATGGCGAAGCTTGGCATTCTGCGCGTCGAGCAGGCCCTTCTGGGCGAGGGTGACGAAGAGGCTTATGATGATTTGATTTATCTGGTTCGGGGAGAAGGTCAGAGTGCAGCTCTTTCGAGTCAAGGTGACGCCGCGCCGGGATTGCGGTCGGTCCCTGAAAATGGTTTCGAGGATTCCTCTTCTGAAATTACAGGTTTTGTAGACGACTACCAGTAGTCGAGCGAATAGAGCAGAGCGAGCAAATGGCCAAAAAGAAAACCAAGTCGAAAACCAAGTCGAAAAAAACCGTTGCTTCACGCAAGGCGTCTTCGAAAGCGAAGAAGGGGAACAAACCCTCTGCTAAGCCAGTAAAGAAAAAGTCCACGGCCAAGAAAGCCGCTGCGAAGAAAGCCACGAAGAAACCGGTAAAGGCGCCCAAGAAGAAGGCGAAAGAAACAAAAGAAGAACCAGTTGCTGAGGTGGAGGAGACTGAGAATCTTCTGGCAGAAGCAGAAGCAGAAACAGAAGCAGAAGCAGATGTCATCGTCGGTGACTTTGGCGGAAAAGGGGATGCTGCGATTGCAGGCTTTGACCTGGAAGAGTTGGCTCCCTTAGCAAGCACTATTGAAAGCCTACTGTTCGCTGCTACCCGTCCGCTTACGGTGCGCGATCTTCGCGAGCTCACCGGCGAGATTGATCCCAAACGTGTGAAAGCGGCAGTGGAAGTAACCCGGCGCTACTTTGAGGACAGAGGGCTTCAGCTTTCGACTGTTGCTGGGGCTTTCCGGTTTCGCACCAACCCAAAAAACTCCGAGGTTGTGCAGAAGCTTGTTGAAGGCAAACCCGTACGGCTTTCGCGGGCTCAGCTAGAAACACTTTCGATTGTCGCCTATCGGCAACCCATTACACGCCCCGAAATTGATGAAATCCGCGGTGTAGACTCCGGGAGCACCCTGCGAGTGTTGCTCGATCGAACGCTTATTAGGATTCTTGGGAAAAAGGAAGAAGCTGGTCGACCTCTTCTTTACGGGACCACAAAGGAATTCTTGGAGTTCTTTAACCTGGACCACCTTAAAGAATTACCGACCTTGCGCGAGTATCACGAACTCACTGACGACAGTATGGCAGAGGTTGAAAAGCTGGCGCCGATTGTGGCGACTGATGAAGGTAACGTAGAGGCCGAAGAAGAAGGCGAGATCGCCGATATTCCCCCGGCAGATACAGAAGAAGACACGGCGAATATCGAGGCGGAGTCGCAAGAGGGACAGCCTGACGACGACCTTGCTGTCGGCGCAGCGTAAGAGAAGAAAAATGGCAGTAGCAGTACGTTTACAGAGGTTTTTAGCGCAGGCAGGCGTTGCGGCGCGGCGCAAGGCAGAGCGACTTATGGTTGAAGGTCGGGTCACCGTGAATGGCGAGGTCGCAAATGTGCTGGGAACTCGTATCAACCCTGACAGAGATCAAGTCCAGGTCGATGGCCGGCCTGTTTATCCGGAGGAGTCCTTCTATCTTGTTCTCAACAAGCCCAAGGGGTGCTTAACGACGGTGAGCGATGATCGGGGCCGGCGTACTGTGATGGAGTACCTTACTGGGTTGCCAGCGAGTGTAGTTCCAGTGGGGCGGCTCGATTTCAACAGCGAAGGGGTCTTGCTGCTAACCAACGACGGTGACCTTTCGCAAGCGCTTCAATCTCCTTTGAGTCACGCGGAAAAGACCTACCACGTTAAAGTTAGAGGCCAACTGTCTGAACATGCTCTCCGAACACTGCGTGATGGAGTTCGTATCGGCCCTCGCACTGTCACTCGGCCAGCTGTGGTTGATAAGCTGCGAAGCGAGAGCAAGCACCAGTGGATTGTCATTACCTTGACAGAAGGGAAGTCTCGACAGATTCACCGTATGATGGAGGCGTTGGGGCATCAAGTCATCAAGCTGCAGCGTGTAGCCTTTGCTGGGATTTCGTTTCACGGGTTACGCGTTGGCGATGCCCGTGAGCTGACCCAGGCTGAGGTCAACCAGCTTTATTCGGCCGTGAATATGCCGAGAGGTGCAAAGGCTGTTTCGCGTGGTAAATGGAGTGTTGAACGAGAGACGACCGAGTTGGACCGGCGTGCAAAGCAGCGCGAAAGAGATGCTAAAGCCGCTGCTGAAACTCTACTTGAGAAGGAAAACCCAGCGCCGAAACGTACTTTTGGTCCCAAAGGAAAGGTGCGGGTTGGAGGCTTCGTTCCCCGTTCAACTAAGCGTCCTGGCAATAAGCAAACGGGAAGACGCGCGGGCGCGGCGAACAGAGAAGGTCGTGGCCGGAGCTCTTTTGGGGTGCGGGGTGCAGGTGCCTCACAAGCCAACGGTAAGGGAAGCCGGCAGCGAACGCGAACCCGAAACACGAAGTAGCGTTTACATGTATGGAAATTCGTGCAGTTGATGCTGTGACCTAGCTGCGCATCAACCTTGGTTTTAGCGCGCGCGATTTCGGCAGCTTGTACATCGAGGTTTTCTGGTACGGGATTCGCAGTTTCCCTTACCCGAATGGTGCGTTGTGTAAGAAGACTGCTTTGTCTGGCAGCGGTTTTTGTCTCCGGTTGTATGGGGGGACAGTCCGGCGAGCTTGAAACTGGCCTGGTTCAAATGCCCTGGGGCGTGGAAGAGATTTCGTTTGAGCGGCATGAAGATGGGTTGCTTCACCACGGGGATGTACTTCTCGATCCCAAAGACGTTCTATTAGAAGGTACTGGTGACATCCGTTTTGCGTCTGCGGAAGCGAGTGAGAAAACAGTTTGGAGCCAAGGCGTCATTCCTTACACGTTTGCGGACGATGTGTCCGACCAGGCTCGTAAGCAAATTGAGGGCCGAGTTCGCCACTGGAACAAGCTTGGAACACCCGTTTTCTTAACAGAATGGTACCAAGACACTCGAGACTATGTGGAGTTTTACCAATGCCCAGAACGAGAGATTGGAGGTGCTGCTCCCCTGGGAAGGAAAAAAGGTAAGAACCGGATTTGTCTAAACAATATAATGAAGTCCTTCGAGCACGAACTTCTTCACAGCTTAGGGTTTATCCACGAGCATGTTAGGCCCGATCGCGATCGTTATGTCGAAATCGATTGGGACGTTGTCGCCGAGAAAGAAGATGCTGGCGTTCGTGACGGGCATAAGAAGTACCGGAATATGCCCATCGAAGAGCTTTCTCCTTATGACTACACCTCGGTTATGCATTACCGAGATCGAAACGTGTTTTCTGCAAAAGGAGATTACAATGGGCGAATCGGAAGCAACAACCACGTTTCCAAGAACGACTTGGTGGGGATCAACAAAAGGTACCCCAACCTAGATTTCTCCACAGAATGTCACGACAACCGTGATGCATTTTATTCTAGTTGCACGGATTTGGTCGGATCTCAAGAAACCGAGTACTACACCTGGGCTCTGGGCTCCTATTGGACCTGCAGTCAGATGTGGGCCGATGGCACTGCGCCTGCCAAGAACCTTTGGGGGCAGGAGCTAAAGGCCTGTGATGGTCTGGTCAAAGCCTGCGTCGACCGCACCTACGAACGTTGCTACGGCGATAAGTAGGCCGGAGGTGAGTTCCCTTCTGGCGCTAGTTGTTGAATCAGTCTAGTCTGCGCCAGCAATGGACCTCCGTAGTTTTGCCATCCTTGATGCGCTCCAGCCGCAAGTAACAGGGTTTCTTCAAACTGTCTGCCAGGGCTTTATGCCAATGGAAGGGCAGGCGTCCATGATGCTGGAGATCGCTCCCGGAATGGCCATTAACGAGCTTACTGATGTTGGGCTCAAGGCCACTGAGTGTCAGCCCGGCATGCAAATCGTTGAGCGTGCCTTCGGATTGCTGGAGCTACATCATGACGATCAGGGGCAAGTGCGAGCTGCTGGCGAAGCCATTCTTAAACGAATGGGACTCGCCGAGTCTGGTCGACTGAAGCCGAGGGTGGTTTCCTCGCAAATCCTCACCGGCTTGGATGGGCGTCAATCTCAGTTAATCAATCGAATGCGGCACGGAGACATGATCGTCTCAGGCGAGGCACTGTATATTCTCGAGGTGCATCCCGCAGGATATGCTGCCTTGGCAGCCAATGAAGCTGAGAAAGCGGCCGATGTGAAAGTGTTAGAGTTTGTAACGTTCGGCGCCTTTGGGCGCGTTTGGTTGGGCGGCAAAGAAGCTGAGATTCATGAGGCTTCTAAGGCGGCAGAATCTGTACTCAGCAGTTTGCCGGGCCGAGCTAACAATCCGAAGTAAAAAGACATCGCTGCGAGGCGATTATAAGGGGAATACAAATATGACTCGGAGTCTACAAGCGCCTTTCGCAGAGGGCGCATCAAATGCAATTGATGCCGGTTTGGCTCGCAAACTTCTTACTGTCGCCCTCGAAGGCGGTGGTGATTACGCGGACCTGTATTTTGAGTACCGGGTTAGCGGCGATTACGTGCTTGAAGACGAACGGGTTAAATCCCTTGGCCGAGGTGTATCTCTTGGCATGGGTGTGAGGGTTACCAAGGGTGACGCGACCGGCTATGCATACAGTGAGGATTTAGACTGGGAACGATTGCGAAATGCCGCAAAGACCGCCGGGCAGATAGCTTCTGGTGGTGGAGCGCCCGCGCCAATCAATGCGAATCTAGTCAAGATACCGAGCTTCTACCCAGTCGATAAACCATCCATAGAAGAAATTGCAGAAGACAAGCTCGAGCTTTTGCGCAGGGGCGATAAGGCAGCTCGCGCTTTTGATTCTCGAATCAAGCGCGCAGATGTGTACTTGGCAGAGAGCATTCGAGAAGTATTGGTTGTGACCTCAGACGGCAAGATGAGCCGAGACCGAATGCCTATTCTTCGGTTTGGTGCCAGCGTCGTCGCAGAGGATGGAACGAAGAGGCAATCGGGCAGCTCTGGAGGAGGCGGACGCTATGGGCTTTCCTACTTTGAGAATGAGGACTGCGGCCCCGAATGGCACGGGCGTGAGGCGGCACGGGTCGCAATCGCTATGCTCGATGCTAAGGATGCGCCTGCAGGAGAGATGGAAGTTGTTCTTGGCCCAGCAGACTCGGGCATCTTATTGCATGAAGCCGTAGGCCATGGGCTGGAGGCCGATTTCAACCGAAAAAAGACATCGAACTACTCTGGCTACCTTGGCAAACAGGTCGCCTCAGAACTCTGCACGGTGGTGGATGACGGCTCGATCTTAAATTCTCGGGGTTCGGTCAATGTCGACGACGAGGGAAACGTGGGGCGAGAGAATATGCTCATAGATAAGGGGATTCTGGTTGGCTACATGCATGACCGGATGTCGGCGAAACATTTCGGTGTAGAAGCCTCCGGTAACGGCCGAAGGCAGTCCTTCCGGCACATGCCACTTCCCCGAATGACCAACACCCTTTTGCGTCCTGGCAAAAGTGACCCGGAAGAGATTATCCGTTCCGTCAAGAAAGGCGTGTATGCAAAACGTTTCTCTGGGGGGCAGGTCAATATTTCCAATGGCGACTTCGTGTTCTCTTTGACGGAGAGCTATTTAATAGAAGACGGTAAGCTAACAGCTCCACTTAAGGGCGTTAACCTGATTGGCAATGGCCCCGAGGTTCTTCGCAAGGTGTCCATGGTCGGAACTGACTATGAGCTCTCAGACGGAATGTGGACTTGCGGCAAGGATGGTCAATCCGTGCCAGTAGGAGTTGGGACGCCCAGCGTGAAAATTGAATCGATTACGGTTGGAGGTACTAACTCATGAGTTCTGACCCCGTTAAAAACGTAGTAGACCTTGCTGCTAAAACTGTCGAGTTGGCGGTGAAGGCAGGAGCTGACGCGGCCGAGGTTGTGGTCGCCGATGGCGCTGAGATGAGCGCTAAGGTACGGCTTGGCAAAGTTGAAGAAGTACACGAAGCAATGAGCCGCGGAGTTGGTATGCGGCTTTTTGTGGATGGACGTTCGGCGTCTTCGAGCAGCGCCGATGTTCGGCCAGATGCTCTTCAGGCTCTTGTGGAGGAGACTGTCACGCTCGCCCGCCTAGCTGAGCCGGACCCGTTGAATGTTCTTCCGGACAAAGAGTTGATGGCCAAAGATATCCGCGATCTTGAGCTGTTTGATCCCAAAACCGACTCGGTTGATGCTGGTGCCGCTATTGAACGGTTGAAGGAGGCAGAGTCGGCTGCTCTCGAGTTTGATAAGCGAATTACGAATTCCGATGGTGCTACGTGGTCCCGAAGCACTTCTGCGTCAGCGTTTGCAAACTCCTTAGGTTTTGCGCACGGATACCGTGGCAGTTACTCAAGTTTTTTTGTTCAACCGATTTGCGAAGATGAAGATGAAAAAAAGCGCAACGGTTCATGGTGGACCGCTAACCGATTCTTGGACAAGCTAGATAGCCCGGAATCCGTCGGCAAGGAAGCAGCACGGCGGACGTTGGCACAACTTGGTGCTCGAAAGGTCGATACCTGTGACGTTCCAGTGGTCTTCGATCGTGAAGTGGGGCGTTCGCTGGTGGGGATGGTTTTCAGCGTTGCAAACGGTTCTTCCTTCTATCGAAAGTCTTCTTACCTGCTAGAGCGAGAAGGTACGAAGGTCGCTTCCGACCTAGTGACTATCGTCGACGAACCGCTGATTCCGCGCGCGCCGGGTTCACGGCCGTTTGATGGCGATGGCCTGCAGACCAGAAACAACACGCTAGTCAATGCGGGGGTGTTGGAAACCGTTCTCTGTGATGTCTACAGTGCTCGCAAGCTGGGGAGGGAATCCACAGGCTCTGCTGGGCGCGGTCTTGGCGGTGCGCCGGCACCAACCACGTCAAACCTGATTATGAAGGCAGGCAAAACTCCCGCGAAAGATGTGACCGGTCAGGTGAAAAACGGGCTGTACGTCACCTCGATGATGGGGTTTGGATTTAACCCGGTCACCGGTGATTTCAGCCGTGGCGCGCAGGGGTTTTGGATTGAAGATGGCGAGCTGGCCTTCCCGGTTTCGGAAATAACCATCTCAGCCAACTTCGATGACCTCTTGCAACGAATAGATTGCGTTGGCGACGACTTGGACATGCGAACCTCAACCGCTTGTCCAACATTCCGGGTGTCAAAGATGACAGTCGCCGGGCGTTAGTATCGCGCCGCTTACTGCCTGGTGGCTGTCAGTAACACGTTGAGGTCGATCTCTTCTTCGTCCAGTCGTATCTGGAGCTGGTTGTTTTCGACGCAATATCCAAAAGCATCTCCTTCGTCTAGCGTCAATGAGTTTCCGGAGGCCGTCCAGGTGCCGACTTCCGTGCCGATCTCTTCAAGGTTCTGAGTGCAGTTGCATGTGTCGGCAATATCTCCGGTGCATGTCATCGAAATACCACCTTCTGTGATGTCTAACTCGCTACAAGCATTTACGCCGTCCTCAATCGCGCATTCGCCAGGGATTGTGAAATTGAGGTCGACCCGTAGTGTCGTGTCAAATGTGAAGTCCATACTGGCCGCGAAGTCTAGGGTGCCAGTTTGCATGTAGCTCGAGAAGGTCCCCGTTGCACCAGGGCAGCCCGTAACAATACTGAAGTCGGGGTTCCCGGAGAACGCACTGCTCGTGAGGTCCCATGTCCCCTGGAGGTCACCGCCACAGGCGACGAATTCTGTCACCGGGTCGCCACCGCCACCGCCACCGATGTCGTCGTCGCCGCCACAAGAAAGAGCAAAAACTGTGCTGAAAACTAACGCGTAAAATTTCATTTTTCATCTATAGCAGACTCCGGTTTCTTAGACGAATTTTGTGGCCGCGGGGGACGCTACGTCGGGTGTTGGACGTACTGGGGGCAATCGCGGTACAAACTCTTTATGGCTACGCGAGGTTACAAGGTCTTGGATAGCAAGGACGTCGAGCAGTTTCGCGATTCGTCTCATGATTTTGCTCTCGACGTCCTCACTGGTTTGAAGAGCGAGCCGAAGACTCTTTCTTCCAAGTATTTTTATAACGACGCCGGGTCCGATCTGTTCCGGAAGATCATGGCACTCGATGAGTACTATCCCACCGACTGTGAAAGGGAGGTTCTAACCAAACACGCCTCTGAAATTTGCCAGGAGATGTTGAAAAAGAAGTTTAACCTCGTCGACCTAGGGGCAGGAGATGGCGCGAAAACAGTGGTACTTCTGAAAGAGCTGGAAAGGATTGGCGCGGATGTTGTCTATGTTCCAGTCGATATTTCAGAGGGAGCCATGAAGACCTTGGTGGACACTGTCGGCAAAGATTGCCCGGATATACCTATCTCAGGATTGGTTTGCGAATATGGAGATGCGTTGGGCTGGCTGGGGAGTGCACCGGAAAAACGACAGAACCTTGTGCTTTTTCTCGGATCAAACTTGGGTAATTTTACCAAGCCGCTGGCGAAAGGGTTTTTGCGCCGTCTTTGGAATTCCTTGGCCCATGATGACTTGGTGCTGATTGGGTTCGACATGAAGAAGGACATTGATGTGTTGTTAAGCGCCTATAACGATAGAGAGGGCGTGACGGCGGAATTTAATTTGAATTTGCTATCCCGAATCAATCGCGAGTTGGGTGGGGATTTTGATGTGGCCAAGTTTCGGCACTTTGGCACCTATGATGTGTTTTTGGGTGCGATGAAGAGTTATTTGGTGAGCCTAGAAAGCCAGACCGTTAGAATTGAAAAGCTTGCTTGTGAGTTTGAATTCAAAGCCTGGGAGCCGATTCATACGGAATACTCGTACAAGTATCTTCCCGAAGACATCGAGGAGCTTGCCAGGGAGACTGGGTACGAAGTCCAGCGTGAATTTGCTGATGGACGCAACTGGTTTGTCGACGCAGTTTGGCGAGTACAAAAAGAGCTGTAGCACCGTTGGTTGTCTAGAGCGAGTCCAGACTCGGAAACAGGGGCGACACTTTTTGCACAGCGTGGTCGTGCAGGTGTGAGTTGGAGGCGAGTAGGCCTTTGGGGTGATGGGTTTTGTCGGCGTCGTAACGAAGAAGCTCGCCGTGTATGTCCGACATGCGTCCGCCGGCTGCAACTAGGATAGCCTCGGGACCGCAGGTGTCCCAGCTGGAACAACGACTGGTGGGGTTGACGTAAAGGTCTCGTTCTCCCACTGCTATGGTGGCAAGCTTAAGGCCTATCGAGCCCATGTTCTGCTCGTCTTGGATTGCGAGGGCGGCTTTAACTTTGTCGATGGTGGCGTTTCGGTGTGACTTTGACGCGATAAGTTTGATGTTCTTCGTGTCGTTTCGGTTTGACACAGAAATTGAGATGGCTTGGTCACCGTCTGGTTTCATCCAGGCGCCGTGCCCAGGGGCGCCCCAGTAGAGAGTCTCGGTTGCCGGGCCGTAGACGACGCCGACCTGAGGCCGATGTTCAATGGCGAGTCCAATCATAACGCAGAAGCCGCTTTCACCTCGGATGTAGTCCTTGGTGCCATCTATAGGATCTACGTACCAAACCCGTTCGGCTTTTAAGCGCCGCAGGTCATCAGCGTTTTCTTCCGATATAATTACGTCCTCGGGAAAAGCTTTCTCTAGGCCTTTGACGATGAGTGCGGAAGAGGCTTTGTCGGCGACTGTGACGGGTTCGTCCCCAGGCTTCATTTCGACCGCTAGGTCGCCGTTGCGGTACTTGAGCGCTAGCAGTCCGCCCTCGCGGGCGAGTTCAGAAGCGACGTCGATTTCTCGTTGAAAGGGGTTGGAGGGCACGTTTGGGGCTTTCGTCTTTGGGAGCACTTGGGGTCGCGAGGAAAAGGACTTGGTTACCCTCGTTCGGCGCGGACACCTTTGGTGTATTGTCGCCTGGGTATACGACAGTCTACTTGTTGCACAGACTGGCGATGAAGCGCTGTCACGAAGGGCTTGTTCTTACTCTTGACACTTCGGCAGCTGCCGCGCTATTAGGTCCGGCACCCTGATGCGGGGTGGAGCAGTCTGGTAGCTCGTCGGGCTCATAACCCGAAGGTCGTTGGTTCAAATCCAGCCCCCGCTACGAAACAAAACGTCTGGTTTTCCAGGCGTTTTTTCTTTTCGGCATTTTCGTATCGGTGCTCGATTTGGTCGGTTTTGGCATTTGCTGCCATTTTGCTGCCACGGAACTCGGACTAACGATCGTCGACGACCGAATTGAGTGGCACTCGGTTCTCATTTGCTGCCATTTTGCTGCCACGCGCCCGGCGCTCCCTCTCCAGTTTCGAAATCTGGAGCTGGATTGTCGAGTACCTGAACGGCAGCTCTTTGGGCCGCGGGTGCTAGGTGTGCATAGCGCATGGTCATCTCAATGGATTGGTGTCCCAGAAGTTCCTGGACCGAACGGAGCGGTACGCCCCGCATCACAAGATGGGATGCGAACGTATGCCGTAGCTGGTGCCAGGTGATGTTGCGAAGGTGTGCTCGGCGACAAGCCTGAGCGAGGGGACCCACGCACTGATCGCGTATGAGACGCTTCCCGTCCAGATCGCAAAAGACCTGCTCGCCACGGAGGTGACGCTGCTTCCGCAGGCTCTTCAACGCTTGCTGACTAAGGGGCACGTCTCGCGCGCGGCCAGACTTCGGGGTTCCGAGGGTGTCTCGGGTGACCGACTCGCACACATGTATCTTGCCAGCAATCAGGTCAACATTGTCCCAACGTAGAGCAAGAATTTCTCCGACTCGCAGCCCCGTACGGATTGCGAAAAGGATCATTCGACCCCAATCGCCATCTCCTACAGAGAAACTCGAGCGTGAGAAATGTGGCGGTAGGCTTTGTGCCGCAGCGATGATCTCATCTGCCTCTGCGAAATCCAGAAAATCAAATGCTGGATCCTTGGGTCGATAGAGCTCATGTCGCGGCGTCCGTTTTATGAGTTCCCATTCGCGGGCAACGTTTAGGATACGACGTAGAAGGATTAGGTGGTTGTCGATCGTCTTTTTCGAAAGACCCTGATCCCGTTTGTCGTCTCCGGTAGCCTTCTTGCGAACCACCCGCCCGTTCTTGAGCTTCTCTAGCTTGTAGTCCTCGATGTCGATCGGTCGGATCTCGTCGAGGCGCATGGAGCCGAAGAAGGGGATCAAGTGTCGGTTTAAGATAGATCGCTTGCTAAGCACTTCTGAGGGTTTGTTTCTCGCTTCGGTGTACTCTAGGAACCGTCCGTTGGCGAATTGCCGAAACGATGGCACCTCCTTTCGTCGTTTAGAAGTTGAAGCGTTCGATGTCCTAGTTTGGGGTGCAAGCAGCCGTCGAATGGCATCTTGCAATGCCTTCTCCGCAGCGGCCTTCGTGTTGTTTTCACGAGGAGCCGTTCCGTAGATTCGCTTCTTGAGGGTGTTTCCGGACTGAGCATTCGGCACTTCAACGACATGTCGAAAAAGCCACCGGCCGCGATTGTCACGTCGTACGGGCATTAATTCATCCTTGCTCCGGCAACGCAGACTCACAGCGCAACCATGCCACAACTGCGGGTCGGCTGAACAGCAGCCTTTTGCCAAGTTTGCGACAAGGAATCAGTCCGCGATTCGAATAGTCGTATACGGTTTTGCGATCGACGCCGAGTAGTACGGCGACTTGATCCGCGCTCATGGTTTCGGTGGGCGTGTGCGTGAGGAGTCGCTGAACTTCATCGGCGACGAGTTCGCGCAGCTGCTTTTCTTGTGGGCTCATGGGTACCTTCGGACGCAATGGGGGGGACCTCGCGCGGAGTGGCTCTGCACGAGTGGTTGGCGCGGCGTTTGGGTGATGCCGTGCGGAAACTGGGGCGCTAGAAAAAGAGCCAGGCGACGTCGACGGCGCCCATCACCGTTTGTCGATTCGACCCTGAATACGTTGTTTGGATTGCTGCACCGAACTCGATCCGTCGGCTCAAGCGGTACGTCGTCCCGGCTTCTACGCCGAGGGCGGGAAAGAGTCTCTTTTGTGAGCTTTCCATCGGTCCTTTTTTCCCGTCATTGCTGAACAATTGCGGAGAACCGAGAACCTGAAATGCTGCGCCTGCGCGAACACCGACGAAAGGGTGCCATCTCACCAGCCGCGACGGCATCCACCGGTCACCATGGATGCGCGCGCGTGCGGTGACTTCCACGTCCTGGATGTCGGTATACAGTGTAAAACCATCGCCGCCGACGCGACCCATTCTTGCGCCGGCAAGAGGAGCATCGAACCGCGTTTGATACGAGGCCTCTCCGCCTAGTGAGAGCAAATCAGAAAACCAGAAGTCGACTCCGATGCCGACCCCGCCGGTGGCGACTGTGTTCGCGCTATCGAAGGCGCCGATTCGGAGCACTCCGGCCTTTGGACTCGCGGTCAGGCGAATCTCATCATCCTGCGCACTCGCAACTCGAGAAGGCGCGATGGCGAACGCAAGGAGTATTGTTATCGCGGTTCGTGGCACGCTACTGGGCTGGGCTAAGACAGGTGACTTTGGCAGTGAGAGTTGGGGTGGAGTTCTTGGGTTT
>CAYPIX010000028.1:0-39716 GCA_964410875.1 uncultured Kofleriaceae bacterium
CGCTATAGAGGAGGGGTTTCGTTCGTTTGTTGGTTTGCGTTCTGTTCCCAATCGTCACGGTATGACGGCAGGCGAAATTGCTACCATGGCTTTTGCCGAGGAAGGGCTAGGCGAGCTAGAAGTCGTCAAAATGAACGGATGGACTCGCAGTATGTGGTTCGATGAGACCGGTGCGCCTTGGGTGCAACCGTCGCCCAATATGCCAACGCTCGATACAGCGATTGTTTACCCAGGACTGTGTCTTCTGGAGGGGACGAATATTTCCGAGGGACGAGGCACAACCAAGCCCTTTGAACTCGTAGGTGCTCCTTTTATTGATGGATACAAACTGAGCAGTGAACTTAATCGCATGAGTTTGCCGGGGGTGCGCTTTCGTCCAACGACGTTTACGCCAACCTTCGAGAAGTTTGCAGGGAAGGCATGCTATGGGGTTGGAATCCACGTAGTCGATAGAAACGAATTTCTCCCATACGCTACGGGAGTGGCGGTCCTGAAGGCTTGCCGTGACGGATGGCCGGATAAATTCTCATGGCGACAAGACGCTTACGAGTTCAGGGATGATGTGCCAGCGGTGGATTTGCTGGCCGGTAGCGCGGCGCTTCGGGATGGCATTGATGCTGGACAATCTCTTGATGCGTTATGCGCCCACTACGCTGCGGCGCAGGAAGCATTTTCCTCTCGCCGGCAGGATTGGTTGTTGTACTCGTGAAGACCGTGGCGTTGTTCGGCGGCAGTTTTAATCCTGTCCATGTAGCTCATCAGATGGTGATGCTCTATGTATTGGAGGCTTGTGACGTAGACGAGTTGTGGATGATACCGACGTATCGCCATGTGTTTGGAAAAGAACTGGCAGCGTTTGAAGAACGCGAAAAAATGTGCCAACTCAGTGCACGTTTGTTTTCAGGGCGAGTTTCTGTCTCCTCGATAGAAAAAGAGATGGACCAACCCACCAGCAGGGCGCTGGATACGGTGCTTGAGCTAAAAAAACGCCATCCGGGATTTGCGTTTCGTTGGGTCATTGGCAGCGATATTCTGCTCGAAACCGAGCAGTGGCACCGGTGGGATCGAGTCAAAGAAGAGGCTCCGCCTCTTGTGATCGCGCGGGAGGGGTATCCGTCGGAAAACACGAAAAACTCTGTAGCAATACCGCCGGTCTCCTCTTCAGCAATACGAAAGTTGTTAAAAAACGGGGAGTCTCCCGACGGGCTTCTGTCTCGCCCTGTGTTGCGCTATATCGTCGAGCGCGAGCTCTACCGTTGACGCAACGAACTCCAAATACTTTTGTGGTGGGCGCAGGTCCTGTCGCAACTTCTTTAGCAGGCGGCCTCCGTTTGGGCGGAGTGCCTGTTCTGGGTCTTTGGGCACGCAATGGGCAGGCGGCCCGAGTCGCAGGATCAACCAGTGGAGTTGCCGCCTTCTCCGCGGCACCACCCGACCTTCTTCTTGAAGCCGATGTTGTGGTTCTTGCAGTCCGCGATGATGCCATTGCCGAAGTGGCGGAGAAACTGGTTGGGACCGGGCTTATCACCCGCAAGCATGTATTGCTTCATTGTTCGGGGGCTTCAAGCGCAGAAACTGTGTTTTCTTCGGTGAAGGAAAAGGTGGGCGGGGTGGCGACCATGCATCCTCTTCGAAGTTTGCCAGAAGCCCAGCAGTCGATGCGCAGCTTGGCCGGAACGACTTTTGGGATCGAAGGGGATGAACGCGGCGTTTTGGAAGCGCTTGCACTCGTAGAAGCCGTGGAAGGAAGTGCTCTTCGTCTCGATGGCAATCAAATGGTTCTCTATCATGCTGCCGCAGCGATGGCGTCCAACTTCTTGGTTGCACTTCTTGACGTTGCCGGGACGGTGATTTCAAAAGCTGGCATTGAAAAAGAAAAGGGTGTCGCGGCATTGGTTTCTCTTGCGCAGGGAACGCTCGATTCGGTAAGGGAGCGCGGTTGCGAAGGGGCTCTTACAGGTCCAATTCAGAGAGGCGATGTGAATACCGTTGCAAAGCATCTCGAAGCGTTGCCACCTGTTCCCCTCGAGGTGTATCGATTGCTGGGTCGGCAAGTGTTAGCACTTGCGAAACAGGGAAATCCGCCGACAGATATTGAACGATTAGAGGTCGCTTGGTCGGAACTGGCAAAGCTTCTCGGTTCACCTGTGAACCAAGGCACGACTCGCGTATCTGGACGCAACGCTCTTTAGGGTAAGGGAGGGGCGATTGGGTTTGCCCCTGTTCTTACTCGTAGCTATCCTTACAGAGTGATTTCAACGTCGCTAAATCGAGTGGTTCTGCCTTTTTGCGCCCTAGGGCTCTTTTTGTGTCCGGTGGAAGCCCTGGCAAAGAAACACCCCGCCAATTCTCTGAAGCGTCAGGTGATTGTCTCTTCCAAGCGTATGCCGAGAAGCGGAAAGTCGGTGAGGGCTTACGTCAAGGCTCTTCGCAAGCTGAAGACCAAGCGATTTCAAGAAGACAAGGAGTCGCAAAGCTGGAAGGTTTATTTTGCGGCATTCTTCGCTCGTCCCCTAAATGATCTTGAAGTAACGATTAAGCTCTATGATGTCACGCCAGGATTGGCGCGGAAGATGGTTGCTAGTTTTGAACAATATTTGGATAGGCGGGGCGAACGAATGATCATGTCCGAGTTGACCCTTGAACGAAAGACCTTTGGGGTAAATCGGAGGCTAAGGATGGTGGTGGAAAACCGTCGAGTGGAGCTAGCGAGCACGACTTTTGAGATAGCAGGTAAAGTGGAGAAATTCTCCGGTGAGGTCGACTTCACGAAGGACGAGCCCGAGGGTGAGTCGGAGCGCGAGGGGAAAGCCAAGAAATAACACCTCCGTTCAGGAGCAATTGGTTACCCGTCTGGCAATTGATTTTACAGGGTTTCTGGGGTAACCCACCCCACAGTCGTATGGTCAATAGACCCATTATTTTCGCTCTCGCAATGGTCTGCTGCGTGTCTTGGAGGCTCGGTTCCGCAAGCGCAAGCCCACGCCAAGTGAAGGCCTGGTCGGTGGCAGTTCTAGGAAGTGATATCGAGGCCGCAGAAACGGCCGCGGCCGCTCTAGGTAAAGATGGGAGCGCGGCTGCTGTTCGCGGCTTACTTTCCGCACTCAGTTTGGGTTTGCATCCTAAGGTTGCGGTCGTAGCCCTCGAAGGGCTCGGGAAAAATGCTCGCAGCGAGAATTTCGACACGCTGGTGGTTTACAGCAGAAACCGCAACCAGGGTGTGAGAGCAGCCGCGTACGAAGCACTGGCGAAAATTGACGATGAGCGAGCAGTGGCACGCTTAGGCTATGCACTTTCAGACAAAAGCCCAGCGGTCCGATCTATCGCGATTGAACATGTAAGCCGGGTTAAAGATCGCAGTGCGATGCCAGCCCTGTTGAGGCTTATAGAGGCGGGCGACCTCCACGCGAGTCGAGCTTTTGGGTCTATGGGCGATGCAGAAGATGCGCGCAAACTGGCCGAACGGGTCGGCAGCCTGCCGGATGGCCCTCTGGCAACCGCGTTAGGGGCTATGCTGCTTCGTAAGGAGTTCGGGCCTGACGGTGCACGTGTGCAGATCGTGCGAACTATTGCCAAGCTCCGGACTCCAGTTCTGCGGAATGTTTTGAACGAGTACGCGAACCAGGACAAGGTGGGAGACCGGAAATCTCGCGACGAGGCAAGTGCGGTGCTCGAGTCGCTCTCTTCGCCTGGGCGAAAGCAGTCCGAATAATGGGTGTAAGAAAACCATTTCTTGCTTTGCTAATCGTTTGCGCAGCATGCGGCGGTCCTTCAGCTTTTGAGCTAGGAGCTCCTCAAAAAACACCCAGGGCTTTGGGGCCTACTTTGAACAAAGAACTGGGCCAGAAAGCGAAGAACGCAAAAGGGGTGCCCCTGGTCTTTGCCAAAACTGCGGACGGGGCCCTGGTGGCTTTCGATGTGAAATCGAAAAAGCGCCTCTGGACTAAGAAAACACGTGTGGATTCTCGGGTTGCGGTAACAGGAAAGTACGTAGCTCACGAAAGCAAGGGCTCTCTCATCGCACGGGCGATTGACTCCGGCGCGGAACGCTGGAGAAAAGAGCTCGGGGGTGAGCTCGTTGGCTTGGCTTCTGATTCGGAGAGGTTTGTTGTATTAGTGAACCGGGGGGGCACACGCACGATCCGGGCCTACGCTTCGGAGGACGGAGACGAACTGTGGAATCATTCTAGCGGTTCGGAAATAGGTGCACCTGCGGTAGGGCGTGGATATGTTTTCGTGCCCCTACAAAAACAATGGGTGGTGGTTCTTGATGCTGATAGCGGCGCATACCTTTCGCGTTACCGTGTTACAGATGCGGAAATAGATTTTGTCGAGCCCACGGAAAGAGGAGTTTTCGCTGGTGGTCCACGGGGGCTTTCCCGCTTGGGTCGGGATGCCGAACTTAGCACCAGGGCCGGTGGGTCGTTACGTTCCGAAAAACCAGATGCTCTAAGCGACAGTCAATACGGTCTTAACGGCTTTGATCCGGTGCAGGCCTCCTACTCTGCTTACGATAGACGCCGTATTCTTTGGGCTGCGGCTCGAGGCAAGAAGGGTTTTGTAGGCGACGTCGTGGTGTTTCACGAGGAGCGCTACCTAGCAGGTGTTGTTCCGGGCACAGGCAAGCTCTCTTGGGTTTATCTCTACCCTGGAAACACCATTTCGGCATCTGGTCAATTTGGTGACACCATCGTCGCGGTTGGACGTGACGGTGCGGTTCTCTTGGTGAGGCCTGGCGACGGCGCAATTGTTTCTCGCGGAACACTAGGAGAAAAAATTGTCGGTGCGACCATAGACGCAGGGAGGCTGTCTGCTTCCTGGGTTGGCAATGAAGAAAACAGAGTCGAGTCCCTGGTTGCTATTGTCAGAGACAGAGACGCTCGTTTTGGTAGAATGAAGAATTTCGCGGTTCGCAAATTGGGCGAGATTCCCAGTCAAGAAGCTGCGGCTGCGCTGATAGAAATGTCTACCCCTGGAGGGGAATACGACGATTTGCTGGTGGCAGAGGCAAGCCAGAGTCTGAGCGGTCGCAAAAACTCCAAGGATGTTCCACTTCTTGTCGCGGGTATGAATGCCAAAGGAGATGCTCGGTGCGTACTGAGTTGTGCGAAAGCAATGGGGGCAATCCCGCGAGATAAACTGTCAAAAAGCGATCTGACGTCCGCCGTTTCGACTTTGGTAGACGCGCTGGAAGATCCGTCCGTCTCCGACGATGCGCTTGAGGAAGTTCTTGTTGCGTTACAAAAAATTGGAAATGGAAAAGAGATCTCTTCGGTAAGAGCTTTCGTGACAATTCATCGTGCAGATCCTAGGTATGCAAAAGACCCAGGGGTGGTTGGAACTGCGCTCGATCTTCTTCTGCAAAATGGAGCTGATGCAGAGCGGGAGCTTGTGACATTTGTCTCACGAGATTCGCGCAGCCAGAACGGTGTACGTGAACATGCTCAAAAAGCGCTATCCAAGCAGCACAAGAAAGCCGCCGCTCAATAGCTTGCGGCCGCTTACTGGTGGCATAATGAAATGGAGTTCAAGCAATGAAAATCACCTCAATCGCATCGGCCGTTGTCATCCTTGTTCCTCTAGCTCTTGGGAGTTGTAAAGGGAAGGAGGCCACGGGCACTGATGCCGCTCTTGCGGGAAAACTGGAGGCCTGCGAAGCATCACTATCAGATGCAGCGAAGATTCGCTCTCAACTTGAGACAGAACTTGCTTCGCGAGGCGAGGAAGATGGAAGCGAAGTCGTCGTAAATATAAACGGTGCCGGTGGGATTCTTTCGATTACTGGTGGAAAAGGGCCGAACGCGAGCACGAAAAGAAGCGGTGAGACCAAGGTTGTCGGGAACGCCAAAGACGAAGAGCTCTACAAGAAATTTGTAGCCTCAGTCAAAAAGGCGCGAAATCCTATGACCCAATGTTACCGCCGTGCACTCAAGAACGATTCGAGCCTTCAGGCAAGAACCGTTACCGTGAAATTCAAGGTGAGTTACGCGACCAGCGGCAGAGTGACTCGCGCTGGGTCTACTCCAAAGCTAAACAACGCTTTCAGTTCTTGTATCAGTGGCGTAGCGAAAAAATGGGCGCTGCCAGCGATGCCAAAAGCGGCTTCTTTTGTCGCGCCGCTTACTCTTACTCCTGAGTCGTAGAAGACTCTCGCTTCACTCTAACCAGGCGCTCAAACGCAAGCCCCGCTGCGCGAGCTGCGGTAGCCACGTGCTGAGTTTCAAGAGGGTGACGTTCTTTGTCGCCGTAAAGAAGTCCAACGACTTTGTTCTTTAGCGCGATAGGAACCACGACGGAACGCCTTGATGGATCGGAACCGAAAATCGCACCGACAAAATCTCTAGAAGGTGCGTCTTTCAGTGGCCCGTGAAGAGGTAGCTGGGTGTCGATCAACTCTTGCAGTGTGGATTCCGTCTCTATAGAAAGAGTTGCTGACTTTGCATCTTTTCCTTTGGGTTCTGGGACCTCGGAGGAAGTGAAGACTTGGAGGTTTCCTGAGCGAATAACAAAGAATGCGACCCGCTCGCAGTCATTCTTGAGGTGGCGAATCAGAGTGTTGATAATGTCGTCACGGGTATTGGCTCCCTCGAGTTCGCGAAGCGTATGCACCAGGTTCTCGGATGCCTTTTGTATGTCCTCGAAGGTAGAAGTTGCTTCTTCTTCGATCTTTTCAGGACTTGAGGAGGGAGGTTCTGGTGGCAGTGTAGTCGGTCGTTTCTTGCGACCCGAAGGTTTCTTGTCGGTGAGAAGTACGACGTCATCTTCTTTTCTTTTAAGAAGGATTGGCTTGGAGTCGGTGCCCAGCTCCTCTAACGCTGATTGGTCAATAACCACCGACGGCGCCCGCTTAGACACATCGCGGTCTGTGCCACTGGCAATGACCTCGCCCGAGCGAGGTTTCAATGGGGCCTCAGCTTGGGCCTCACTTTTCTCTGGCTCGCTAGGCGTTGTTGATTCTTGAGTGGACTCCGGTTGCACGACGACGTTTGGTGTCTGAACGTTAGGAAGCTCCTGATCCTCGTTGAGAAGGGTTTTGCCCAAAGGTGTGAGGTGACCGTAGTAGTGGGCTAAGCACCAAGCTAACTGCGCCTGGGTGGCGACGGCCCGAACTATGTAAGAGCCTGTGAAAAATCCGAGCTCATCAACCGCCGCGACGTGCCCAGGATCGGACATGGCTATGGTGAGATTCTGATCGTGGTCGAGGGAAACAGGGACAACTCGAAATTCCGCCGCCATGTCCTCCGGAACCAGTCGAATCAACCTGTCTTTGATTTGAGCTAGCTGGTCTGGATTTACTCTGGGAACCATGAGCTGGCGCCGATAGAACATCGTAAGTTCCTCGTCCCCGATTGCTTGACTTAGAACGAGGTATTCCGCGATGGTCCCACCATCCTGCCGAGTTTTTTCTCGGGCGGCTGCTAGTTGGTCCGCGGTAATCATCCCCGCGCTGAGGAGTATGGAACCCGTATCAGCCACAGGTCAGATGATCCCGCTCTACGCCTTAAGAAGTCAAATTACCCCATGCAATTTTCATGAAACCGCGGCCACAACGCATTTATCTAGACCACAACGCTTCGACGCCTCTTCACCCCGACGTTAGCGCGGCGATGATGAGGGCTTTTTCTGAGCTCGGAAATCCGTCGAGTATACATTTCGAGGGTCGACGCTCTCGCGACTGCGTTGAGTCCGCACGTGCTGCGGTCGCCCGTGGCGTTGAGTCGCACTCTGATCGGGTGATCTTCACCGCTAGCGGCACCGAAGCTTGTTGTCTCGGGGTACTCGGTCTGTTCAAGCGGCAAGTTGCTGCTGGTCAACCGCCACGCGTGTGGATTGATCCCACAGCGCATACGGCCGTCATGGATTCAATAACTGGATTGCGATCGGAGGGGGCGGAAGTAGTTTTCGGTCGCGTTGACCATGGAGGACATTTGGATCTCAGTTCGCTCTCCAAGGCATCTGAGGGCGGCCTAGCGCTGGTCGCGGTAAGTCACGTGAACCACGAGTTGGGAAGCGTTACGCAGGTTGAGGAGGTTCTCTCTCTTTCGCGAGCGGCCGGAGCAGCACTCTTTGTGGACGCGGTGCAGTCTTTTGGCAAACTACCAATGGGGTCACTGTCTGGCGCGGATGGAATCGCACTGTCTGCTCACAAAATTTATGGCCCCAAAGGAGTAGGAGCACTCGTGCTTGGGCCCGGTGTTGATGTGGAGCCGATTTGGCCAAGCGGGCATCAAGAGCGGGGGCGGCGCGCGGGGACGGAAAACGTCGTTGGTGTGGTTGGTTTTGGCGGAGCTTGTTCGCGAATAATTGACGGTGTGTTGCCGGGTAGTGAGAAAGCGAGCTCGCTCGGTAAAATACTTTTGAAAGGCTTGGTTGGCTTGGGTGCCCGCGATCACGGTGTTGGCCCCAGGTTACTTTCAACCGTTAACGTTGGGTTTACAGGTTGTAAAGGAGGGGTGCTAGTGCAAGCCCTTGACCTGGTTGGGATCTCTGCGTCCACAGGCTCCGCATGTACTTCGGGATCTGTTGCTCCTTCCGCTGTCCTTCTTGCGACCGGTATTGAGCCAGAACAAGCGAAAGAGGCGGTTCGGTTTAGCTTTGGGGAGGGAAACACGGAAGAAGAGGTCCACCGTGTTTTGAATGAATTGATCCCTATTTTGGAACGAGTACGGGCACACTGAACCCTTGATCTGTTGCGTTTTCGCGTCTAGTGTCTCCGAGTGCTCGTTCGATTTGCGAACCGATACTTTTGTGTAGGGGTGGCGGTTGTGTGTTTCTTGCTCTGCGTGCAAACGCCGCGAGCGGAAGCCTACGAGTTTCACGTGCGGTCCGAGACCATTGGGCAAACGAATCAGTTGCGTTCCGTTCGGTTTTCGCAACCCTCATTGTCCCTCAATCGTTTCCGTCTAACCCAAGCATTGACGCTTTCTATGTGGGGTTTTGGAGAGGAAGCGAGGAGCGACGGAAGAAAGCACGATGGCCCCCGGATTTCCTTCCAGTCCTACCTTCGAGTCGACCATGATTTCGGGAACTATACGCAAGGAAATATTTCACTAAGCGACGCACCGGGAAGTGGTGGAGGACTTAGCTTTACGGCTAGAAATTTAATTCCTGAGCTGGGTGCTAGTCACGCGGCCCTTGATGTTCTCTACGCCTATGCGGCAATAGAGGGACTGTGGGACGGGCGAATTGATGCTTATATCGGAAGGCTGATGGAGGTGGATTCTCTGGACTGGTGGAGTCTAGACGGCGCGAAAGTCCGCTATCACACTCCATGGCCAATCACCGTCGAGGCGTTTGGTGGCTTGCGGGTTAGAGATGACTCCGTTTTAGGGTCGAATGTTTTTGAGCCCGACGGCACCTCGGGTTCAAATTGTCTCGCGTACACGCCCGGGATGACGCCTGCGCAAGGACTCTGGCGTGCGGTGAATGAGAACGACGTCTTTGATAATTGTCCCGATCGCGAGAATTTGATGCCCACTTTCGGCGCAGCGATAGAAACCCGAGGTCTGTCCTGGCTGATTGGGCGCCTAGTCTACCGACGTTCGGTTTCAAGTACGCCAGATTCTTACCCAAGCGAAGAAGATCAATCTCCGCGATACGGGGTGAATGAGGAACATCTTTCTTGGACGCTGCGGGCTCCGTTGCGTTTTTCCGACGGCAAGGTGCGTGTCACTCCGTTTCTCGCTGGTCGTTATAGTGCTTTGCACGGTCTGATTGATGAATACACCGCGGGCGTTCGCGGGCGGTACGGAGTGCACAGTGCAGATGTGGAGGCTTACTATCTGTACCCGACGTTCGACGGCGACTCGATCTTCAACGTCTTCTCTACCGAGCCTTATACGGATCTGCGATTGACCTATGCTGTTCGTCCCACGTCTGTTCCGGTGAGCGGGTACGTTCGAGGGTGGGGGCGACAGTACGATAGCGAAGATGCTGGAACATTTGACTTAGATGAGAAGGAACACGCTCTGGGAGCGGAGCTAGGAGCCCGCTATCGTCATGGGCGCGACAAAATTGCGCGTCTTCAACTGTTTCACGAAGATGGGTATGGCGGACGCCGAACTGGCGGTAGCGGTTCGGCGACGTGGCGGGTTAGTTCGCCCCTTTCTTTCGCAGGTCGGGTGAGCGTAATCGACTTTAAAGAGGATCTTCGCGAGAACCTAGAGGCGCTTACTCTGGGGATCCAAGCTGGTGCCACATATCGTTTCTACCAAGGAATGGGGTTACGGCTGACAGCAGAGCAAACTTTTAACCAAATATCGGATGGTCGGTTTCGACTTTGGGCCATCTTGGATCTCGCGTACGCGGGAGGGCGGCAGTAATGAGACGCAGTACAAAAAACATTCGTGTGGCAGGTATCGTTCTGGCGATGGCACTTGGAGCTGTTGCTGTTGCCGCTCCCCTCAAAAAGTACTACGCGGCGGACCCTGTGTCCGACGTGATTTTCCCGCCGCAGCAAGTTCCACTCCGCTTCAATCATAGTTTCCACATAACGGAAGCCGGCGCTGAGTGCTTGGACTGTCACGGCGGCGCTGCAACCTCGGTCTCTTCCGCTGATTCTTTGATCCCGAAGGAAGAAACCTGTTCGGATTGTCACGCGATTGATCGCGAACAGCCCAACCAGCCAGTGGAAAAAGGCGTGCCTCCTGCCAACTGCGCTTCTTGTCATGTCGGATTCAAGCCGGGGCAACCGGTCGCTCGGGTTGTGATTCCACCGCCAAACTTAGACTTCAATCACAAAGTGCACGTCTCCAAAAAAATTGCCTGCGAGACCTGTCATGGCGACCTAGCCAAGGAGAAAGTCGGACTGGCGACGAAGGCGCAATTGCCAAAGATGGGGCTTTGTTTGCAGTGCCACGAAGGTAGGAAAGCGCCTGATGCCTGCACCACCTGTCACAAACAGGGTGTTGGCGGCAAGGTGCGAACGAAGTACGAAACCGGCGTCCTTAAACCGTCTGGGTCCATCCGTGGTGCGACTCATAACGATGCATTTCGCACGAACCACAAGTACGTAGCTCAAAACGATCCGAAATTTTGCGACAGCTGCCACCAGAAGCAGTTCTGTGTGAGCTGCCATAACGGTGTGCAAAAGCCTCTCGACTTTCATGGCAATGACTACGTGAATATGCACCAGATGGACGCCCGAAGGAACGCGCCCAACTGCTCATCATGTCACCGAAGCCAAACGTTCTGCATTGGGTGCCATAGCCGTAGCGGCGTCTCGCCAGACGGGAAGGGGACCGAGTTCGGGCCCTTGCTAGAGCCGAAAACGCAAGCGTTTCATCCCACCGGCTGGGTTGAGTATTCCCCGAATCTCAATATCGGACCGCGGGGACCCAACCATCATTCCTTTCAGGCACAGCGCAACATCAAGCAGTGCGCTTCATGTCACCAGGAAAGTTTCTGCACGAATTGCCATACCGCTCAGTCAGGGCCGTTCAATGTGAACCCGCACCCTGCAGGGTGGGCGTCTTCGCGTCGTTGCAAGAACCTTCGAGCCAAAGCAGGCCGAATGTGTCTTAAGTGCCATGTTGACCCAGCTGAGGCTGTTTGTAATTAGGCTCTACGGCTAGCACTCTGGCCGGCTCGGCTAGGTCGATTGGATGGAGAGTTGGCCGGATTTTCAGTCGTTTTGACTGGGATCACATTATGCATTTACCCGATGCGTGAGTCGGTTGTTCCTTATATTGAGCGCACTCTGTTTCTTGCTGGTGAGCGAAGGTGCTCAGGCTGGTGTCAAGAAGCGTAGGAAAAAAGCGAACCAAAGAAAAACCACGGTACAGCAACCATACCGTCAGCGTCCCCATGTACGGGCTCGCGTAAAGTCCCACCGAATTCGTGGCATCGCTAAACAGCCTGGCCCAACTGTCGCACCTGCGCCTCAGGTCGGCCTAAGGCGGGTCGTAACAATGCCTGCCAAAGCAAAACGAGGGCTACACCAAGCGCCGCGCGCTTTCGTCAAACGAGACGAAGAACCTGTTTTACCCGCTACCCTAGGTTGGCTTCTTGGCGTCTTTGAAGAGGGACAGGAGGCCTCGCTCCTTCCAACGCCTACTTCTCTCGAAACACCTGCTTCTCTCGAATAGGTGGACGCGTCTTTGCCCTTATAGGCGAATAAGAAATTCGTATGCACGTGGCTTAGGCCGCTCCTGCTAAGAACGAGGCATGGGAAAATTGGTATGTGTTTTTGCTGTCTTGGTACTAAGTCTTGTCTCCGCTTGCGAGGAGGGCTTCGAGGAGCCTTTTTCGGAGGGGGTTCTTTCATCTGATCTCGATCTGATGGTGGAGGATTATTTACTTACGCAGCTTTCATCAAAGGCAGACACTATTTCCTTCAAGAAAGAACAGTGCCTTCCGAAGCCTGATGCCAACGCGTGTTTTGACGCTGCTTGCGATAGACTTGGTACTTTCGGCTGCGATTCCCAAAGTGAAGTGAAAACGGTACTGAAGTCTTGCAAAGGCAACCATGGCGCAGACTGTTTGAATAATGCCTGTGACAAGCTCGGCACGTTTGGATGCGACTCACTGAGCGAAGTGACGACTGTGGCAATAGAATGTCGCGGGATCTTCGATGGGGGCTGTGTTAATTCTATATGCGATAGACTTGGTACTTTTGGGTGCGACAGTCATAGTGAGGTTCTTTCCGTCATTCAAACCTGCGAAGGTCTTGACGCGGAATGTGTGGACTTTCTCTGCGATAGTCTCGGGACTTTTGGTTGTGACAGCATGAGCGAAATCAAGTCAGTCGCTGCTGCGTGTAAAGAATAGGGCCTTGTCGCCTATGGGCGTGATGGCCTAACAAATCCATCTTGCGCTTTTCCGGATTAGTACGGTATTAAGGGGTCGTGGCCTGTGCTGGGCCTTGTGTGTTGTTTGTCTGTGTGTGCTGTCTTTAGGAGGACATTTGCGTAATTTTTCTGCGCTGAGCGCTGCTGTATCGTTTTTTTGCCTAGCTTGTAACCCAGGTGAGGTTCCTCAAATAGGTGCGTCTCTTGATGGTGACCCATTTGTAGCCATTGAGCGTCATGGCGCCATGACGGCCGACGAGGCAGTCGAAGCCTTCAACGGTTTAGGCGTCAAACAGTCGACGCTTCTCAGTGCGGATGGTCCCAAGAATTTCTACCTTGCCATCAACAAGAATGAGCTTGGCAATAAGTGGTTCCTGTCAGCGTACATGCGCGACATGTTTCCGGGTGCCGTCTTTGGAGGAGCCGCTAGCTCCCTGGATACCAAGGTAGTTACCTTCCGTATTCAGAACGAAAAGCTGTTCATTGTTGACGCCGACGGTCGCAAAGCCGTTAGCGACTTGTTTGATCCCGATATTCTAATTGATGCATTCCCGCTGGTAACTGATTACGCACCGTTTAATGTGATTCCCGGTTCGGAGAACTACGTGTTGATTGATCCAACCAATGGGCTTAATGAGTTCTCTGTTATTGGTGACATGTTCGGAACCGGATATGGCGCTCGCGTTGATGTAGAGCTTTCTTACCTGCACAACTACCGCATTATCGACGATGGTGTCACGTACGAGCATGTGTTCACCGGCTACACCACAGAGTTTGACGATGCGGCTTGGGAGCTTTGGGAAAACCCGTTCCGCCTTTCTGGAACCCTCGGCATCGGTTTGCGCCGGTACAAAGAGAGCGAAGCGTATGAACCAACCCAAATGCCTTTAGCGCCGCATTACTTTGAAGCGCCGCCAATTCTGGTTCCCAACACCGGTAACGTGGAGAGACGAGCAGCGAAGTGGGCAGTAAAAGAGGGGATGGAGCCCATTGAGTGGCTTATCTCACGCGAGGTACTCACCTTGGCTGCGAATCCCGAATACGCGGATTACGATATTGTGGGAACTATTAAGAAGGGAATTGAAGAATGGAACAACGCGTTCGGCTTCAAGGTTCTTTCTGCTCGAGTTGCAGAGCCCGACGAGGATATGGGCCAAGACGACAAGAATTTCTTTATTATCGATCTCGATCCCACGGCGGGGTTTGCGTTCGCAAACTGGCGAAACAATCCAGCAACCGGAGAAATTCGCGGTGCGAGTGTTTACCTGAGTGCTGTGTTCTTAGAAGGGGCGCATAACTCAGAAGTTGACGACGTGGACGTTGAGCCAGGCGGCGACGGTGATCCCAACGCGCGTCCTCGTCTTTCCGGCATGGGATGGGGCCCCATGGCTACACGCCCTCTATGCGATATGCACGTAAGCGATGCAATGCATGCATTGCGCCGTCTTGCCAAGGATGAGTCGGTTCAGCTTACGAAGAAAGAAAAAGTCGAGCGTATTCTTCAGCAAGTAGTCGCGCACGAGATTGGCCATACCTTGGGGCTTCGGCACAATTTCAAGGGGTCTTTGGTGCCACCAAGCACTTCAGCTATGGATTACCTGGTTTCGACTGATTCAATTCTTCGACCTGGTATCGGCGAGTACGATATTTCCGCTATTCAGTACCTCTACGGGATTAACCCAGACTTGCCTACCCAGCTTTTCTGTACTGATGGTGGTGTTGCCCTTGATCCTTACTGCGAGCGCTTCGACGAAGGTGCCGATCCGCTAGTGGATTCGCATATGGTTCTTTACGACCTTGTTTGGGGGCTTCTTCTCGACATCGGTTTGGACATTCCGGTTTGGCAGAATAGAACCACCAATTCGGTTCTCGGATTTGTTCGTGCCGCTCCAACGGAGGCGGACAGGATGCGAGCCTGGAACCTGGCTATTGAAAAGGCTCGGACGCCGCTGGATCCGCAAATCTTAACGAATAATCCCTTCTACGGGGCGTTTGCCGATAAACTTGGACGTTTCGTGCTAAATCGCCTGCTCTTGGACCCGCCAGAGCTTCGCGGGATTTTCGCTAACAACCCGCCTCCAGATGCTGCACTTATCGCCGACATCCTCGGGCAGGTTCATGGAAACCTAGTCAATGAGGACGGAGTACGGAGTTTCGATACTAGGCGGTCCATGGTGGACATCCTTAAGGCGAACCAGACCGTTCAGGCACTCACGCTATTAAAGCAGGCGAGGGCTGAGATTGTATTCAACGCTGGTTTCTTAGTCGGACCAGAAAAGGCGATTGAAGACGACCTCGTACAGCGGATTGACGCCGCATTGTCGCCGTACTTTAACTAGGAGGCTGTGCGCCGCCCACCGGCGAGCTGAGACCCAATTCTACGGGCACAGCGCCGGGGGGCATATGATGAGGAGCGTCTTACTTGGGCGCGATGGTCCACCAAAGAACTAGCAATCGCGGGTGAAACTTAGGTTAGGTGTGGATGATCACACCCAGTCGATGTTGTGAACTGTCGACTACTTGTTGGGGGAGGGACCCCCACCGAAATTCGGTGGCTTTGTGCTTAACAATTGAGAAACAGAAGGGTTTGCTCCCTTTTGTGAAATAGGCACGCGGGTTGCTCAAAAGAGCGGCATGAATACTCGCCTCATCAAATCCTCTCTTCTCGCAATCTCCCTTCTTGCTACAGGCTGTATCGGTAGCGCTCAGGTCCACTACCAGGACGAAGTGGGTGGCGTACTCACTCTCAAGGGTGCCGAAAACAAAGCTATGGAGCACGCTCATAGCCAAATGGCGGCTCATTGCGGACCAGGGAATTACCGCATTACTCGGAAAGAGCGCGTTGTCGTTGGACAAGAGCAGTACCAAAACACCTACGGTGACTACACGGAACAGCGCGTTGGTCGTACGGACCAGCAAGCGGCTAGCCAGTCTACTTCTTCAACTGACGTAGGCAGAACTAGAAACGGTGGTTACGTAGACAGCCGGAGCCAGAGCAGTGGTGTGGCATCGAGCCAAAGCCACGAAATAACCGATGGCAGCAACTCGTCCACGACAGTAGCTGGTCAGCGTGAAGTACGTGAATTTCGTATCCACTACGGATGTGGGCAACAGCAGAGCCGAGTAGGCCTGCGGTAATCGCTATCGGCCGGTCCAAGTACGGATCGGCCCGGTATCCATGTGTATGAAGTGGCTCTTGGCGTAAAAACCAACACCGCCGAGCCGTCGCTTCTTCACCCATCGGTAGAGTTTACGGATCGGAACACCAGGCAGGCGGAAGTCAATCGCGTTGCCTTGGGTGTGTTGGCTTTCTCGAGCCACTTGCCGGCCCTTCTTTCGTAAAATCAGATTGTATTTAGGGGCTCTGTAGCCTGAAATGACGTTGACGCGGTTGACGTTGAAATGGCGTGCTGCAAGGACGAGATTCCGAACCAGTCGCGGATCGAGTTCTTTGGGCTCGCCTGTGAAATGGCAACGAAAAAACGTGTCTGCATCTACTTCTAGCGCATCGGCAGTGGCTGCATCTACTGCCACGAACTCGTGAGTCCACTTATTGTAAATATTGATGACGTCCTCGGCGGTTCTTGCTGGCGTTGGATTACCAGAAGAAGCGAAAAACGGGCCTCTTGCAACAATGGGAGCCCGGGGGGCCTCTTTCTCGAGTTTGGAGGCAAGGTAGGCGGCCTTCTTTCCCCCTTTTGACCTTTTTTCTGATCGGGCAGGTGCCTCAGCTCTTATCGGCCTTGTCTCGGACGCAAGGGAGCCGCGGCTAGGTGCACCGCTGGCATTCGGCACAAACGTACCCATAGCCACTAACAATATCCCCCCCCAACGAACCATCTGCTCCTCCGAGGACGGAAGAACGCATCTCCCCCCCTACCTGGTTAATTGTATCAAGTTCTCAGGGTTGAGCGAGCCCGATTTGAACGGCTGTAGGTCAATAGTTACGTGACGAAAATCGAGGAGTTTTCCGGCTTCCGCGATTTCCTTACGTATTTCGGGAGCAACCGCCCGCGAAATGTCCTTTTCTGGCAGCTCAATTCTAGCGATTTCTTCGTGGAAACGGACCCGGAGTTGCGTGAAACCGAGGTCCCGAAGTTTGTCCTCAAGGCTGTCGACCCTGCGAAGACGTTCTTCGGTGATCTCTGTCCCGAAGGGAAAGCGAGAAGAAAGACATGCAAGTTGAGGTTTGTCCCAGGTTCGTAGACCCAAAAATCGCGATGCGTTTCGAATCTCGTCCTTGGTGAAACCAGCCTCGACCAGTGGCGATACAGCGCCGCGCTCCCTTGCTGCGGCGATGCCAGGTCGAAAGTCCCCTAGGTCATCCATGTTGGTACCCAGTGCGATATTTTTGATTCCGATTTTATTGGACAGAGGTTGGGCCAACTCCATGAGTTCGGTTTTGCAAAGTGCGCAGCGGTTGAGTGGGTTTTGAGCAAAGTTTTCCCGCTTAATTTCATTGGAGGAAAGAACGTGGTGGCGGTCGCCAAGTCCCAGTTCCGCCGCAAAGGCCTTTGCGTCTGCAGCCTCTCTTTGCGCCATGGTCACGGAAACACAGGTAAGAGCGTGGCAGTTTTCCTTTAGCTCATCGGACGCGACCCGCAGAAGAAATGCTGAATCGACCCCACCGGAAAACGCAACCAAGACAGACCCGTACCCGCGAAGCAGGGAGCGTAGCGATTCCAGCTTTGCATCAAGCGGCGCGGGAGTGTCCAGGGCCTGATTCACAAGGGAGGGGGTATCATGGATGGGATTGGTTCACCCAGAGGTTTCATCAGTACGTTTTAGCACTTTGATTTTCCAGGTGTTGAGCTCGGGTTCGACCGCCGTGACCTCTTGCCCCCATTCGGTGATGCTGCGGGGAACGTTTACGCTTGCCGTTGGGCTGTCGACCACAATCGTCAGTTCGTCTCCGGGCCGGAGCTTCTCCAAACGGAGCTTGGCGCGCACAAAGGTGTATGGACAGGTTTCGCCCCGCAAATCCAAGGTGTCACCAGACAATGGTCCGCTCCGTTTCGAAAATGGCGTCTAAGACGTCGTCGGCCGTGATTTCCCTCGTAACTTCGTCGTTATCTTCGAATACAGGAAGACCGCCATCTGCGTGTCGGATGACGACGGCGCGGTTCGGTTTGGGAAGGTTGGCAGGGGGCGAGTCTCGGTAGAGGTGCAACGTGCTTCGCATTACCAAACCTCCACTATGTCGGCAGAAGTGTAACTAGGCGGAGCCGCATTGGAAGGAGGAGGGAGGGGGATTCCGAGATCTGCAAGGGTCTTTGCAGCACGACTTGTAATGACATTCTCTGAAAACTCTGAAGAGAAATGAACGGAGACGGCGGCGCCTCGCAGGCACAGCCCCACAGCAGCGCGAAGGGCTTCTTTGTGCTTGTCTTCTTCCGGACTTCGAACCCAGACCAAAATACTTTTCTTTGTCATGTGAAGGTCACCATGCGTCGTGCCTGGTCTGCCAAACGAGCGTGATCGTCCTGGCTTCCCAGACTGGCTGGCCCCAGGTCTCTGATGTCGTGGCGTTCTAGACTTTGGCCACACGCAACAAGGTCTGCGCCCAATTCTGCCAGGGCCACCATTGCTCTATGGCCAGGAAGAGCACGAACGGCTTCGCTCATAAGGAAAACAGAAACAGTGTGACCTCTTTGGACCGCGGCCGAAGCAAGCGCTTGGACTGTCTCTAGATCCCGCCTTTCAGGCGCGGATGCGATGACGAAACCCAAATCGCTCATTCTGCGGGAATCTCCACAAAGGTTTTTTCGGATTCGTCCCATGAAAACATAGCTGTTTCCTTGATGCCGGTTTTGTCGACGGCAATCACGAGCTGGGCGAGTGGGTAGGTTGGAGAATCACCCCAAGGGCTGATGGCAGCTTCTATGTCTACTTGGGAAAGAAACGCGCGTCCATTTGGGTGTGAGTGGTAAAACACCTTCGCTGGAGTTCTGCTCTCGAAGCTCTTGTTGATAGCGAATAAATCTGTTGGCCCAAGAGCAAATGCTCGCCTCCGGTTTTCCGGTGCTTCTGTGTTTTCGCACTCTCTAAGCAGGGAAATTTCATCCGAGCCCTTCGGGCCGGCAAGCCAGCCGCAACATTCTTCCGGGAATGACGACATTGCTGCTTCATAGACTTTTGCCAAAATCGCTCTTGGCACTTGTGGTAGTTGTTTCATTAAGCGGTCGCTACCTTGTGTAGAAGTTGAAAAGCGGTTGCCGATGCAATAGCACCTACTTCTTGCGGTTTTTTTCCTGTGTCTGACACAACAAAAGGAAGGGTGGATCCACTTGGCTTAGCTTGAGGAAAAAAAGCGAGCTTGCAGTCTGGGTTGATATTTTCGAATACCTTGACGATTCCGCCATAGGGAGAGCCAAGATGGCCGGCAGATAGCGCAGTACAGAAACGGATTTCAGTGTCACCGATGGTTTGGCGCGGGTCTGATACGATGCGAATCGAGCCAATGCCTCCAGCTACCAACAGCGGAAGGGCGGCCCAGGAACCAATGGCGTCTGGCGACAAGGTGAGCTCAACGGTGGAGGAAAGTAGCTTCTCTTGGCCGACTCCCCCAATGTCGTGGAGAAGGATGTGGCGTGAATACCGTCGTATCTGTTTGTCAGACAGCATCACGACGCTCCATCGAACCAGACGTTTGGCTACAAGATGTACAATCTGGCCTTTTGCTGAAGTGTATAATTCTAGGAGTTGTATTCTGGCGGAGGTCACCAAACGACGAGAGAGTGCCCTTTGGTCCGCTGCTACTCCCTTCAAGGGTGTCAAGTACAAGACGGATCGCTTCCGCTGCGATAATCCCAACGGCTGGCCCTAGTACTCCGTCCGTTGCGCAGGTCGTCGGTCGTTCGTCTGGAACCGACTCGAACAGGCAACGATAACAAGCGGAGCCTGGAAATAATTGGAAGACATGCCCCACGTATCCGCTTAGGGCCGAGATCACGGTGGGTATTGAGAGAGACTTCGTGATGTCGTTGACTGTGAACTTGGTCTCAAGGGAGTCGGAAGCCTCGATCACGATTTGGCGTGCTCCGCGGGAAGCAGGGGCGGCAATTAAGTGGGCTGTGGCCTCTGTGAATTCTTGGTTGAATGCGCTTACACGCTCTTCCGGGTGACCTCTGCCGATCAGTTTCTCGGCGAGAACAGACGCTTTGGGTTTGCCAATATCGCGTGTGTCGAATTGTATCTGCCGGTGGAGGTTTGAAAGTTCTATGAGATCTGGATCAAAGATCTGAAGGTCGCACTTCAAGGTGGCGGAGAGCCCAAGGGCAATGGGGCCGCCAAGTCCACCAGCTCCTACGATCGAGATCTTTGGGGTCGGTTTCGTCTTCACGGCTGCGTTTTTTTGCTGGAGGGCCACATGCTTTGATCCCTTTTGGGATTCACGACTTTACACGGCCAACTCAGCCAAGTAACGGAATTTTTGGTAGTTCTACGGCTTAGCTCTGAGAGCAGGGGCTGGCAGCTGGTTGCAAAAGCGTGTTATGCGGGACGCCCATGTACGACACGTCTGATATTCGCAAGGGCCTCAAGGTACTCATGGATGGCAACCCTTTTACGGTTGTGGAGTTTCAGTTTGTGAAACCCGGGAAGGGGACCGCATTTACCAGGACGAAATTCAAAAACCTTTTAACTGGGGCTGTTATCGAGAAGAACATCCGTTCCGGCGAAAAACTCGAACCCGCCAATGTTGAAGAGAAGGATATGCAATTTCTCTACAAAGAGGGCGATGACTTTGTATTCATGGATGGACAGAGCTACGAGCAGGTGACCGTCCTTGAGAAGGTCGTCGGGAACGATGCGAACTTTCTTAAAGATAACCTTGGTGTCCAAGTGCTTTTCTTCAATGAGCGCGCGGTCGGGGTTTCTCTTCCCAATTTCGTTATCCTTGAAGTGACATCCACTGAGCCAGGGGCGCGTGGCGATTCTTCGGGCAATGTCACCAAGCCTGCCACTGTAGAAACTGGTGCAGAGGTTCAGGTTCCACTATTCATTAACGAGGGCGACAAGCTCCGCATTGACACTCGCACCAATTCCTACGTGGAACGAGTTAAGCAGTAGTCTGTCTTGGCTAATCAGTTGTCTGAAACAGAAACCTCGAGGCTGGGTCCCGCGAGGATGGAGCTGTTGCGTGCTCGCAGCAAAGCTCTGCAGGGATTGCGAAGCTACTTTGCTAAACAAGACTTTGTTGAAATAGAGCCGCCGCATCTCGTAAGGGCGCCGGGTATGGAACCCCATTTACGTCCTATCCGTGTCGGTAGCGATGGTTGGTTGATCACGTCCCCTGAGTTTCATCTTAAACGGCTTCTAGCCGCCGGGATGCCACGTATTTTTTCAGTTTGTCGCTGCTTTCGAGACGACGAGGCGGGCATTCACCATTCCAAAGAGTTCACCATGGTCGAGTGGTACCGGGCAGAACCACGACTTGAGAGCCTGATGGATGACGTTGAAGGGCTTGTTAGTTATCTACGTGTTGCTATGGGGTTGCCTTCTGCGCCTGGGAAGTGGAAACGAATCACGGTACGCGAAGCGATGCGCCAGTTTTCTCATGTCGATGTCATCGGTGACGAGTCGGCCAAACAATTGGCGGAGAAGGTAAAAGCGAGTGGGGTTGATGTCGGGCAAGCGGAAGAGTGGGACGACATCTTCTTCTGTGCATTTCTAGATAGAGTAGAGCCAGCACTGAAGAGGTTGTGTGAGCCGGTTTTCGTTACCGAGTGGCCGTTGCCCCTTTCGGCTTTGGCTCGGCAGATATCCAATCGCCCGGTTGTGGAACGTTTTGAGCTTTATGCAAATGGGTTGGAGTTGGCAAATGCCTTTGGTGAGTTGACGTGCGCGCGTGAGCAGCAACGTCGCTTTGATGCCGATCGGAAACGGCTAGCAGAGTTAGGACAGCCGCCGCGCCCTCTTGATCGAAAATTTCTTCGTGCTCTCGAAGAGGGGATGCCGGAGTCGGCTGGGATTGCGCTCGGGTTTGACCGGTTGCTCATGTGGCTGCTTGGGGTCGAAAATATTGCCGACCTCCAAGCTTTCGCTGACGAAGAAGTTTGACTAGGCGCGCTTAAGGATAAGAGAGATTCCCTGCCCACCGCCGATGCACATGGTGACGAGTCCGTACGTTTTCTGTGTTCGGCGAAGGGCGTAGGCACACGTCAATGTTAAAATGGCGCCCGTTGCTCCAAGAGGATGACCAAGTGCAATCGCTCCACCCATTGGGTTGACCTTCTCTGGTGCAATGCCCATTTCACCAAAATCTCGGATGACGGCAAGGGCCTGTGGAGCGAACGCTTCGTTGAGTTCCACTTGGTCGATATCTGAACCCTTGATGCCTGCCGAGGCGAGGGCTTGTTTCGTTGCTGGGACCGGGCCCCATCCCATGATCTTGGAATCGCACGCCGCAACGCCGTAACCGACGACTTTGGCTAGAGGTTCGCAACCGTTTTTTTCTGCGTCGCTCTCTTTGGCAATCACCATAGCCGCTGCTCCGTCGACAACTGCGCTCGCGTTGCCGGCGGTCACTATACCGCCTGGCTCGAAGGCTGGTGGTAAACGCCGCATTTTGGCAATAGAGACGTCGTCCATGATATGGGTGTCGTGTTCGACGGTGACCCGGGTGCCATCCGCTTGAATTCCTTCCCCCTTGGCCGTCTCCTCTGTGAACCAACCAGCGTCTCTTGATTCACGTGCTAGTTTTTGAGATCGGTAGCCAAATTCGTCTGCCATTTCTCTGGTGATTTTGTAGCGACGACCGAGCTCTTCGCCCGTGTTCGCCATTGCGAGTTTGGCCGACGGATCGTAGAGGCTCATGAGCAGCATGTCTTGAAGATGCGTGCCTTTGGGAAGGCGGCTGGTGTCGATGGGGCCGTACTTTTGAACTGAGGGACCCACGTGCTTTCCACGCATTCCGTAAAGCGTGAATGGGTATTGCATGCTTTCCGCGCCGCCAACCATAAGGAATGGTCGCTTCGGGTCGGTTCGAAGACCAGCTAGAAGCATCTCAGCTCCCACGGAAATGGCCTCAGCTCCGCTGCCACAAATTCTTGCTACCGTGAGTGCCGGGACATCTTTCCCGAGGCCTCCACGCCAGGCCATGCCTTTCGCCGCGTAAATAGAGTCGCGGTGACTGTGCTGAGCCATGCCCATAACGGCGTGGCCAATGAGACCAGGATCTACTTTTGTGTTTTTAAGTGTGGCTGCAATAGCGCGGCCGCCGAGCTGCGTTGTGGAAAGGTGAGAAAAAAGACCTGGCTCTCGGTTCTTGACGAGAATGTCTGCTCGAGGGGTACGCCGTGCGCCATCCAGAATTACGATTTGTTCTTTTGCCATTGGGGTTTCCTATTCGTGGAGGAAGGAAGCAGGTACTCGGGGGCCATTTTGTACAAAGTTTTTCATTCCAATATCCATATCAACAGTGTCTTTGCAGTCGGCGAAGCCCTGAGCTTCTTCTAGTAGCCCTTCCTTGAGTTCTTTCTTCCAGCCCTGGTTAATTACCCTAGCGAGAATTTCGTCGATGCGTTTTGACCTATGGCCTATGTCAATTTGAGCCACGGGTGCCGTAAATACAACGGGTGCGGGATTAATTCGCTGCAACTTCTCTTTGCCTGAAGCGACGGCTTTTACCAACTCGATAGCGCTTGCCAACGGGTCAGCTACTGGCCTTTTGTGTCCCCATCCTAGTTCACATGCTTGTTCGGCGTTCAAAGTCGTGGCATCTCGTAGCACTTGATTGGCGCGTTCAGGGCCGATCAGTCGAGGGAGGCGTTGGCTGCCACCGTATCCAGGGATGATCCCCAGGTTTACTTCTGGTTGGCCAAGGATAAGCTGTTTACCAACAACCCGCGCATGACACGCCATGGAAATCTCTGCTCCTCCGCCTAAAACGGGGCCGTTTACTGCGGCGACAATCGGCTTCTCTGAATCTTCAATCCTGGCAAAGACTTTGTGGCTTGCCATGCAGATTGCCTTACATGCTTCTGGGTTGGGCAGCGCAGCCAGCTCTCCAATATCAGCTCCTGCTAGGCCGCCGTCGTAGCTAGTAAAGACAATGCCAACGATAGAAGATTCTTCGGTCAACTTCTTCATGCACGCATCGACTTCGGCGATCGCCTTGGCAGAGAGCGCGCCTTTCACCTCTGGTCGGAAGATGGTTACGACGCCCACGTTGTCGACACGGGACAGTTGAACGTATGCCGGATGTGGCCCAATGGTTTTCTCTCGGATGCTCTTCGGGATCTCAAATCCAGGGTTCTTCTCCGCGTACGCCCGGCAGAGATCGCTGACTTTGTCTGCACCCAAATCGTTTGCGACTTCAAGGAGCCCTTTGCGGAAACCGAGGGCCATACGGGTCATCCAGTTGAGTTCTAGGGGAGCGCAGATTTTTCCGTCGGTGACGAAGTAGGTCCGAGCAAGAAGGACGGCGAGAATTCTGTCGAGAACAGCTTTCTTGGTCGCGTCGTCATAGCTAGGATCGCTTGGTTTCTTTCTATCGTGCCATAGAGTGTCTCCCTGTTCGCTCAAGATCTTGGGTGGACTGAACCACTCGGTTCCGGTCGGCGCGTTCTTCATGAGTTCTTGGCAATGGACCGTCAAGAGATTGCCGCGCGTAAGGTCCATGACGGCAAAAGGCCCACCTCCACCAATTGCATCATCGACAATTCTGTCAATCTGTGCAGGCGTCGCGACTTTGTCGGCGACAATCCGAGCAGCCTCACTGATGTAGTTACAGAAGATATCGTCGGCGGCAAAACATTCCACATCTGCCGTCATAATCGGGACTTTTCCAAGTCTCTTTAACAGGCTCATCATCTTCGTATGGAGGGGCCCGGGCTCAGGGCTAACTACTTCGATGGGAAGGGCACGCCACGCTGGGAAAAATGGGTGATTGACGAAACAACGCTCAGGATGTTTCGCCGACGCCGCTATTTGTTTTCTCGGCAATCCTGATGTCGCAAACCCAATAAGGCAGGATTTGTCGACGTGCGATTCTAGGTCGGCGAGAATCTTCTTTTTTACATCGAGGTTTTCTGACGCCGCCTCTAAGACATAGCTACATTCAGCCAGGTCAGCGATCTTGTCGGTAGGCGTTAACGCTGCTTCCATTGCTGCCACGGCCTTGGGCGAGAGTTTGCCCCGAGAGAGGCCCTTCTTCGCGTATCCGCGAATCCGTTCGACGCCGGCTTTTAGTGCGTCTGGGTTGATGTCGACCAAGAACACTTTGGCATCTGGCACTCGTGCTAACGCCGACACAAAACCATAAGCCAAGTCGGGACCGATGGAGCCTGAACCAATAACGCCGATTTTCATACGTGTCTCTTCCTTGAGCGGGTGAAAGGGAATACCTCGGTCCAATCGGTACCCCACTGGTTCGTCGCCGTCAACGGACACCCTCTGCGATGTTTGGCCGTATAGAATATGAAGCAAATTGGGGAGAGCACTCTCAGTTTAGGCGTTGTAAGGTGTTGAAAACAGTAGGGCTCACGCCGGTACACTCTTTGCTGTTTAATAGGTATGTGAAGAAGGGGAAGGTATTAGCGTTTTTGCTTTTGGTCGGGGGCTGCGTTTCTCAGGATGACGGGGGCTTTGTGGTTCCAGAACTGGATATTACGCCACCTCCGGGACAGTCGCCTTCAGGGCAGAGCGGCCTAGGGGGGGCTTACCCAATTGTTCTTGCTCATGGCTTCGGCGGTAACGCACAGAGCTTTCCCGATTCCATTGCTTTGGCAATGGCTCAGTCAGGTGCGCCTGTAATCCGTACCGAGGTCAATCCCGTTGCTAGCGTTGCCGAACGCGGCGCCCAGTTAACGGCCCAGGTTCAGGCGGTGGTAACTCAAACTGGTGCAAGCAAGGTACACCTAGTTGGTCATTCGATGGGTGGTCTTGATTCTCGATTTGTGGCGGGCCAGCTTCCGGACGCAATTGCTTCCATCACGACAATTTCGACTCCGCATGGTGGCTCGCTGCTAGCCGATACGGCACTCGGTCTTTCCGGTACTTTTGGTCAACAGTCAGCTGTGTTGGAACTCTTCGCCGTTCTCACTGGCGTCGACTCCGACAATCTTGATCTTCAAGCGGCCTTGCGAGATTTGTCGGTGAACCATTCGCCCGAGCTCAACGCTTTGTTTCCGAGTATTTTGGGATCCGGAATCGTTTACCAGTCTTGGTCTGGTTTGAGTACGGTGAACGGCCGTGTCAACGGCGACGCGGCTAGTGTTTGTGGTCAATTGCTGGGGAACGGCACTATCGACTCTCTCCGCCCAATCCTGGTGCCAACCATACTTGTGACGGCGCATGGACTTGAAGGACGACCTAGCGATGGTGTTGTGACTGTCCAGAGTGCCGACCTTGCTGGAAGCACTTTCCGTGGGTGTCTGCCGGGCGACCACCTTGAAGAGCCGACGGCTTATTCGGATGCTGACACTGGTTTCGACTCAGTTGCCTTTTACGGGGACATGGCGGCCGAGCTGGCTACCATTCAATAAAAAAGCCGCCTCCGCGTCCTGCGCGAAGGCGACTGGTTCCTGCTTATTTGCTCTTAGTCTAGGTTGCAGTCTTTAAGAATGGTCAGACCTTGTTGGTGATCGCCATTTCCTAACTGAGATACGCATTCGAATGCGCTCTGCCCACCGAGACAACTTACGAATTCGGCTTGGATGTCACTGCACGTTTTTTCTGTGTCGGTCCCTCGGTCGCCTCTCTTTAGCGACTGGGCTCTCGATAGCTCAATGAGCTTGTTTACGTGCGGCACTTTCAAGTAAGGGTTACGTCGCCTTTTGACGGTTGGGCTCTCTTGGAATTCTGGCACGTCGGGACTTGGGCCATCGGCTACCCAAATAAAGGGTTGATTCTTGAGACGGCTCGCACCGACAAATGGGTCATCCAAGAGCTCGCCGCCGATAATTTCCGCACCGGCTTCTCCGAATGGTTTGTCCAGCTCGACAATTCCCACCATGCGGGTCTTCTGAGCTGTCAATGCGCCGCTAACTCTCTCTGTATTGGGGCCCGAGGTCTCAGCTACCCAGTGAAGGGACATGTCTACTAGAGCCCAACCTTTGGCGTTCGGATTGATGGTTGAGTAGTTTGCCAACGTACGGCCATCAAATCGGTCGCCTCGTTCAGGGGCACCTGATGCCACTCGTTCTGAAGCTTCTGTTTCTGTGAGCCCAGTAGAACTGTGAATCGTGTAGCGGAACGCGGGCTGATTCCAAATCTCGGCGGTGTTGAATTCCTCTTGAGCGTCGATGTTAAAAGGTCGACCTTCCTGCTGAAAGGACGTCGCCGCGATAATCAAGAGGGCGCCGAAGTTAACGCCGTCGCAGCCTTCATCGATGATTCTGCCGAACTCATCGCGTTGTATGTCTTCCAGTTTTTTGTCACAGCGGGCGCCAATGAATTTCGACTCTGCGCCTTCAAAAATTTCAGATTGAAGCGCGTTGATGTCGCCAATCTCAAATTTCACACAGCCGAGTTCTCCAGGGGCGCAACCGGTCAGGCCGCCTAGTCCGTCGGATTTTGCGAATGCCGGGCCGTCTAGGGGGGCATGGATATGAGTGGAACCAGCCCAGCCAGGACAATGACCGAACCAAGGAGCGACCCCGAGAACGTCAATGCCATGAAAACGTTGCTCCCAAGCCATCGCGTCTGCAAGTTTTTCCGGTCGTGTGATGCCCATCACTTTCTCGAGCGGTGAAGGTTGCGGATTGTTGCAAGCGTGAACTTCGTCGTCGTCGTCGTCGGGGGTGACATCGCGGCCGAAGCGCGCGATGGCTTTGGCGCTGTCGGTTGGTACGGTTTCGCAGAGAGTTCCGTCTTTTTCGAGCCAATTGACCAAGAGCCCGTTGTCAATCATGGGCCAGTAGGTGTCCGGGTAAGGGATCTTATCTGCTGGCATACCAAAGCTCTCGCCCGGTTGAACGGCTTGGTCGAAAGCGGAAACCAACTCAGCAAAAGGGAAAAGCGTCTTTCGGCTCTCGTGTGGGGGAATCTGCTCTTGTTGCCCGAGCTGTCCGAGTTTGGAAGTGGGTTGACAGCTGAAGCCTAGAAGAATGCCGGAGGCGAGAAAAAGTGCTTTACGAATCATTGATTACGTCCTTGGAAAAAATCTTAGTGATAGTTTAGAAGTTGTTAAGCAAGTGGCGGTCCCAGCGAAGCTTTTATGAAATCAGTGATTTCCGGAGGGCAGGGCTCGCTCGGGAGGGGCCGGTCGAGCAGCCGTGCGCCAAGAGGTCGCGGACAAAGGCTTTCTTGTAGGCGCACGCAAGTTGCACTAAGGGGCAGGCCTGTGAGAGATTTGGCCACGATGGGAAAAGGAAAATTTTGGGTCTCTGTTCTCTTGGTTAGCGCTCTCACTGCTTGTGGCAGCAGCGGTGGAGACGGTGGTGGCGGCGGCGACGGTGGTGTCTTCGACTTCGAAGGATGGGCGACGCTTCGTTCCGTTCCGGGTCAGACGATTACTTACAATGCTGGCTTTACGGATGGAACTCGTCCTTTTGTTGTCCCTCTCGCCTTTGTAGGTGACGGAGTAACTCTTGAAGATTTTACGATTGCCGACACTAACGTAGCGGCTGCGACTTTGACGATCCCGATTGACAACGCCTTGATTCCGTCAGGCATAACTGTCAACGCAGTTTTGGTTGCCTCTCAAGCTCCAGGAAACACAACCATTACCGGCGTAGTCAACGGGACCTCTTACACAGCGAATATCAATGTCATTGGCTACAACGAAGCAGACGTTCAGGTTGGCGAGGAGCGCTATGAAAACCCAGCAAATGCAAATGCTGATTTACGTCGCGCGTGTACAAGCTGTCACGGACAGGGAGATTTGCTAAATCACTCGACTGCTTTCCTGGCCGACCTAACCGATGCAGAAATCGTTCAAACAGCAGTTGAAGGCACGGCTATCCAGCGTAGGAATATTACGACTGGTGAGCTCGAGAGCTACCTGCCGAATAACGGCGTCCACACCTGGGATGTAACGGAGGCGGAGAGAGCTGGGATTGCAGCTTATCTTCGCTCCCAGCCGCCGACCGCTCAGCTGCCTGGGCAGTAGGGTTGACTGTTGCTAGTCGAGCACGCCAGAGAGGCTGTTCTCTGTCTTTTGATAGGGTTCTCCCTGGCTGCTTGCGCTAGTGAAGTAAGTATTTTTGACGTAGAAGGGTGGACGAGTATCCGGTCCCAATCTGGGGGCCAGCTGACGTTTACAAGCGGCTTTGATGGCGCTAATGACTATCAAGTGCCCCTAGCTTTCGTTGGCCCCATCACGGAGACAGATGACTTCCAAGTTGTCGACGCTGGCGTGGCTTCGTTCGTTACCTCGGTACCCGTAGAGAGCTCCCAGGTGCCGCTGGGCGTGACCGTCACCGCCGTATTCTTTCGCGCGGAGGGTGTAGGGGCCACGGCCGTTGAGGGGACGCTGAACGGTGTGACATTTTCGGCAGAGCTTATCGTAAACAGTTATACGCCTGAGGACGTCGAGCTCGGCACCGAACGGTACAATAACCCTGCAAATCCGAACTCTGATTCCCGCCGGTCCTGTGCGAGCTGTCATGATGAACTTCAGGCGCATTCCACCGCCTTTCTGGCGGATCTGTCAGATGAAGAAATTCTTCGTACTGCGGTAGACGGTATTGGGATATCTATTCGAGACCCTGAGACCGGTGAGGTTCGCGAGTACATGCCCAATAAAGGCGTCCACAGGTGGGATGTGACCGCAGAAGAACGGGTAGGTATCGCGGCATATCTTCGTAGTCGCCCACCTCTGTACCAGCTTCCTACGCAGTAGTCTTAACGGATAAGTCGGGCGTGCAATTTGCCCGCTTCATCGCGAAGCAATGGGTCGTCCGCCCGCTTGGAAGCCCGGCGCAACCGACTGGCAGCGCGATCTTTGAGCTGATAAAGGATAATACGACGAGCGATCCATTTGGTTTTCTTGTCCGCAAGGGCGCTGATTACGTTCTTCTGCAGCACTCGCCTCTTCTTGAATGAGCGGTCCTGGTCGATTGCGCGTTTGTATCGTTTTAATGCTTTGACCTTCTGGCCATTCTCAAAATACAGATCTCCGAGTGCGAGTGATATGGGAGCTAGTTTGGGACGATCGCGCCGCATTTGCTCGAGAGCTTCCAAAGCTTGAACCCTAAAGCCTGCTTTGAAAGCGGCGCGCGCCTGTACTGCATTCTTCATCTCTGGCGGTCTTGCCAAGATCATGGCGTCGGATTCTGCGTTTCCAATTTCGGCAGTTTCGGGGTCCGTTGTAACCTGTGCGACCGCTTCCTGAACCGGCACCGGTTCCGCTATCGGCTCTGCAGCAGGTTCGGCATCTGCTGGTACCTCAACCACTTCCTCGTCGGTCTCGGCTAGTTCGTCCGCGACGGGGACTGTGTTGGGAATCGCCACAGGGGTGACTTCTGGCTCTGGTGCTACTACAAGCTTTATCTCGTCGACCGTTTCTTCAACCGGTGGTGACTTGTGCGCAACGGACTGGTCTGAGCGTAACTTTTTGAGTGCAACTGAACCACCAGCGATAAAAAGAGTGAACACCGCAGCCACTGCCAGCCATTTGCGGCGATGCGTGGGCAATTGAAGAATCGAAAGCGAGGGTGTGGGCTTATACGCTTGAAATTTGTGCAGCGTCGGGCTTTTTCGTGTGGAACTGGCTTCCGGCACATCCGAGAGCGCTTCTGCGAAGGCGAGGGCACTCGGGAATCTATCGTCGGGGCTCTTGGCAAGAGACCGTCGAACGACCTGCTGCAGCTTCAAAGAGTATTTTACTCCTACAACCCGGTCCCCTAGATTTGGAATTGGAGCCTCTTGATGTAGCCGCAACATTTGTAAAGTATCGTCCGCTTCGAATGGACGTTGCCCGGTGAGCATTTGGAAAAGGACAACACCGAGCCCATACACATCCGAACGGCGATCGACAGAATGACCACGAGTTTGTTCTGGGGACATGTAGCTTGGCGTTCCCACAACAACTTCCGAATTTGTGATCTCGCGCCGCTTCCGCTTCCCGCGAAGAGCTGCCAATCCAAAATCTACCAGGCGAGCGACTTCGCCGCAGAGGGGGTATTCCGTCAACATGACGTTTGACGGCTTTATGTCTCGATGGACAACTCCCTGTCGGTGAGCGTGTTCGAGCCCGGCGAGAATTTGCCTAGAGAGAGCGACTGCACGAGCGGGCACCAAACGTCCCTGCGCCAGTACGTCCTGCAAAGACTTTCCTTCCGCGAAATCCATTACGATGTAGGGGGCGCCGTTGCTGCGGCCAAAATCGATGACCGACACACAGTTCGGGTGAGCAAGTTGGCTCATAGCCAAGGCTTCTCGCTCGAACCGTTCCTTGAACTGGGGCTCTGCTTCAATTTGAGGATGGAGAAACTTGATTGCGACCGGACGGCCGAGTTTGAGCCGTTCACCCCGGTAAACCGCACCCATCGAGCCCACCGCCAGACGACGGAGAATTCGGTAGCGTCCGTCTAAGATGCTACCAACACGAAGCTCAGGAATGGTTTTACTCATTTAATATTAAACAGATAGAGGAGGTGCGCCCAAGTGGGTACATGTAAGTCTAGCAAAGGAAAAAAATCTCGCCGGGGGAATCTTGAATTGATCTTGCGCACTTAGGTTGCCTGGTTTGGCGGTGTATCCTAGCGACTCCGATGGATAACGCCCTCCGGCAATATCGGTTGTACCGAGTGCTTCGCACCGGATTTCCAATTCTCTTCGGAGTGTTCCGTTACCAATGGTTACGGTTTCGGCGGTGCCTGCCTGGGATCAAACCATCTCCGCAGGCTTGGGAGAAGGCCCACCGGAAAACGGGTGAAACACTCTACAACCTGGCTGTCGGTTTAGGAGGGGCCTACGTGAAATGCGGACAGATGATGGGGTCTCGAGCTGACTTTTTCCCCGCCGCGTTGCTGGAACCGTTGCGCGGACTTCAAGACAGCGTTCCGGCAAGACCGTTTTCGGTTTTTCAAGCACATGTTTCAAAGGAATTGGGGCGCTCAACGGATGAAGTGTTTTCGAAGATTGAGGAGCAACCACTGGCGGCAGCTTCGCTAGCTCAAGTACATCGGGCGACCACGTCCGCTGGTCGCGAGGTGATTCTAAAAATACAGTATCCCGAAGCGAGAAAGCTGTTTCCTCTCGATTTGAAAATTTTTCGCTTCGTGGTTCACCTTGTACGGATTCTCCATTGGGGGCTTGATTTGCGTCATCTTGCAGAAGAGGTTGCGCGTTTCGTGGAACTTGAACTGGACTTTGTGAGGGAAGCGGAATCCACCGAAAGAGTCCGCCAGGCAATTGACGGCAAGTGGGAGGGAACCGTCCGGGTTCCTCGCGTGATTGAACATTCTCAGCGGGTGCTCGTTTTAGAGCATATGGCGGGGGTGCCTATTTCTCGTGCGCGGGAGCACGAGGGAGTTGACTTGCAAGACTTGGCGGAGCGGGTCGCAGACGTTTTCTGCTGGATGATTTTCAAGCTGGGTTTCTTTCACGGGGATCCTCATCCTGGGAATATCCTAGTAGCTGACGATGGGACGATTTCCGTGCTTGACTTCGGTCTAGCAAAAGAACTGCCCGAGGGGTTTGCTGAAGGAATGGCGGCTCTCATCGTGGCTGGCATGAAAAAGGATAACCCGGCCATCGTTGAAGCGGCTGGCCGGCTGGGAATCACCATTGACGAGGACGGAGCCAAGAACTTCGTCCCACTTGTCCAAGGCTTGATGGGGCAGTATGCGGAGCACAGGGAGACCTTCGAAAGCGTACGACGTTCGCTAGGCGAGATACCGGGTCATTTTATTCTAATTGCCCGAACCCTGGTCCTGCTCAACGGACTCTCGCACACCTTAGCGCCCGGAAAGCGGTTAGTCGCCAAGCATGTTATGGGCAAGCTAGCCCCTATCGTTGCGGCTCACCATGCATCGAAGGAAAAGGATGCTTAGAAATACATTGAGAACGAACCGCCATTTTCTTGCGCCAAAGTAGCGAGAAAATCGCGTGCCTGATCTCCGCCAACGCCTACGGTCGAAATGGTCAGCCTTCGATCTGCGTTATACCTCTGTGCAAGGTCAAGAATTGCACCTGGAGACGATGAGGTTGGCAAACCGTCCGTGAGAAGTACGATTTGCGTGGCGTCTTGAAAAAAGGCTGCTTCCATCGCCTGGAACATGTTGGTGCTGCCTCCTTCTTGAAGGCGTTCGACGAAGGCTGATACGGCTGCGACACTTAATCCGTTCGCCGGGATCATGGCTGGACTTAAGGTTTGAACCCTGCCGGAGAAAAGCACAAGGTTGAAGCGCGCCCCAGGAGGCAACCCTGTGAGGCTGGCGATCAAGTGGAGTTTTACTTTCTCAATCTTTTTATTCAGGTCGCTGACTCTGTTTCGTACCGCTCGCCCGGAGCGTCGGCCTAGAAGCGAGCCGGTCAGGGCACCTGCAGCTTTTGCGCCGATGCTTGTACCGGCTTGTTCGACGATGGTCCCGGATTGGCCGCTCATCGAGCCACTGAGGTCGAGTACAAATACAATGTCCTGCGTATTTCTCAGGTCATGACCGAAGAATTTCCCCCGCTCGACCGCGGGTGCGCCTCTGCCGCCACCGCCAGAGACACAGGCAGTGGAAAGTGGGACGAGAAGGAATAACGAAGCAAGAGCGATTGTTTTGAGCATAAGCACCATCCTTTTTAGCGAAGGTGTGAATCAACACACAATGGGCCTAGTTACAAATCGTGCGCCAAGGCACGAAATTCTGGGTTTCTAGTAACTTGCGCAAATTGCCGTTATCACGTGTTCACAGTGGGGGAGCCACTGGTTCTCTTTTACTGGCAATCAACTTTGGGAAGCGCTGGACGGTTTGGGAACCGGATAGGGAAATCTGAAGAAGAGAATCTGTGGTCAGCCGGGGTGACGGTCCGCAGCACTTGGCAAAGGGCGTTGTCTCTACGTTCTTCAAGGGCCGTTCTGGCTTCTTGGAGGTTTTCCGTGTTCTTTATCAGAGCGTCTATTTCATTGCCCCAATCGTCCAAAGTCTGGAGGCAAAAGCCGTCTGTTTCGCAGGAAGCGTCTACGAGTGTTCCCGTCGATGCGGCCTCAAGAGCCAGCGCCACGATTGTCTCGTCGGCTAAGGGAATAGTCAGGAGTTGGCTTTCACCGCCTATTCCTCGCAGGGGGCTTACCTTCGCGACCCCTAAAATCTCGTCCAGCACCAAATCGACTGCTTCCTCGTTGCTGGGAACTCCAGAAAAGTCGGGTTGATGCCCTGGGGTTTCGAAGCTCTCGACGGCTTTCTTGAAAAGATTGCAGCGGAATTCTGAAAGAACTGGGTTCTGCCAGTCGAGGGCACGAATTTGCAATGCATCGAGAGCAGAGATCACCCCAGACGAGACCAGTCTAGATTCCATAGCGATGTCGGCTTCGCCGCGGACAGGAATCATCGCCACGGGGGTACCCGCGTTTGTGGAGATACGCATGCGTTCTTGGTTGGCCCAAGTCCACGGCCAGCCTGATTTTACACTTCGGAAAAGTTTGGGGATGCCGGGGTCGACAAGTGCTGAGTGATGGTAAAAACCGCTGTCGAAGTCTTCAGCGATGTAGTTGATTTGCTCGTCACAGAAAAGAGGTCGCAGTAGGCTTAGCGTTTGGTCTAGATCGGCTGGGTTTCGCCTGAGACTAGCACGAGCGCTTACGACCTTTTTCTGACCAGCACGAATAATCTTTTCAAGTTGGTTTGCGGTTCCAGGAAAGTCAGTGACGATTTCGGTGTAAGAGGGCTTGCTCGTGATTTCGGTCGGTATGTTTCCGAATCCGTGATTTGGAAAGGAGGGCTCCGATACCCAGTGGCTCCAAGGTTGCACGAGCTCATTCATAATAGGGAGCGCAGGCATCGTCTGGTTGTTTGTTAAAGTTCCGAATGCGCTCAGGTCGGCCGGCGTTGTGTGGCATTGCATGCAGCGCTCTGGTTCGATCTCGACTTCCACTTCATCGTCAAACCCTGTCGACTCGATCGTGTAAAAGACATATCTTTTTTCGGCCTTGTCCCACGCAAAGAGCTCGAGAGCTTGTGTGTCTATTTCGCCAGTGCCAGCGCCAAATCGATTTGCTTTTTCAAAAGAGGCGCTGATAAAAAAACGGCTTGCCTTGGACAGATTGTCGGAGCAAACCGTGGAAACTAAGCGTGGGAAAGAGTCGCCCGCAATCAGGTCATCAAAGATGACAAACGTGCGAATGGAGCTCTTCGGGCATCCTTGCGATGTTGCTAGCCCCAAAATCACGTCAAGGTAATCGAGAGTCAGGGGGGCATCGGGATCAGAGTCCACTTGCTCAAAAAGCCACTTTCCAAGAGGATCATTCTTCTCTGCTAACTCTTTGGACAGGGAGAGCTTAGATGAAGTCCCGAACAAAGCACCGTCCTCGGGGGCATGGCAACCCGCGGTGGCACTGATGCCGAGCACAATCGCAGAGACGAGCACAGCTTGAGTTCCACTTCGGAAAGACATTGCGAAATTCAACCGAAGCAGTCTCCATGCCACACGATAAACTCACCGTCAGCTCTCTGTAATTTTTACCCGGGAAACTTCTGGGTTCTGGGCACGGAGCGGATTCACCTGTCGCCATGGCGTGCCGGGTTGGCACATGTTTGCCGAGTCGTATTCGGGATTTGCGCCGTGGTACTTCGTTTGCACCAAAGTACCGGATGGTTAGTCCACGAAAAGTTCGTTTCCTGCTACTTGTGTGCGCTGTTGCTGCTCAGGGTTGCAACGAGGTTTCCGCGCAACTTACGGAAGAGGCAAGCCTGAGGGTTGAGGAGTCCGCAGGCAACACGGGTTCCACTGAAAACGACGTCGAAGAAGAAGAGGTGGTTAAGGCGGAGTTCTTTCCGGGGGGCGATGCCAAGCCAACGGAGGCACTTCATAAGAGAGGTTGTGCTGCGATCGTCTCGGAATACTCGTTTCCATCGATGAAGGCCCGCTCTGACGCATTTGATGCTTGCCTGAAATTGGATTTAGCGGCCACGCCTGGTTCCGTGAGCGTCGAGGGTTTTCTGCGCTCCGCCTTGTATCAGTACACTGGCAAGAAGGCTGGTGTCATATTGGAGATACCGGTTGAAGTTAAACTGCTTGGCGAAGTTTATGGTCTGCGGTTGTTTCAGCTGTTCGCAAGAGACGCTCAAGATTTTGTCTGGCGTTCTGAGGCTCGAAAAGTTGAGGGCGGCTTAACTCCCATGACGAACGACGAATACGTTCTAGAGATGGTACGTGACGGTACGCCTGGCGGTCCAAATCCTTGGGACGGGTTCCTTCGTGAAGCCGAGATTGATGCACTTCCTTTTGGGATCGTCCGAACTGCCAGGAACGTTGGGCAAGTAGATTTTTCACGAGATGCTATCGTGATTGAGAGAGGCCCTTCAGGACTTCCAGTGTCGGTCCTTACGGAAGCTGAATTCGCCATGCGCCGAAATAAAGAACGCAAAGATGTCGGGTACGGAATTCCCATGACAGCGAAAAGCGGAACACCCTACCTGTTTTTGTCTAACGACAAATCCATCGTCGCTCAGCACCTGCCCAAGTAGGTGCTAGCGTAGCCGGCTTGAGTCGGGGTAGTGCCCAGCTCGGATTGACATGCATGGGTATACGAAAGTCTTTCTGCCAAGCAATGTCCCAGGGCTAGTCACAGAGTTACAGCCGGTTTGACAGCCGTCACCTAGGATGGCTCCTAACTTACGCATGCCCGTGCCGGCTCGTGCGCCGTCCAAGAGTATCGAGATCTCGTCTCCGGTTAACTTGAAATTGGCCAGTTTAGTTCCCGCGCCTAAATTCACGCCGTTTCCCAAGATAGAGTCGCCCACGTAGGCAAAATGGCCGGCCTTTGACCCGTCCAGAAAAACTGATCCTTTAACTTCGGTCGTGTGGCCAACGACGCATTTGTTCCCCACTAGAGTGTTGCCACGAATATAGGCGCCATGGCGAATTTCGCAGTTGTTTCCAATAATGGTTGGACCTTTTACGAACGCGCCCGGCTCGATTACCGAGCCTTCGCCAATTTGAACGTTGTCCTCCACAACGGCACCATCCATGATCGTCCCGCGGGATCCCGGCTTAATCTCGGCTGCTATATAGGCCTTGAGATTGGCGCCGAGCGCATTCCATGCGTTCTCGGTGCCTTCAAAAAGCGCCCGGTGTTGGAACTCATCAAGAGTAAAGAAATCGCTTGCGGCGTATGTTTTTGGCACCAGTAGAGGATAGTTGGAGTTCTCGCCAAGCTCAACTTGATGGATTTCGGCTCTTGGAATATGGCGTTTTCCTCACTTTTAGGCCTAAATAGAGTGGCTATGTCGCTTTCGAGTCACGTGTCGGAGAATCAAGTTGATGGGTCACTCTTTGAAACCCCACTCAAAGAGGTTCTTGACGCGTGCCATAAACATCTAATCACGGGAACCTTGATGGTTTCGGCGAATGGAAAAGATGGGGTGATTGAAATCCGCGCCGGCGCTGTAGATATCGCTTCCTTTGACGGAGCAGATGGGCGCCAGGCTGTGAAGGACATGGTTGCGCTTTCTGATGGGACCTATACGCTCTGTCAAAAGCTTCCAGATCTGCAGGGCAACCTTGGCGAATCCGCTAGATTTGAAGGAACACTCTCCGAGGTGTCGTTGGTGGACTTGATGCGTCACTGCGAGGACAACGCGCTGACTTGTACCATTACGATTGACCACGGGGATGAAAACTCGGAGATTCAGTACCGTACTGGTGATCTTGAAAAGGTCATTGTGCGCGGCGAAGCCAATGACGACGCGCTATACGAATTGATCAAGTTGGACAACGGTGCGTTTCGCGTTGCAGCGCCTCCACTTGACTTAGGCATTGCTGGTTGGCCGAGCTTAGGACGAGAGCCCACAGCTCCTTTTGCCATCTTGCCTGTGGATGCGGAAACCAAGGCCAAGGGTGACGAGAAGAAGTCTGATGAGGTGCCGGCTAAAGCCGAGGCAACCGAAGAGAAGAAAGAAGCAAAGGCAGACAAAGCTGTTGTCAGTAAGCCGACTGCCAAGAAGAAGTCGAAAAGCTCAAATAAGAAAAAGAAGAAAAAGCGCGTTCGCAGTAAAAAGAAAGCTCGGCCAGATGGGCAGACCACTGCTCAAAAAGACCTGGGAATCAAAAAAGAGCGCGCACCTACACCCGCGCCGGAAAAGCCAAAAGAGCCGGTACGAGAGCAGGTTGTCGAAAAACCGGCTGAAGAAATCGAGACCAGGGGTACGGGCGTTTTGCCACAGCCCCGTCCGCAACAATCACCAGAACCCGTTTCCAAGGGCGCCGTTTTGGGAGTTCTCACGGCAGTCGGCATTGGTGCGGTCATTGTGTACTTCTTGTTGCGTTTACTCGTGCCGATGTAGCGACGCTTTGTTTGTCACAGTGGTTTTTGCACAAGGAACCACTGGTTTACCCGCTTGCGAAGGGGGCGGGGTAATGCCCGTAAGGTTTGCAGGAGTGGCTCTAGGACTATCTTTTTTCTACGGTGAAGGTGCAGAGCGACCTTCTCTGCCAGGAACGGGTTTTTCGAGAGGTGTCGGCCGGAAATCCAATTGACAGCGCGTAGGACCTCTTCGGCAAGATCGCTTCGAGCGTACGCCTGGTTCTCTTCCGTGCAAATTACGTTGAAACCAGCGTCTTGGAACCAGTCCTTGTAAATCGAGATTGGGCGATAGACGACCTGAAACGGAGGTCTTGGGCCTCTTTCTTGGTGAAAGAGACCTGGAACCAGTGGCTTAGTCCTGTAGTGCGTTTTCCTGTGGTAAGTGGTTTCGCGAAATACCGCGAGGCCGCCTGGCTTGAGTACGTCAAAGATCTGGCCAATGGCGGTTGGAGAGTGGTCGTCCGATAAACACATGATGACACCGCCAACAAAAACCATGTCCGCTGCTGGTAGCGTTCTCAGGTCGGCTAACCCTCCGACGATTGCTCTCGCATTCTTGGCGTTGCGGTTCTGGATCTCTTGTGTGGCGAGGTCGACCATGGACGAGGAAATGTCCAACCCAATAGCCTGGTCGAAGTGAGAGGCCAGCGCCAAGAGCCAAGAACCGCCGCCGCAACCGATGTCTAGGCAAGTATGTGGACTTTCGATCAGCGGCAGGACGTGTTGGGAAACCCACTCCCATTCTGAACGGAAACGTTCGTCTCCGAGGGCGACCGGCCAATCGCCGGCTAGGTAACCGACCCTCGATGAGTTACCTCGCTTTTTCGCTTCGGCGTCCCAAAAGGCAATTGTGTCTTCCTGTTTCACTGCCCGACACCAATTTGTGTTTTTTTAGCGTTTTCATGTTTCCTTAGAAGACCGCGTAGTTCTTGATAACCCTCGCGTATCGTTCTTGCGGCGTTTGCTTCACCGAAGAGCGCGAGCGCCTGAGCTACTGCGAGTGCTGTCGGTCCGCGTCCTTCGGAAATCTGCTTTCGAAGCATTGGGGTGGGGTGGACTTCCACGCGCAATGTCGGAATTCCGCGAAGCGCTTTTTGCCGGGTTCTGATCTTTCTAGCCTGGGCCCAGCTGCCATCAATCACAACGAGGTTTGATGGTGCTGTTAGGGGCCTGTCTACTGGGCCCTCTGGGAACAGTAGGCGCGTGTCATCTTTTGGGATGCTGGATGGAATGAAAGGAACGCCCTTTTGACCGTAAGGGATGATGGTGGCACCGATGGTTTGAGCAAGTAGCCGGCCGCTATTGGATGCGCGTTTTTGTTCTGAGGCGTGCTGCAAGACCCAGATTTTGATCCTTGTAGTCGCTGTAGTCAGGCGACTGCAAAGACAGGGGGCTGTAGCTATGTTGCAAACGGAACAGCGGATGGCATGTACTTCCTAGCACGTAGGCCACCGGGTGGAATCTGGTTTTGTAGGTTGTGGGACAACGCCGCACATAGAAGGGAGGAATTTATCTCTTAGCAC
>CAYPIX010000029.1:0-18610 GCA_964410875.1 uncultured Kofleriaceae bacterium
GACTTACCTTGTTCGATGAATCGATAACGATCAGGCAAACGGCGAACGTTTAGTGTTGAAAGGAGCCGCTTCAGTGTGTCTTCGCCAAGTAACGACAGAAGAGGTACCGGTTGGACTTTTTCCGGGAACTCGACGTCGTCGGCACAGTCTCGCCCTAATATTGCCGCTGCCTGGTGTCCCAACTCGCTGGGAATCTCTGTGACCTGGATATCTGGCGATGGCAGGCCAATCCGTGTAGCAAAACCCGGCGAAATAAATTCGGAGCCCTTCGCATAATGAAAAGTCAAACCGGAAAGAAGATCTTCGTTTTCAAAACCGTAAGACTCGAGTAGTTGGGCGGCTACAACGGCGACAAGAGGGTGGCCCGCTCGGATGCAATACCAGCCAACCTTGCGATAGATATCTTCAGCGAGGTCGCCGTGACCAAGGGAATACAAACAATCCGCAACGCCGAGACGAGACTCGTAATCTTCTGGCGTCTCTCGGAGAATTGAGCAAGAAAGCCGCAACGCCTCTCCAAAATCTTTCTTTTGAAAAGCGGCTGCTGCGCGGAGTTTCACGTCCAAAAGCTCTGGCATCTCCCAGCAACGGTACTAGCCCAGACCTGGAAATGCCAGGCGGATTGAATAGCCGGTCACCACCAGAACTGTAACTCGACCGCGTATTTGCGTTAGACTACGCCAATCAGCCAGCAGCCCCGACTACCGCGTCTTTCAACGGAACGGGTTACCCCCCTGGAAGGTGCACCTGCAATTTCATTACGCGGACGGATCGAACCGTGGAAGGACTCTCTACGTACAGCCCTTCTCGCCACCAGTTTTCTGATACTCGCCTGCTTGATTGCTCCATGGGGGATGGAGGCTGAAAATGTGCTTTTTTCTTGGTCTAGGCCGGGATCGCTTCAAGCGTTAGCTGTGCTGTTCTTCGCCTGTTCATCCTTCGGAATCGTGTTGGCCGTGTTTCGGTTTCAGACTGTTGTTCGTGGATTGCTCGCCTTTCTTCTTGCAGTGGGAGGGATGGCCATGTGCACTGCGATCGGATTGCTGCCTGTGAGCACTCTCCTCTTTACTCTTGCATGGTCTTCTGTTTGCGCCGGAATCTTACTCCGCTCAGAGTATTCTAGCCCCAAAGTACCTCACGTTTTAACAACGGTTACGTCACTAGTCTCTATCGCCTGCGTGATTTACTTTGGTGGTTCGGAACCGTTGACCATTTACAATATCGTTTCAATCGTTCTAATGAGTTTATCTATGTGCGTTTGGATTCCTTCGAACAAATCTTCTATCTATAGATTTATGGTCACCATAAATTTATTGTGGTTTGGGGCACTCGGAACCTTGACCTCGTTTCACGGAGGCTCGTTTACGAAAAATCTCGCCTCACATCTCTTTATCCCAGTTGTGCTTACCTGTTGGTCTGTTCTTTTGATCTTCGGAGTTGCAACTATTCTTGGAAAAGGACTTGAGCCTCGCCGCAACCAATAGAAATAGGCCAAACCTTTGAAGGTCGACCCATCGTCGGGGTGCATTTTAAGCCAGCTTCTTACGCGCAAGAGAGGGCTCCTGCTGTGCTTTTTGGCGCGATTCATGGCGACGAGCCGCTTGGTGTATTTTGCCTTGAACGTCTGATTGAAGATTTGGTCGAGCACCCACCTGGTCGCGAAACCTGGATTATTCCAGCACTCAACATAGACGGACTGCTGGCCGGGACGAAAAATAACGCGCGCGATGTCGATCTCAACCGTAACTTCGCATCGGCAAACTGGAGCTCGGAACACAAACCGGGATATTTCCCTGGCGAGTGCGCGGAATCCGAGCCCGAGTCTTCCGCGCTTTCGAAACTCATAGAAACGAGCCATGCGACTCGGCTCCTGGCGCTCCACTCCCCGTTCCGAACAGTGAACTGGGACGGCGCGGCTCAGGAGCTCGCGAAGAAAATGGGAGAGCTAACGGGCTATGGTGCCTCGTCAGACATCGGCTACCCCACCCCCGGTTCCTTTGGCTCCAAGTACGGTGTCGATCTAAAGTGCGAAGTGATTACCTTGGAGATCCCGTGGATGGAAGAGTCCCAGGCTTGGTCAGAAACCCGCTCCGCACTTCGGTATTCTCTAGATTTACCTACTCTTTCCAAATAGTTAGCCAAGGAGGGGCTACCTCCACCTACAATCCGTTATGCGCGGACAGATGTGACTGTTTGTCTTTTCCTGTGACTGAGTGTCACATTAGGGTTGTCGTGAGGTCTGGTCTTCCATGGAATGAGTTATTTCAACTTCATGTAATCCGAAAGGTGGGGAAGATCGTGAATCGTCGATGGAATCTGGGGCTTGGATACATCGATGCCGAGACAGGCTCGATTTTGCCACCTCGGAGCAATCACTTCGCGCCAAGTCGTTCGTTTTGTACGGCAACCCAAGAGCGGGAAACCGGAAGCAGAAACTGCAAGACCTCAGCCTTAACAACTCTGGAAACGCTAAAAATCCAAGCGGAGCGCACAGGCACGCGGATTGGCGTTTCAACCACCACTTGCCACGCCGGACTAACCGAACTGGCCGCTCCCATTGTGCTTGAGGGAAAATTTGCTGGTGCGATTCTCTGCGGGGGCTTCCTTCTTTCGGAAGACAGACCCCAGGTACCAAACTTAGACAAAAGAAAAACTCTGCCTGTTGTAGAAGTCGAAACTCGGCAAGAAAACATGCCACAACTCAACAGTCGCGAGGTTGAGTTCATAGCGGAGTTAATTGAGGAAGTCGCAGTTGAATGCGCAGCTTTCTTACTCGACTGGACCGAGAACAACCAAGAACCCCAAGCTGCGGCCCCCCCACCTTCGCCTGCTCGTTACTCATACGACGCGATTATCGGTAAAGCTGAACCGATGCAGCAAATGTATCGGCTACTTGACCGGCTCGTTGAGTCGGACTCCACGGTGCTTGTTCAAGGAGAAAACGGCACCGGTAAAGAACTTGTTGCTCGAGCAATTCATTACAACAGCAGCAGAAAAAATAGACGGTTCGTCGTGCAAAATTGCTCTGCGTTTAACGACAACCTCCTTGATTCTGAGTTGTTCGGACACAAAAGGGGCGCGTTCACAGGCGCAGTATCAGACAAACAAGGTCTTTTCGAAGTTGCAGACCAAGGGACTTTCTTCTTAGACGAAATCGGAGACATGTCGCCATCCCTGCAAGTAAAGGTCTTGCGAGTTCTACAAGAGGGGACCTTCACACCCGTCGGCGATACAGAATCGAAAAAAGTTGATGTTCGCGTAATCGCCGCGACAAACAGAGATTTACGCACCATGGTCGACCGTGGAGAGTTCCGGGAAGACCTCTATTATCGGATCAACGTGATCAACTTGACCATCCCTCCTCTTCGGGAACGTCGAGATGACATCGAAATCCTTGTTGAGCACTTTCTCAAACGACATTCCAAGTCCGGTCGGCGGCAAAAGAACCTCAGCCAGTCATGCTTCAAACGACTACTCTCGTATAGGTGGCCAGGAAACGTCCGGGAACTTGAAAACGAAATGGAACGACTCGTGGTTCTCTCAGGCGATGACTCAACCGTCTCAGAAGATCTCCTGTCAGCCCGTATTCGCCAGGCAACAGACTTGGGTGATGCCCAGTTGGTCGCCGACCCACGCTCTCTTCCTGACGCGGTCAAGGCTCTTGAGAGACGTATGATCCATGCCGCGCTCAAGAGACATAATTGGAACAAAACCAGGGCTGCAGCCGAGCTCAAAATCAGCCGAAGAAACCTAATCAGGCTGGTGCAAAAGTACGAACTCACCCCTGAGATTCGCAGCTAGCTAGTTAAGAATCTCGTTTAAAGCATCGCTCAGTCTCGAGAATCGGAACTCAAACCCCAGAGCCTCGAGTTTCTCTGGAACCACGCAGCGACCATTTAGCAGATAGTCAGAAAAGCCCCCCAGCCCTAGCCTCAAAGCAAAGGCGGGAACTTTCGCGAAACAAGGACGGTTTAGTGACGAAGCAAGCTGGGTCGAAAATGACTGGTTGGACTCTACACCCGGAGCAACCAAATTAAACGGACCAGAAGCTGCAACCGTATCCATTGCGAAAAGCAATGCGGCAACCGCATCATCGATATGAATCCAAGAAAACCACTGCCTACCAGAGCCGACCTTGCCACCCACCCCTGCCTTAAAAGGCGGCAGCATACGCGCCAAAGCTCCGCCGTTTTTCCCAAGAACGATCCCAAAACGCATAACTACAACACGGGTACCTAACTTGCGAGCTTCGTCTGCTTCTGATTCCCAATCGCGGCAAACCCGCGCCAAGAAATGATCGCCAGGCGGAGAATCTTCGCCAAACGTCTCATCGTCGTCTAATCCCAAAGCCGAGAGGTCAGCAGCAAAAGGATAAACGTCTACCCCTGATGCCGAGACAAGAACCGAGGGGCGCTCTTCCGGCGGCAACGAGGCCATGCCTTCAACGACGAATCGAGTTATATCTACGCGGCTATCTCTTATGACCTGGCGGCGTCGGGAATCCCAACGCCCATCAGCGATAGGCTCTCCAGCCAGATTGAAAACGACGTCGCTACCAGCCAAGCTTTGCTGCCAATCCCCACTGAAAGTCGGATCCCCTTCAACCAAATCACAATTCGGCAAAACCTCAGCACCGCGGGCAGCACTCCTTGTGACAGCAACGACAGAATGCCCTTGGCCAACAAGGCTCGAGCATAGCTTTCTTCCAACGAAACCCGTTGCCCCTGTAACAAAAACTTTCATGTCGACCTAGACTATCGCGAATGCTCCGCGGCCAGGTTTTGTCGCATTAGGGATTCGTTCACGGATAAATTCAACGGCCGATCTACACGAGTCCACAACGGTCGTTCCCATTGCGAGGTTTGCGGCCACTGCCGCCGATAACGCGCAACCAGAACCGTGTATTCGCTCTCCTCCTTCGATCCAATCTCCTTTGATTGCCTCAAGCACACCGTTGGAACAGACCCAATCCAAGACTTGGCCACCTTCGCGCACGCCAGTCACAAGAACCGAAACGCCATAGCGTTCCGACAAAGCCTTGGCCGCTTCACCTGCGGACGTCTCGGGGACAGCCCGTCCTGCGAGTAACCCCAACTCAAAAAGATTTGGAGTTATCACAGTTATATGCCGAGACAGCAGATTCAAGGCTTCTTTGACATCCCCAGAATAGAGAGAAGCCGGGCCCTGAGAGGGCTTATTGACAGGATCCCAAACGACTGGTGCGGACGTCAAATCAAGCCCTTTTCCTAAGGAGCGTGCAACCTCAGGATGACAAAGCATTCCGATTTTTGCCGCTTTGATCTCGACATCCGAGAGCAGAGCCAACACCTGCTCCTCCAGCAATTCAAGGTCGACCGATTCAACCCGTCGCACTCCATTGGTGTCTTGAACCGTTGCTCCTGTCAAGACTCCCACGGGACGAGTTCCAAGCATTCGGCAAACGGCGGCATCGGCGAGAAAACCTGCGCCTCCACTAGGATCTAACCCAGAAGCTAAAAAGACCTGCGGTGTCACTCGTATGCCGCTAGCCCTGTGACGTCTTGGCCTACAACGAGCGTGTGAATGTCATGTGTGCCCTCGTACGTGAAAACAGTTTCCATATTGAGCATGTGTCGACCACATTGATAGTCGTTTGTTATTCCATTCGCACCCAAGATATCCCGCGCAGTCCGCGCTATTTCTCTCGCCCAAAAAACATTATTTCTCTTCGCTAGAGAGATATGCGCCGGGCGAATATTTCCTGATTCCTTCAAACGCCCCAGCTGTAAACAGAGCAACTGAGCCTTAGTAATCTCGCTGACCATCTCTGTAAGCTTGGCCTGAACTAACTGGAAACCAGCTATCGGTTTAGAAAACTGCACGCGCGTTCCAGCGTAGGAGAGAGCTTCGTCGTAGCAGGAAAGCATTGCGCCCACTGCTCCGTAACAGATCCCAAACCGAGCCTGAGACAGGCAAGACAGAGGCCCCTTTAGTCCCTTGACACCTGGAATCAATGCCGATTCCGGCACTTCACAGTCCTCCATGAAAAGTTCGCTGGTAACCGAAGCCCTAAGTGACCACTTCCCGTGAATATCTCGAGTTGAGAATCCCTTCGAATCCGTCGGAACCAGAAACCCACGAACAACGCCGTCAAGCTTGGCCCAAACCAGCGCGACCTGAGACAGACTTCCGTTGGTAATCCACCTTTTGGCCCCATTCAGCAAATACCCGTCCTTCGTTTTCACGGCTTTCGTAAGCATGCCGGCAGGATTAGAGCCAAAGTCCGGCTCCGTTAAACCGAAACACCCAATCAGCTCTCCCGTTGCCATCTTGGGAAGATACTTTTTCTTTTGCTCCTCAGAGCCAAAAGCATGGATGGGATACATGACGAGCGAGCTCTGCACCGAACAGAACGAACGGATACCAGTGTCGCCACGCTCGAGCTCCTGACAAATCAACCCATAGGAAGTCGGTGACACTCCCGGGCATCCGTAGCCTTCCAATGAGGACCCCAACAGCCCCAATTCGCCAAAACGGGCAATCAACTCATTTGGAAAAGTTCCCTCTTCGAAGTGCTTACCAATCGTCGGCAAGATCTCCTCTGAAACGAACTGGCGCGTAGTATCCCGAACAAGCCGCTCTTCGCTAGTGTAGAGATTTTCGATACCGTAGTAGTCAAGCTGTGAAAACATAGTGGTTCCCTTGGGTCCTCGTTTGGGGAAGTAACCGATATACTGATAACGCTTGCGGGAAGCAACCAAAGGGATTCTAGGGGCGTATTTTGCTGCGATTGGAGCATGCATAGTCGTTTTCTTGCCACCTCAATACGCCCACGGGAATCCTACAAAACTTCGAAAGACGTTCCGTGCATTGGAGGCTGGCGCCACAGCAAAAGCTCTCCGAGCCAGTAAGAGAATAAAGCCGACATCGACTAAGAACTACGACTATGTCCTCTACGCGAGAGGTCAAGCGGCTTTTCTAGAGGGCAGGTACAGTGGCTCTCTCAGCGACTTTCGTGAACTCGCGAAAGTTAAGTCCTCGCGATTCCAGAAATGGGCAAAGTGGAAGATTGCAGACACACTCTGGGAACAAAGAAATTACCGCGAGGCGATAGCCGCCTACAAGGCTGCCTTGTCTTCAGGAGAACGTGTCGGCGACGCTGGGCTGGCTAGGTTTCGAATTGCTGTCGCCAATAAAAAAATCAATTCCGCCAACGCGGAAGAACTATTCAAAACATTTCTTCGCAAACACCCAAACCATGAAAAGTCCAAGGACGCGTTCCGCCTCTTGAACGTTTTTGACACGGACGCGCCGAACCGACTCTCCAACGAGGACAGAATTAAACGTGCAGAGACGCTAATAGCCACTAAGAACTGGAGAGATGCTGTACGAGAACTTTCATATGTCTCTGCCGATGGAACACGAGAAATCAGTGCAAAACGAGATTTTGCCCTTGCGACCTCGTATTACAAGATGCGGCGCCACTATGACTATGCATCCCAGCTCTTCTTGCAGAGCTACCCACACCTAAATGAAAAATCGGCTGAAGCCCTTTTTTTCTCGGCTCGCGCGCTATCTAGGGCCGACCACGACAAAGAGGCAATCTCCCTTTACCTAAGGGTCGTAAAAGAGTTCCCAAAGACAGCATGGGCAGCCGAGGCAAGCCTGTTGGCCGGGTGGCTCAAATTCAACCTTAGAGACTACAAAGGTGCTGTCCCCCTACTTGCCCAAAGCCGTGCCCAGTATCCCCGTTCAAAGTGGGCGGTTGATGCTCTTTGGTACGAGGGCATGTCCCAGTACATGCTAAAAAATTTCCAAAAAGCGGAGCCTCTCTTTGCTCTTCTTGCGCAAAAAAACGGCCGACTTATTGGCGGGAAGGGTCTCTACTGGGAAGCGATGTCACAATGGCGACAGGGAAAGAAGGCCACGGCACACGAGAACTGGAAGCGACTGTCAATGCTACACCCGTTCTCTTGGTATTCTCTTCTAGGAAATGCCCGACTCGAAAAAGACGGAAAAACACCTCCGGTTTTGGCCGAAGGCAATCCTCCCAAACCCGCAAACGACAAAAGCGCTCTCCGGCGAGCCCAAAAAGATCCTCTTATTCGAAAAGTTGATGAACTTATTCGAGCTGGACTCCGAACACACGCAAGCACGGAACTCAGGCGGAGCGAACGAAGACTTACGGCCAAACACGGAAGAAACCGCGCGCTTAGCATACTTTTTGACCGATACGCGAAAGCGAACAACTTCCACCGCCCCTGGATGCTTTCCGTCATTCACGGGGCGCGTGCACTAAACTCGAAACCCAGAGGAGGCGCTGCTTTTTGGTGGAAACATGCCTACCCCCTCGCCTACGGGAAACTGGTTGAGAAATGGAGAGATCTCGGCGGCAACCCTCCGTACTACCTTTATTCGATCATGCGCAAAGAGAGCGGCTTCAACCCCAACACGCACTCTTATGCCGATGCTCAAGGGCTCTTACAAATGATCCCCGCAACAACAAAGCGAGTCGCCCAAGAGCTAACCGTTCCGTACACAGAAGACTTGCTCTTTGATCCCGCGAAAAACATACAACTGGGCTCCTGGTATATCGGGCGCCTCCACTCAAAATTCAAACAACAAATTCCCTTCGCTGCTGCCTCATACAATGCTGGTCCACGAGCAATGATGGATTGGATGAACAAGAGTAAAAAAGTTGAAGCAGACGTTTTTGTCGAACTCATCTCCTACAACCAGGCTCGAAATTACGCCAGGCGAGTCACGGAGACTTATGCGCGATACGTTCGGCTCTATGGAAAGGATAGATACAAACAACCGCTCAAAGTCGACCTGTCCTATTTAGACAACAAAATCAATTACTAACACTCGCCAAGCCGTGCAACCCTGAGATTTCTATGTCACGCTCTCTCCTATGGCGAGTTTTCAAGGAACAATTAAAAAGAATGATCTAGAGGGCGGTTTCTGGGAGCTAAAAACCGATGATGGCGAAAGCTACCAACTAGAAGGCGGCGACGATAAACTTTTGGTAGAGGGCAACAAGGTCATTGTGGAAGGCGCTATCAACAAAGAAGCATTCGGCATTGGCATGACCGGCCCAACCCTAGCTATTAGCTCTTGGAAGCCGCAGTAAAAGCACACTACTTAGTAGCAGCGTTTCTGTACAAACCGACTTTGGCACCCGCAGTCAACCCACTGTCGAGAGGGCATGACAGACGCACGACGTTGCCTTCGGCACCGATGTACTTGCAGGCGACTCTCATCTCTGGGTCGGATTCGGGGGCAATTTCAGCTACCGTTCCAGCAGAGTATCCTTCTGGTTGGTTTCCAAGGTCAAAGGACAAAACCAGTCCGTCTGGGTTGGTAAGTCGCATGATGTCCTGCCCCTCTTCGACTTCGGCGGGACCACCAGTCAGATCGACGAGCGGCTCAACTCTTCCTGCCTGCGAGGATTTCAGGGTCAGTAACTCCAAAGTCTCCGTAGCAGCTGCCAGCTCTGATTGAGCTTTTTCGAAAGCCCCCTTCACTCGAGCAAGGGATTTCCGTTTCACGCCGTTCTCCAGCTTATCTCCAAGAGAATCCACGAGAGCTTTCCGATCTAATTGGCGTTTCCGAGCGTCCTCAAACCCTGCGTACCGCGCCACAGCATCTTCGACAGAGACGACTGTATCTCTTGCTACCATCCATTCAATTTTTCCCGAGCGGGAAGATTCGACTGTTACGCTAGGGGGCGCAGCAGGAAACTCTACCGTTGCAACAGGCTGAATTAAAAGTTGGGCATTCTTCTTAATCTTGGCCGCGCGCTCAGCGCTCGGATTTAAGTGACTTGCATCAGCCAATCCTGGCAGATGGTGGAAGAACCAGTAGTAGGCTGCCCCCGCGATTGCTAAGAGTACGATTACACCGACAGCTATCAACGGCCGCTTTACTGGCTTTTCTTTAATTGCTGTTCCGCCCAATACCGCAGGGACTTCTAGAGAACCAGTGGTTCTTGCTGGCTGCGCTTGAAGAACAACAGGGACCGCTCCGTTGTTCGGGTTGCTAGCGGGCACTGGAGTCGGCTCGGGGGCTGGCTCAAGTGATCCGAGCGGCTGCGCCAGTGCTCTTGCATCGGTATCCATACGCTCAGTAACCGTATCGATATCAGCGGGTACCTCCTTTGAAGCAGGTTGAGGAGGGGTAGCCGATGGCCCAGCATCAAAATCCAAGTGACCTTCTAAGTTAACCGAAGGCACGCTCCCTGGTTCGGCAACCAATGCCGAGACCTGCGGCTCTGGCTCAGGTAAAGCCGCAGCGACAGGCGCTGCGATTGCCTCGTGTCCCAACTCGTTCCCGTTACCAGGAGCTCCAAGCGCGACATCGGAAACTGGGGCTGTCGGCGTAGACGGAACAGTGAAACCGCTGCCACCTCCTGAAACACCCAAGCCAATATCGGCGGCGGGTTGAACCGGCGACGCACTTACGTCAGCAGTACTTCCTGCGCTGCCAAGAGCCACCTCTTCCACTGGAACCTGGCTAGACTGTTGCGCAGCAGAAGGGCCAGCGTTGCCAAGATCGTAATTCTCAGCGACCGGTGTCGATGCAACTGCAGGAGGAGTCTGACCGACCAAGTAGCCAAGCGAGGATAGCTTGTCGACAACCGCTTTCATGTCTCCAGCCGATGGCTGAAATCCCAACTCCTCCTTGGACCAAGATAGAAGGCCATCGAGGTCACGATATCCATCCATCCCGCAAGCAACAGCGTATTCAGTTTCGAAAAACTCAAAACTCGTTCCCGTCTGAGGACAGGAAACTTCCACAAACCTTTTTCCTCCACGCAAAAGCAGCTGGGATTTTAGATCTGGACGAAAATATGGACGTTCGGTTTGCATAACTACCCCTTGCTGAGCTTGCGAAACTTAACCGCCGCTCCCTCTCTTTAGCTCCGTTAATACCTGCTTTGCGACAGCCTTAAGTGTTTCAAAAACACCTGTCCCGTCCGTCGCAATCGCCTCGTGATACTCAACCCCTCTTGGATTTAGCATTTCCTCTAACTCTTCGATTGGTGCGGCGTTAGGAAGGTCGCGCTTGTTGTATTGAATAACGTAAGGAAGCTTTTCAAGCTCATAGCCCTGCTCGATAAGGTTCTCTTTAAGGTTCTCGAGAGATTCAATATTGGCTTCCATTCTCTCCATCTGAGAGTCACCAACGAAAACAACCCCATCCACACCTTTCAAAATAAGTTTTCGACTTGCGTCGTAGAAGACTTGTCCCGGAACAGTGTAGAGGTGGAAGCGAGTCTTAAATCCTCGGATTTGACCAAGTGAGAGCGGCAAAAAATCGAAGAAAAGCGTGCGCTCTGTTTCAGTCGCAAGAGAAATCATCTTTCCCTTTGCATCGGGGTTTGTCTTTTCGTAAATCCAGTGAAGATTAGTGGTTTTCCCGCAAAGCCCCGGACCGTAGTAGACGATCTTGCAGTTAATTTCTCTCGATGAGTAATTGATGAAGCTCATGAATCGACCACTCTAATCATTGAAGAGATTCTCAATATCCTCATCGGTTATCTCACCAAGTACTGGTGATTTCTGTTGCTCGTTCTTCGTTAGGAGTTGCTCAAGAACCCCAGCAAGCTCCTTAGAGGCTTTGCGAACCCGTAACCGAACCAGGCCGAGTGATGATCGCCCGTCAAAGAGAACGAGCAAAATTACCCGGCTGCCAACGATCGAAATATGAACGTTGGTATTTTCGCCCTCATGAAACTGACCGGCAAACTCTTTCTCAGCAAGCAAGCTGGCTATGCCCCCCGTAGCCGCAACGTTACCGGCTGCTAGTGAACAAAGAGAGGTCACGTCCAATTGGTCAGTTTCCCCCGCTGACGCGATCTCTTGGCCGTTCTTGTCAATACAAACGACAGAGCTGCTGTTTGCATCGCGTTGAAGTTGCTCGCAAATCTGAACGATTTGGCGTAGCTCATCTTCATACATGATTAGCTGCGTACTCATTTACCCAAGCTCCAATTTCCAGGGCTTTCCGGCCCAACGTTAGCAACCACTGGATATTAAAAGTATCAGCTGCCCTCAGCCCGTTCAACCTCCCTGGGACCTAGATAGGGACTCGACCAGAAATCGCACGAGAGATTGTCGCTCGATCCGAGTACTCCAATTCCCCACCTACAGGTATGCCTGACGCGATGCGAGTGACTTTTACGTCCAGAGGCTTGAGAACCCGAGCGAGATACATAGCCGTGGCCTCCCCTTCCACACTGGCATTTGTCGCCACGATGACTTCTCGAACACTCCCGTTTAAACGCTTAATCAACTCGGAAATCTTTAAGTCCTCAGGACCGATCCCCTCCAAAGGGGAAAGTAGCCCGTGCAGAACGTGATATCCGCCACGGAAATCACCCGAACGATCAATCGCTACCAAATCGGAGGGGCTGGATACGACGCAGATCTCCCCTTCGTCGCGGCGAGCATCAGCGCATCGGGCACATGGATTCGATTCCGTGAAATTCGCACAAACGGAGCAAAGCCTTACCGTATCAACCACCTCAACCAGGGCCGCGGCAAGCTCTTTCGCGTGATGAGCTGGACCACTGGTTAGATGAAATGCAAGACGAGTCGCAGTCTTCTCCCCAATCCCGGGAAGTCTCGATAGCCGTTGGACCAGCTTTTGAATTGGATCTGCCAACCTAGGGAACCATGCCGGGTATAGAAAGTCCCCCTGTCACCTTAGCCATTTCAGACTGCATTGTATCGCGAACCTTAACCACAGTTTGATTGACTGCAGCGACGACTAGATCCTGGAGCATTTCCAGATCATCAACGCCCGCCACGCTTTTATCAATTCGCAGCGAAATCAGTTCGTAGTGACCGTTCATTCTCGCGGTCACCATACCTCCACCAGAAGAAGCTTCGCACTCTCGGCGAGCCAGTTCTTCCTGCATTTTTTGCATATCGTCCTGCATCTTCTTAGCGGCTTCCATGAGCCCACCAAGATCAGGCATTTTTTGATCAGACATTGGTTTTTACCTCCGTTGGTGTGGAGCCAAACGCTGACTCCACCATTTTTGTTGCTGGATGCTCTCTCGCTTCACGCTCGCGATGCTCTTTTTCAGAGCGAGCAGCCTCATCTCTCGCCTCTACGATCGAACGAGCATCTGAAAATTTTTCCATCTCTTTAGGCGACAGAAGAACCACATCGAACTTCACAGAATATCCTAAATGCTGAGCCAGAAACTTGCTCATTTCTTCGAGCTTTTCAGGCTCAACCGCCAATTCGGAGCTTGCCGTATCCTCTGGAAAAGCGACCTTGATGCGCTCTTTGTTCCACTCCAGCATTCGAGCTTGCTGATAGAGGCCAGCAAGCGGAATCTCCCGAGCCTCCTCCAAGCCTTTTATCACTTCGGCCCAACCGGCAAGCAGGTCATTGGGGACTGCTCGAGGACCCTTGCTCGAGGTCTCTGACGACGATTGTGATGAGTGTTTTTTCACTGGTTGCTCAAGCGCTGGAGCAGGCTTCGGCGGCGCCGAGGCTTTTACCTTCGGAGCATCTACCGCCGCTTCTCTCATTGATGGACGCGCAGGTGGCTGTGAAACAGCAGCTTGCGTAGCGCTTTCTTTCAAGAGCCCGGTAGCCGGTACGTCACGCGCTCCTGTAGCAAGGCGTGCCTCCATCTCCTCCAGCCTATTGACCAATTCACCCGCAGACATCGTCGAATCCATCGCTGCTAGATCAATAAAGACATGATCCAGGACAAGGCGCGGATAAACCGATAGCGCCAGGTCATCACAAGCCCGCAGCAGACGATCGCTAAAACGACGTAAACGCTCTCCGCTAAGCGTCTTAGCAAATTCCGACATCGAAGCTCGTTCCTCAGGGGGGAAATCAACCAAGCCAGTATCCTTGCCAACAACCTGCAACATTGACAGATCGCGTAGGTAACGAAGGAGTGCTCGAGCTATTTGGTTTTCATTCACACCTCTGGCTATCGCTGAGTCTGCTCGCGTCAACGCTCCAGCTACGTTGCCTACAGAAAGGTCTTCTATGAGAGAGCGAGTAAGAGCTCTATCTGCAACCCCAAGCACCTCTGCGGCAATCTGTTCAGTAATCGCCCCCTCGCCAACATATGAAATAATTTGATCTGCCAACGACAACGCATCGCGCACCGAACCACCAGATTCACTCACCAGCAATGAAATAGCCCCTGCTTCAGCCTCGACGTTCTCTTTTTCAAAAACGCTTCGGAGGTGACTGCCAAGAGCACTGCTCGGCACCAGCTTGAAATCGTATCGCTGACACCGCGAAAGAATGGTGTTAGGCAGTTTTTGCGGTTCAGTTGTAGCCATCACAAACGTGATGTGAGGTGGAGGTTCTTCAAGTGTTTTCAGAAGGGCATTGAATGCCTCTGTCGTAAGCATATGAACCTCGTCAACCACGTACACTTTTTTGCGAAGAACCGCGGGTTGATACCGGACCGCCTCTGTCAGTTCACGAATCGCGTCGATACCTCGGTTGGAGGCGCCATCCATCTCGCGATAGTCCACCGCACTTCCGTCAGCAATGCTCACGCACGCTGCGCAGGTACCACACGGTTCAGGCGTAGGCCCTTTTTCACAGTTCAGAGCCTTCCCAAGAATTCTCGCTAAGGTTGTCTTGCCAACCCCTCTGGGACCACAGAGAAGGAAAGCATGATGAACCCTGGAGGCCTTAAATGCGTTGGCAAGAGTCTTGGTTACATGCCCTTGTCCAACAACTTGGCCGAATGTCTGCGGACGATATTTGCGAGCAAGAACAAGATAAGACATGAAAACCTAACTGCACGTTAACGAAAAGAAACCAAAAAGAAACAGCATGTTTCTTCTTTTGAGAACCGCCCAAGCATTTCCAACAGATAAAGAACAGCCCTGGGCGCGTTGTGCTTTTGGCAGGAAAAAAAGTGGCCCCAGGTACCCGCTCGGTTCGCTACCGTTGCTCCCTTCCGGGCCTGGCGGAGTTCACGTCCCTTGCGTCACCCAGGACCATAAAAATCTGTAGGGCTCTTATGCCATTGCGTGGCTTGCTCTTTCCGACGGTCGCATGAGCTTTTCGCATCGGCCAAGGAAAAACCGCGTTCCCAAGCCTCGCCGCACCATTTTCGCCAACAGAAAAAACTGTTGACCGGTTTCAATAAGAGCGGAGAAGGGGGGATTCGAACCCCCGGTATCTCGCGATACACACAATTTCCAATCGTGCACCTTAAACCACTCGGACACTTCTCCTAGAGCAAACCTTTCTGTACGACCGTTCGTCGAGACATTCTAGTCTCCGTGCCGCGATTGGAAAAAATGAGAGCGGAGAGGGGGGGATTCGAACCCCCGGTAGCTCGCGCTACACTTGATTTCGAATCAAGCACCTTAAACCGCTCGGACACCTCTCCAAGTTCAAAACTCTATTCCTGTTTTGATTCTCTTAAACTTTTAAAAAACGAACGTAAAATCGCGCTGCAATCTCCAGCCAATACACCCGCTTCAATCTCGGCTCGATGGTTGAGTCTGGCATCATCTGCGAGAGAAAAAAGAGAACGAACAGCGCCAGCTTTAGGGTTCTCGCAACCGTAAACGAGTCGTTTAACTCGGGCATTTACGATTGCTCCAGCACACATCGGGCAAGGTTCCTGGGTTACATAAAGGGAGCCTTCGACTCGCCAGTTCCCCAGAATTTCACTCGCCATTCTAAGAGCCAACACCTCTGCGTGCGCAGTCGGATCATTGGAACTTCTTCGTCTATTCCCGGCTTTGGCTATCACCACACCGTCAATCTCAACAACCGCTCCAACGGGAACGTCACCACGCATCCCCGCCGTGCTCGCCTCCGCAAGGGCAAGCCGCATCAGGCGTTCGGAATGTACGTCCTCCATATTCGGAGAACGTAATATTATCTGTTTTGCAAATCGCAAAAGACTTTCAACGGTGATGCCCGATGGCGGATCCAAGAGGACTCGAACCTCTAACCTCCGGCTTCGTAGGCCGGCGCTCTATCCAGTTGAGCTATGGATCCCAGGTGGCCCCGCATGGGCCTCTTTTCGCTGATCCGTGCGTTGCGGTTGCGCTTCCGCTCCTCACGTACACAAGTACGCTCGGAGACGGTTCTCACCGCGCCTTCGGCTGAGCGAAAGGAAGCACCATGCGGGGCCACCTTCGTAGCAACGAAGACTCGGCGAGGCTGCCGCTTCGCGGCGGGCTGCTTCGCAGCTGTTTGCTTGCGCAAACAATTCCTCGGCGGAATTTTTGGTAACGGGAAAGAAAACGGTAGATACCGTTTTCGGTAAGAGTGGAGAGGGCGGGATTCGAACCCGCGGAGCTCTCGCTCAATGATTTAGCAAACCATCGCAATCGGCCACTCTGCCACCTCTCCTAAAAAATCGTCTGCAGCTATTCAGTTGTCAAAAAACTCGGCGGAGGAGGAGGGATTCGAACCCCCGGTAGCTCTCACTACGGCGGTTTTCAAGACCGCTGCCTTCAACCACTCGGCCACTCCCCCTTTTTTGCCTATTTGGCTTGGCGGACGCGGAAGTATAGGGACCGCGCACGCCATGTAAAGAGGAAGCGAACGGCTTCACAGAGCAATTTTCTGAACGCCACCCATATATGGTTGAAGAGCGTCCGGGATCTTCACACTTCCATCCGCTTCCTGATACTGCTCGAGCACGGCCACTATGGTTCTACCCACAGCGAGACCAGAGCCGTTAATTGTGTGTGCATAGAGAGGCTTCGCTCCAACCTCCGGTCGAAATCTTATCTTTGCTCGCCGCGCCTGAAAGTCCTCGAAGTTCGAACACGAAGAAATTTCACGATACGTTTCCTGACTGGGTAACCAGACTTCGAGATCGTAGGTTTTGGCAGCGGAAAACCCAACGTCACCGGAACACAAGCTCACCACACGGTAATGAAGCTGGAGGCGCCTCAGAACCTCTTCGGCGTCGCCCCGAAGCGTTTCCAACACATCATAAGATGATTTTGGTTCAACGAATCGGACTAGTTCAACCTTATCGAATTGATGCTGCCGAATCATCCCTCTGGTATCTCGACCGTAGGTTCCTGCCTCGGCACGATAACAAGCAGCATAGGCAGCATAGGCAATGGGCAGTGTCCCTGGCTCCATTATTTCTTCCCGGTGCATATTGGTGAGCTGAACCTCAGCGGTAGGCGAAAGATATAGATCGGAATCTCCACTCACCTTGAAAGCATCATCTGCAAACTTGGGCAACTGCCCAGTGCCTTCCAATGAATGGGTAAGAACCATCGAAGGGGGCCAAACCTCTGTGTAACCACGCTCGACATGTAGATCGAGCATGAACTGAATTAGCGCGCGCGCTAAGCGCGACCCAGCCCCTTTAAGGATACAAAAACGCGCGCCAGCAATTTTTGCGGCGCGTTCAAAATCCAAGATTCCCAAGGCCTCACCAACCTCCCAATGGGGTTTGGGCTCAAAAGAATAACTTGGCTTCTTTCCCCAGCTGGAGACTTCCACATTGTCTTCTTCTCCAACCCCGTCTGGAACCGACTCATGAAGAGCATTGGGTATCTCCATGTGAAGCTTCAGTCGAGAAGCTTCCATTTCAGACTGTTTGGTTTCACCAGACTTGATTCGCTGGGAAAGCTCCCGCAAACGATCCCTCGCACTCGTAAACTGCTCAGACTTTTTGTCCAAGCTGGCCATCTCTTGATTGGCGGCATTTCTCTCAGCTCGGAGGCCATCCAACTCTTTTTGCAATTCAACCCGCGCTCGATCGGCAGAGCGGAGACTTTCAATCGCCTTCACTACAGTATCGCCGCGCCGCGCTGCGCCATCCAACTTGGCCATGTCCAGCATTTGCTATCCTTTCAGGGGTTTGCGAGGCGGCAAGGTAGCGTGAGGTCTGAGCATCCCGCAAGCCCCCTTACCTACCCTCTTAGAAGTACGAGTCTGGCAGTGGGAGCCGCACACCCTTGTGCGTTTGAATGCGCATCGGTTGACCTAATACACTTGCTGCAATGCGGTCTATCTGCGAAAGGTGCGGGGAAGCGACGGGAGACGATAAGTCTAATGCCGGTGTTGGTTGTGCCTGTGGCAAATCCAACAAACAGCCGCCACCCGTTAAGGCAACAGTCATGGGTCTGGGCGATGCGCCAATCGTGCCAGAGGCAAACGCCCCATCGCTAGAGCTTCGCGATCTCCCTTCCGGTGCATTGCTTTCGCCAAACTCAGGCACGCCGTCCCCGCCACCTGTTCCCGGCGGAAAAAAGAATGCATCTCCATTGGACGATGGAATGCTCACCCTCGGAGCCGGACTCACAACTTTACCGCCTAGCGATCTTCAAACGATCGCACCTGGAGGCGGAGAAGAAAACCCAAGCGCTCACGATATGCCAACCATTGGTGGAGACATCTTAGGTGGCATGAAAAGTCTTGGCCAAGACGTTGGTGACTTCCAACTTGATGCGCCAGACGAAAGTGCCGGCCTGAGAAGTGAGCTTGTCGATCTTGACAGCATAACAGTCGATCCACTCGACCTTCCTGCACCAAAAGGATTCTTCGACGACGCCGATGCAAAGCCAATGGCAGCGGCACCTCAAGACCTTCCTGCACCAAAAGGATTCTTTGACGACGCCGATGCAAAGCCAATGGCAGC
>CAYPIX010000029.1:18710-39437 GCA_964410875.1 uncultured Kofleriaceae bacterium
ACCTTCCTGCACCAAAAGGATTCTTTGACGACGCCGATGCAAAGCCAATGGCAGCAGCACCCCAAGACCTTCCTGCACCAAAAGGATTCTTCGACGACATTCCCGCTCCTCAAGGCCTAGAAGCAAATTCTCAACCTGAGGACCTACCGATGCCTGTCGGTTTAATGGATTCTCCTAGTGGAGGTTTTTTCGACGACGTCCCCGCTCCGAAGGCGATGGCTACAGACGCCGCTCCGCTCGATCTTGACGGTTTAGATCTTGCTGCTCCACCTAACGCCTCTGTTGCAGAGGGAACATCTCCCGCGTCGAGTTCGCCATTCGCGCCCGGCAACCACAATCCAGATCTTGGCCTAGCCCCCTCTCTCGAACTTGGTTCGAGCACAGCGGGAGACGCCGTGCCGTCCTTGGAACTGCCAGAATCCTCCGCAGAAATCGGCGACACAGACTACCTTTCGATAGCTCCCAAAGAAAACTCTCTCCAGCTCGACACCGGCTACGATGCCGGGATTTCTGCGGCAAAGGCGACTGTCGCGACCCCCAAAAAAGAAACGGCTGCCAAGAAAGGGAAAAAGGCAAGCGGCGGCCTAGTAAAGCACAAAAAGACCCTTGTTGCTGCTGCTGCTGCCCTGGGTCTAGGCGGTGCAGCATTCGGTGGCTTTCTGATTTACAAAGACTGGTCTAGTGGGAAAGCCGCGGCCAGGCAAGCCACAGCGCAAGTTAAGAGAGCGGAAGCCCTCATTCTATCTGACGCCCCAGGGCACTGGAACCAGGCTGCTACTAAAGCCAATGCGGTTCTCACGGAAGACCCGAAAAACCCCAGCGCACTGGGTATTGTTGCGGAAACTAATTACGCCTCAGCTTACTCGCAATTCATTGGTCTCAAAGAAAAGCAAAAGCTCGGAAGCACCGCACTGGAGACCGCTAATGCGTCTGGACTCAAGGACCCACATCTCGCAAAAGCGACCGCCTTGCAGTCACTCGTTGAAAAACGAGTTCCCGACGCCGTGAAACGATTGGAGAAGCTGGCAAAAGCAACTCCGAGTGACTCAGACACGATGCTCTATTTGGGATGGGCATACGCAGCAGCCCACAACCATGCCAAAGCCGAACCAGCATTCGAACGGGTGCTCAAAATAACGCCAAACCGAATTTCTGCGCTCTATGGCGTTGCCCAATCGCAGTTAGAAATGGGCAAGTACCCAGAAGCGAAGGCGAGCTTCTTAAAGGCAATCCACGAGAGCAGAGAAAAATATAAACAGGACCATGTGGGAGCAACACTTGGACTCCACCAACTGTCTGAGGTCGATCGGTTTGGCGAGCGCGAGGCTCGATATCTTGCGATACTGGAACGGAGCGATCTGGATAAGATCGATCCAAGGATTGTTTCTAGAACCTGGGCTCTCGCCGGGCAAGAGGCTCTCGCAGCAGGGCGATTGGATGAAGCCCAACAACGATTTGGCAAAAGCTTGGAACTTAACCCCGCGAACTTGAATGCGTTTGTCGGCGAAGCGAAAACCGGACTAAAACGAGGAAACGCAGAGCTGGCCAAAGAACGTCTCTCGCGAGTCCTGGGCCTAGACTCATCACATCTCGACGCAACGTTGACGTTGGCAGAAGTCGAGATCGCTGATTCCGCACCGGGCAAAGCCATTCAATTAGCTGAAAGCATTTTGGCTCGAGAGCCGAAAGTCGAGAGCCGGGAAATTCTAACGCAGACATACCTAACCCTTGGTCGTGCACAAGAAATGACACCCGATCAACAAAGCGCTGCTGAGAATTCATACAAGAAATCACAAGAGTATGCTGCAGATGGTTTCATCGCGCCAACGGTCTCCCTTGCCGGGCTGTACATCAAACAAGGGCGCCAGCCGGAAGCCATCAAAGTATTGGAACCCCTTCAACAGCAAGCGGAGAATGATACCGCGACCGCTGTGACCCTTGGCATCGCCCTTCTGGAAGGTGGAGACCTAGAGCGGGCAGAAAAGAATCTTCGGAAAGCTCTCGAACAAAGTCCTGGTGACGTAGAAGCGACCTTCCAGCTCGGACGAGTTTTGTTTAAGGCCGAACGACAAGAAGAAGGAATTGCGGCGTTTAATTCCGCTTATAACTCGAATGAAACTCGAGAAGATATCGGCCTCGAACTCGCTGCCGCCTACGAAAAAATGAAGCGTGTGCAAGAAGCGAGAGAAATGTATGGCCGTCTCATCCAAGCAGAAAAGCCCTCTATCAATGCTCGCTCAAGAGCGGGAGCTTTTTTCGCCCGAATTGGCAATCTCGAAAAAGCAGCGCCACTCGGTCAACAAATTCTAGCTGAACAGCCAAACCACCCAGCTGGACTGTTCCTCACTGCCGAGAGTCTACTCGCTGCCGGGAAGTACAAAAAAGCGAGAGAACTCTATCAAGACGCCGTTCGTCTGGACCCTAAACCCCAGTATGAGCATTCACTGGGTCTTGTTAGCGAGAAGCTACAGCTCCTGGACGATGCCATTGCGCACTATCGAAACTCTGCGGCGGGCGACAAGACTTATGAAGAACCACTACTAGGTGAAGGCAGAGTACGTTTACTTCGTGCCGAACATGAGCGGGGAATACCTCCTCTTCTAAGGGCTCTAGAAATCAACCCAGAGTCTTCGGAAGCCTACTTCCTACTTGGCAAGACCTATCGAGCGCAGTTGAACCACGAAAAGGCAAGAGACTCGCTTTTAGAAGCAACGAAAATCGATGCATCACGCCCAGAAGCTCACTACCTATTAGGTGAAAGCTTCTTCGACCTGGAAGAGCCCAAAAAAGCTGAAAAGGCTTTCGCGGCAAGTATCGAAATCGCTGCAGGCGACGAAAAATGGCTAGACGACGCCTACTATCAACTCGGTCACGTGGCCAAAATGAACAAGAATCGATCTACGGCGCTTCAAGCATGGACCACGTTCTTGGACCGAAACCAGTTGAGCTCTGACCGAAGCAGAAGCGTTCAACGCGAAGTGCTTAGGCTCAAAGCGCGCTAACATCACCCTGTGCTTGAGTCGCTAAGAGGCCAACGCAAGAGGTTGGCAAGCGTACTAGAAAACGGGGCCGCGACGACTCGTCTCCTTGCCTGTACCGGCGTTCTCCAATCAATTCACGCAAAGGGAATTTTGCGGTTCGTCCGCGATATTCGCTGGAGTAGGCGGGCCCTAGAACCAACTCTCGCCCTCAGGTGGTATGCCGCGAGCCAAGGAGACAAGCTCTTTGTCGCCGATGAAAAGGAGATACTTACATATCAAGAAGCCCACGACAGGGTAGAAGAGCTCTGTCATGGACTTGCCGCGCACATCAAGCAAGGGCAAAGGGTCGCCCTCATGCTTCCGAACTGCGTAGATTACGTACTTCTACAAATCGCCACATTGAAAATCGGGGCAACCAGTGTCCATGTCGGGACTAAGCTAAAAGCCAAAGAAATTCAGCATGTTTTTGAAAACTCGAAAATTTGCGCTGTCATCTATCACAAGGACTTCGAGGAAACCATCGACAAGGTCTCGGAAAACTCTCCATTGGTTTTCTCACGCTTCGTTACCGAGGAAAGCAGCTCCGCGAAACACAAGAGCTTGAGCAGCCTAAGAAATCTGAGCTCAGCACAGTTCCAACCTCAACGACTTGGCTCCAACATTATCTATACTTCTGGAACTACAGGGCGGCAAAAGGGAGCCTGCCGTTCTTATTCGGGCCTTGGAATGACCGCTGTCGTTGACCTGATCAGCAAAGTCGGCATACGAAATGATGACAAACACCTTGTCGTGTGTCCCCTCTATCACAGCGCCGCGCCCGCATTTATGGGTATGGTTTTGATGTTGGGCGGGAGCCTTGTCACGATGAAGAAATTCGACGAGGTCGAGCTCCTGGAAACCATTCAATCGATGCGAATAACGAGTGTATGCGTTGTTCCAACAATGCTCGCTCGCTTAGTCGCCATCAGTGACCGAGTTTTGAGACGCTTTGATCTCTCTTCTCTTCGTTGGGTCATGAGTGGCTCTGCACCACTTCCACCCGAAACAGCAATGGCCTTCCAAAATAAATTTGGCCCCATGCTATGGAACTTTTACGGGGCAACCGAAACCGGTCTTGTTACCCTGGCTAGCCCTACAGACCACGAATCTCACTGCGGCAGCGTCGGACAGCCACTGCGCGGGAACGAACTCAAAATTCTTGGAGACTCTGGCGCAGAAGTCCCGACCGGCGAAACAGGCGAGCTCTTCGTCCGAAATTCTATGTTGATTTCAGGCTATTTTGCCGATCCGATAGCCACAAACAGATCAATGAATAGTGGTTTTTTCTCGGTTGGTGACCTGGCAAAAATTGATCATGAAGGCTATCTGTTCATCCAATCTCGCGTAAGTGACATGGTGATTTCGGGTGGAGTGAATATTTACCCTAGAGAAATTGAGGACGCTCTGCGTTCCTTGCCACAGCTAGAAGACGTCGCTGTAATAGGTCGACCTGACCCACTCTGGGGAGAGTCACTTCACGCGTTTGTAGTAGCAAGAGACCCAAACGATCGAAATACCGAAGCAATCGAAGCACACTGCCGTCGTTCGCTCGCAGGGTACAAGAGGCCAAAGCGATATACATTCCTACCCTCCATCCCCAGAAATGCCACAGGAAAAATAAAAAAAAGAGAACTAAGAGCTTTATCAATGACAGAAAGTTAGGCCCCGCACACTTGCCAGCATCTGCAAGGTCGAAAAAGTGCAAGAGAAGTAGAATTTTTCGTTTACGCTCTAACCGAATTGACAACGAAGCCTACACTGGTCCTAGGGATGGCCGGTCATATTGACCACGGTAAAACCGCGATCGTCTACGCCCTGACCGGGGAGCACACCGACAAACTCGCGATCGAGAAAGAACGCGGCATCTCAATCGAGCTAGGATTTGCGAGCACCAAAATTGACACGTATCCCGTGAGCGTCGTCGACATGCCAGGGCATGAAAGGTTTGTCCGTACGATGGTGGCCGGAGCTGCCGGAATAGACATTCTTTGTCTGGTTGTCGCGGCCGACGATGGTGTTATGCCGCAAACGAGAGAGCACCTTTCTATAGCAGAACGATTGGGCGTGAAACATGGACTCATCGCGCTAAGTAAGGTTGACACTGTCACACGAGAAACCATTGAGGCTCGCAAGAACGAGCTCCGTACCGCATTTCAAAACACTTTCTTACGTTCTGCCCCTATCATAGAAACCTCGACCAAGAAAAACATAGGGATTGACGCTCTAATAGCTTCTCTAAAAGAGCTTTTAGGAAGCACAGAACCGAAACAAGAAGAAAAAGCTTTTCGTCTTCATGTCGATCGTGTCTTTCATCGGAAAGGACTGGGCGCGATCGTCACAGGTTACGCAAACGGATCCGAGATCCGAATCGATGACGACGTCATTATTGAACCCAAAGGAACACAAGCACGCATCAAACAAATTCAAACTCACCAAGACGGATTAAATGCTTTCCGAGGTACGGGGAGATGCGCCCTTAACCTCGGAGGTATCTCTTACAGTGCAATCTCGCGTGGCGCCGTAATCGCCCACCCTGACACCCTAGAACCGAGCCACCAACTCGGCGCGATCTTCACAAGCGTTGCAAACGCGCCAAAGATAGAAAAAAGCACAGCGGTTTTGTTACATCACGGCGCGTCGGTTCGGACCGCAAGACTAATCCCACTCGTCACCGCGCACCCTGGGATGGCAACGCCTGTCCAGCTAAGGCTCGACCAGAACTTCCCTGTGGCTGCTCTACCGGGCGACCGCTTTATTATACGAGGTTTTTCAAGACTAGCCGACGCAGGCACAACTCTTGGAGGTGGCCATATCGTTTTGACATCGGCCCCCAAGCTAAAACCCGGAACGGAAAACGCAAAGCTGCTAACTAAGCTCTCTACCGCTCCCGCTGAAGTGCAATTTTCCGAGATTACTAAACTTTCAGGGCTCAGCGGAATGACCCCAAACGCGCTATCCAAGCGCCTAGGATGTTCCGTTGAGAAGACGATCAGGCTCGGAGAATCCCAAGCCAAAGAAGGCAGAATACTACAGTCGTTCTCCAAAAACGGGGACGTTGTTGCTTTCTGCGACAGCGGGGTCATGGCAGCCGCACGGTCTTCTTTGAAAGAGCAGGAACTCCAAGAGCGCGTCTCACGGGATTTGCTACCTCTCCTAAAAGAGGTCGCGAGACCTCAAAAACCTTCGAGAACTCCGGCTGCACAAAAAATCTTGGTCGCATTCGAACGTGGTGGCGCAACTGTTGGCGACACACGTTCGATCTCGAAAGACTGTGAATTGAGCGAAGCAAAAACGAAAACAGAGGTGAGCAATCTCTTAAGAGAGGGCGCCCTTATTCGTGTGTCAAAAAATTACATTGTCCACCGCAACGTAATTGATGAACTGAAAGTTAAATTACTGAAGCACTTTGAGTCCGAAAAAACTCTCGAAATGTCCCAGTGGAAAGCAATAACAGGACTATCCCGTAAGTACACGGTGCCCCTCGCAGAATACTTTGATAGCCAGAAAATCACCCTACGGGTAGGGACCTCGCGAACCCTCCGGCAAGCCTAGTTGGGCATCACTCCGGAAAAAAAGGTATAGAATAGGAAGAAATCCTATTGGGAATAGGCCATGAACCTTCCTGAGACGAAGCTCTTGGGCCCGTAGAGGGCCCCTTTCGCAAAGGGCTCGAAAACACATGTCGCTGAGCAAACCGGCCGGAGCCACCTTACGAAGGACTCAATTCAAAGTGAGTAGACAGCTCCCCCGCCTTAACAAACTGTATGTCTTCATATGACTTTGGCGCACTGGGCTCCGCTTTTAGCCTCGGTATATAATCGTTATCGATATGTGCGGGTCTGGCTTTCAGCTCCGCGTATGGATGAGCGTGGAATTATGAGAGGTTGCCCAGTTTGCAGAGCGACGTACTCCAACCGAGAAGATCGGTGCAGGAGAGATGGGGCTGAGCTCGTCGATATGCCATCCCGAGAGCCTACCGCTTCCGTGATAGCTAGTGCACCAAAGAGGCAAGTGGCCGTCGAGACCACTAGTCAAGAGTCACCTGCGGCAAGGCGCGAAAGACCCTCCCGAAGCAAATCGCAGAATTCCGACAAGAATGCGAGACGACGAGAAAAAAGTAAGCGACGGGAAAAAAGCGGCGAAAAAAGGGGTTCCGGCGAACGGCGCAAGAGGCGTCCCGACTCCCATCGTAAACACAGCGATTCTTCTCGAAACAACAGTGAAGACAAGCGACGGAGAAACCAAAAGGAGTCTGCACGAGCGAGAGTTGGCCAAAGACTTGGTTCTTATGAACTATTAGGTGTGCTTGGCCAAGGTGGCATGGGAACAGTTTACCGTGCCGAGCACGTGAGGCTTGGCAGAGAGGTCGCACTCAAGCTCTTGCTCGACGACTACACAAAGAGCAGAGAGGCGGTCGCAAGATTCTTCCGCGAAGCTAGAGCGGTAAATAAGATCCGTCACAAAAACATCGTGGACGTAACGGACCTTGTCGAGCTCGAAGACGGTTCGTCTTTCATCATCATGGAACTCCTCCACGGCAAGCCGCTTAGTCGTGTCATTAGAAAAGAACGGTTAACGGTGGGACGCGCGCTACGCCTCATGCTCCAGATTTGTGATGGGCTTGCCGCTGCTCACTCTGTCGATATCGTTCACCGAGATCTAAAGCCCGACAACATCTTTATCTGTACAGCCCCCGACGGTTCTGATCTTGTTAAACTTCTCGATTTTGGTGTAGCGAAGCTTTTGTCGGATGACCCCAATGAACTGCAACAGCATAGAACAGCGGCAGGAGCAGTGGTTGGAACCCCAGCATTTATGTCACCGGAACAAGCAGGCTCGCTTAGGGTTGATTCGAGGAGTGATATTTACGCCTTAGGGGCGATCCTCTACGACATGTTTGTCGGGCGTCCGCCTTTTCGCGCTGACTCATTCGGAGAATACGTGCGGAAACACCTGGACGAACGACCTATACCGCCTAGCGAAGCTTCCGGCTCTACCGCAATATCTGTCGAGTTGGAGAATCTTATCCTACGTTGTTTGGAAAAAAAGCCCGCCATGCGGTACCAGTCAGCAGGCGAGTTGAGGGAAGCCCTACAAGAGATCCTATCAAACAGAAAACCGTCGTCGCCAGCAAGAGCGCCGAGAGCTTCCTCATCGCAGAGACCCCACTCACAGCCATTTACGCCCGCCCCAGGGAATACAACCAATCCATCCCCTTCTGATTCGGCGCCCTACTTCTTAGAATCGAGCGAACGTAAACCCGCCAAGAATCGAGCTGGGTGGGTCGTTCTACTGACGCTCCTCCTCGCTGGTGTCGCCGGTGCCGGCGTATACTTCGGTGTCCGCGCTGGTGTTGGATTTCAATCAACCGAAAAGACGGATGTTACCCCTGTTGCACCGCCAACCACGACTACATCAGACACGCCGCAATAGGTACCCTTCAGAACTCCACTCTTTCCGGTTAACAGCAACCCAGCCTACGCACCCTCATCGCTCCCCGACCCGGATCTCGACTGAATTCCAAGAGCTTTCATTTTCTTGTAAAGATGAGAACGCTCCAGAGACAACTCTTTTGCTGTATTTGATACATGATAACTGTTCGCGGCGAGAGCCTCCAAAATGAGTTCTCTTTCAGCTGTAGCAACCAGGTCTTTGAGCGATGTCCCCCGCTGATAGTTACTCCGCACTTTTTTGACGCCTGGCAAGGTCTCACTAACGTCTTGATCGTCAATCAGCTTCTTTTCGCCTGTAAGAATCCCTAGCCGCTCAATGGCGTTCTTCAACTCGCGTACATTTCCTGGCCAATCATGCTGAATCAGCAGTGACATCGCTTTATTCGCGAGGTGTTTAGGTTCGCCTGTCGTTCCTTCTTCTTCGGCGAACGCCTTAAGAAAATAGTTTACCAAGTCAGGAATATCTTCTTTTCTCGACCGCAGTGGTGGCAACTCTATAGGAACCACGTTGAGCCTATAGAAAAGGTCTTCACGGAACCGCCCCTCTTCTATCTCTTTCTTCAGGTCTTTGTTGGTCGCAGCCACCACACGAACGTCGGTTTTGATGGTCGCGTCACCACCAACGCGTTCGAACTCGCCCTCCTGAAGGACGCGGAGCACTTTTGCTTGCGCGCTTGGTGTCATGTCCCCAATCTCGTCTAGGAAAAGGGTGCCTTTGTCGGCGAGCTCAAATTTGCCGCGGCGCTGCTGAGTTGCACCGGTAAATGCACCCTTTTCATGACCGAACAATTCGCTCTCTATAAGCTCACCAGGAATCGCTGCACAATTTAATTTAATGAAGGGCCCCTGCGCTCGTTTAGAATTTTCGTGGACCGCCCTTGCCACAAGCTCTTTGCCTGTTCCGTTTTCTCCCGTTATTAAAACTCGCCCAGAGCTCGGTGCGGTTTTTTCGATCTTGTCAAAAATTCGCCGCATAGAGGCCCCCCCGCCGACCATCGCAAATTGGGCACTTGCGTGGGATTTCAGCTGATCACGTTCCCTTCTTGCGTTACGCAACGCCAGAGCGTTCTCAATGGTAATCAACAATTTGTCCGTGGACAGAGGCTTTTCCACAAAGTCATAAGCACCGAGTTTTGTGGCCTTCACGGCTGTGTCTACAGTTGCGTTGCCCGACATCATTACGGTTACAACTTCCTTTTTAGCCTCGGCCACCTGAGCCAGCACGGCGAGGCCATCCATTTCAGGCATGACCATGTCCACTAGAACAAGATCAATGTCGAGAGCCATCACTTTCTCAAGGCCGACCTTTCCACCGCCAGCAACCTCAACTCGATAGTCTTCAAGCTCCAATGCCCGCCTGAGGGTAGATAAAATGTTGGGTTCATCATCAATGATGAGGAGGCTTGCTCGCGCCATGAGCAAAAATTAGCACCTCCCTACCTAGTTGACTATTCGACCTCCGCGAAATACCGTTCGAAGGTGCTGGCCAGAGTATTTGTTGCGTTTTTCTTAGTCGCTATCAGTCTCCCAAGCTGTTTTTGGGTTACTACGAAAAAAGAAGGCAATACGTTACGCCAACAACTCACAGCACTTGAGGATAGAGTTGGGAAAAACGAGAGCGCCCTGGGCGGCTCGATCGAAGAACTCCAAGAAGTCTTGGAGAAAGCGACGAAGTTGCTCCGTAGAAACAGTGCCGACTTGGGTGCAGATGTCGAATCACTTTCCAAAGAACAAGCCAGGATGACTGGTTTAATGGAGGAAACCGCGCGACAACTCGAGCTCCTCAAAACGGAACTTGGCGAACATAGAAAAGGGACGGATGAACGTTTTGAACTTTTGGACAAAGCTAAGGCTACGACGTCCCCTAACGAGGTCTTTGCCGAAGGGAAGTCCGCCTTTGATTCCAAGGACTATGACCGCTCGATTTCAATTTTTCAGAGTTTCGTTAGAAACAACCGCCAGCACCGGTTGGCGGACGATTCTCAATACTATCGTGCAAAGAGCTACGCACGAAAACGTGACTATAAATCCGCGGTAAGCGAGTTCCAGCGGGTCTACGAAAACTACCCAAAAAGCGACTGGGCCGACGATGCTCTTTACGAAGCGGGCGAAGCTGCCAAAGCATTGAAGTGGTGTACCGATGCTCGGGCCTATTACAGCGTACTGAGCAAGAAGTTTCCGAAATCACGGTTGGCACGAAAAGCCCGTGCGAGAGAGCGGGCCATCAAAAAAATTAGCAAAGACACACAAAAATGCACACGATAGTGCTAGCGCCCAAACGCAGCGTTTATCTGTGCGGCGGCTGCGGCTAGATCCGTCGCTTTGTTGACTGCGCGCAACGCGCAAGCCGCAGCAACACCCGTCTTTGCAACGTCGACTGCTCGCTCTGGAGTAATACCGCCAATTGCGACCACCGGAACGTCTCCAGCAGCAGCAACCGCAGCTTGAAGTGCATCAATTCCCTGCACAGGTTCCGCTTCTGCCTTGGTTGTCGTCGGAAAAACCGGACCATAGCCAATGTAGTCAACATCCCTCGAAACGGCATCGCGGACCTGTTCCAGGTTATGTGTAGAAAGACCAATCAAAAAACCCTTCGGCGCTCGAGCGCGGGCTTCTTCTACGGGCAAATCACTTTGCCCGAGGTGCACGCCGCTCGCCTGTAACTTGAGCGCCATATCTAGATCGTCGTTAACGATGAGTAGCCGGCGCATCTCCCGCGCAAATCTGATAGCCATCCGAGCTGTCTGGGCCCTCTTAGGCCCAGAACCCTTCACTCTAACTTGTACGATTTCAGACGCTTCGAACAAACTTCTCGCGAGTCGTTCGTTGTTCTCATCCAAAATTGCGTAAAAGCCGCGAATACGGTCACGTGACATCGTGTCTGGAGTATCTTTCGAGGAGCCCTCGCATGTCCAGCACAGCCTCCAAAACGACCTTTGGTCTAAAAGCCCCCTTTGTCCCTAAAGGCGACCAACCTGAAGCGATAAAGCAACTAGTTGAAGGAATCAAGCAAGGGCAGCGTCATCAAACGCTTCTAGGTATTACCGGCTCGGGAAAAACATTTACGATGGCTAACGTCATCAAACAAACCGGGCGGCCTGGACTAATTATCGCGCCGAATAAAACCCTCGCCGCACAGCTTTACGGTGAACTTAAAGAGCTTTTTCCTGAAAACGCCGTCCACTACTTTGTTAGTTACTACGACTATTACCAGCCAGAAGCATACGTCGCGACCAGCGATACCTATATAGAAAAAGACGCCACTATCAATGATGAAATAGATCGGATGCGTCATGCAGCAACATACGCGCTCCTTTCAAGAAAGGACGTAATTATTGTAGCCTCTGTCTCCTGCATATATGGCATCGGTGCTCGCGAAATTTATTCGCAAATGACCTGCCCTGTGGCTGTCGGTGATGAGATCGACAGAGACACCATGCTCCGTCGCTTTGTAGAGCTCCAATACGATAGAAACGATATCGATTTCCACAGGGGCACATTTCGAGTTCGAGGAGACACGGTTGAAGTCTTCCCAGCGTACGAAGCGGATACAGCTATACGCATTGAATTTTGGGGGGACGAGGTAGAGTCAATATCGGAAGTTGATCCCCTCCGGGGCGTAGTAAAGAGGCAACCAACGGAGGTCACGCTTTTCCCTGCTTCTCACTACGTTACCCCCAAGGAACAACTCAAAAAAGCGATAGAGAGTATACGAGTCGAGCTAAGAAGTAGGCTTTCCGAGCTTTCAAGTGAGGGGAAACTTGTAGAAAGACAAAGACTCGAACAGAGAACAATGTACGACCTTGAGATGCTAGAACAGATTGGTTTCTGCAACGGCATTGAAAATTACTCTCGCCACCTAACCGGCCGCAAACCAGGAGAACCAGCCCCAACTCTCATCGACTATTTTCCCAAGGGTAGCCTCACTTTCATCGATGAATCTCACCAAACAATCGCCCAGCTCCAGGCGATGTATCGCGGTGACCGGTCACGAAAACAAAACCTAGTAGAATTTGGCTTTAGACTCCCCAGTGCTTTAGATAACCGACCTCTTCGCTTTGAAGAATGGAAAGAAAAAACGAAGCAGGTGATTTACGTCTCAGCAACGCCTACCGAGTACGAAATCGAAAAGTCTGAAGGTGTCGTTGTCGAGCAAATCATCCGACCTACTGGACTCTTGGACCCGCAAATACAAATGCGACCCGTTGGAACTCAAGTAGACGATTTGCTCGGGGAAATTAGGACGAGGGTAGAAAAAAAAGAACGCGTGCTCGTCACGACCCTCACGAAGAGAATGGCCGAAGACTTGACGGAGTACTACACGGATCTCGGGATCAAAGTTCGGTATTTGCATTCTGATATCGAGACCCTGGAAAGGGTACAGATCATACTTGAGCTCCGACGCGGCGAATTCGACGTACTGGTCGGAATCAATTTGCTGCGTGAGGGCCTCGATATTCCAGAGGTCTCGCTGGTTGCCATTCTAGACGCGGATAAAGAGGGCTTCTTGCGTTCAACGCGTTCGCTTATTCAGACCATGGGACGAGCGGCAAGAAACGCAAATGGAACCGTAATCCTCTACGCAGACAAGAAGACCAAATCAATCACCGAAGCAGTTCGAATAACCGAAGAGCGCCGAGAGATACAAAAGAAATACAATCAAAAGCACGGCATTACACCGACAACCACTAGGAGAGAGTTGGTTGACATGTCTGATCCTATGGGATCTTCGGCATCTAAAAAGAAGAGAGGAAAGCGCGACCGACCCAAAATAGAGATCAAAAGCCCGAAGGACCTCCGGGCCTCAGTAAAAAGGCTTCGTAAAGAAATGCGAGAAGCAGCAGACGCGATGGAGTTCGAGCGAGCTGCTGAACTGAGAGACCAGGCGAGAGAGCTTGAGAAGCTCGAATTAACCATGATGTAGCGCTGATTTTCGTCGGTAGCGAATTCGCCAAATTTTATCGCCGCGCTCTTCGCAGGATTGTTCTCTCCACGAACGGGCTCCGAACGGATTCCCTTGGTGCCAAAACCCCCAAGGACCTGCCAAATTTTCAAAAAGGTCTTCCCTAACTTCAAATACGGCAAGAGCATCTAGCGCCACAGACCAAACATCGGTCTGCACAAACACTTCGCCGTCTTCGCGGAGGACCTGTCCCAGCCCCTCAACCAAACGCCAATCGATCATCCTTCGCTTTCTGTGTCGCGCCTTGAACCAGGGATCCGGGAAGTTTAAGTGCGCAACATTTACACTATTGGCGGGTAATAGTGAGGGCAGGTGATTGTTGGCATTGGCAAATATTGCCGATACGGGCGCATTCAAAGACTGCGCCCGGCGATTAACGCCGCGAACGAGGTCCTCTCGTATTTCGATACCAACGTACTGACTGCTAGGGACTAACTTCGCTCGTTCAAAGAGAAACTGGGCGTCGGCACATCCGACCTCTATCTCGATGTGCTTGGCGATGAGCTCTGGCGCAGGATCGTGTTTGGTCTCAAATGCCAAGCCCAGCGGATTCACATGTTGTCTACGGCGCATTACACAACCTCGCTAGATAAAGCCATCAAACCAAACTCGACGACATTTTTCGGCGCGTCCAACTTTTTAAGAGCGCTGCTTTCAACCCAACGGAATTGGTCGAATTCATGGTTCGACACAACTTCCTCCGCCTCCTTTACTTCAGCCAGAAACACGAAATTCATGTGTGTACCTTTGCTGCCCGCAGAATGTTCCTCGTACCCCAAGAAGCCTTCTGGCACCCCATCAAAAGCACCCCGGATAGCTGGGAAAAGGCCTTCTAAACCTGTTTCTTCCCTTAACTCGCGCCTTGCGGCTTCCAGGGGCAGCTCTCCTGCTTCCATCTCCCCCCCTACTGGCAACCAGGTACCGAGTCGTTTGTGATGAATCACAAGAATTTCACCGCCAGCTCCACCACGTCGAGCAAAAACAGCAACTGAGAATGCTTTCCTCAACGAAACCACCAGCGAACTACTACTTCGGTACTTTTTCCCAATCGGACAAAAAGCGTTTCAAGCCACTATCCGTGAGAGGGTGCCGGGTAAGTTGGAGCAGAACGGAAAGAGGACAAGTCGCTACGTGAGCGCCAAGCTTGGCCGCTTCAAGCACATGCATTGGATGTCTAACCGACGCAACAAGGACTTCTGTAGCGAAGCCGTAATTCTCATAAAGCTCACAGATGTCAGCAACGAGCCCCATGCCGTCACTCGACAGGTCATCGAGTCGCCCGACAAACGGAGAGATGTAAGACGCCCCCGCTTTAGCTGCCAGCAACGCTTGGGTCGCGGAAAAACAAAGCGTGACATTGGTACGAATGCCTTCAGAAGCACAGCTTTGTACTGCTTTTAGCCCTTCTGGTATCAGAGGTATTTTGACGACGATATTGTCTCGGAGTTTGGCGTATTCATGCGCTTCCTCCATCATCCCCTTGTGATCAGTAGAGACTACTTCTGCCGAAACTGGTCCCTTGACGACATCACAGATTTCGAGGAGCACTTCCCGAAACTTCTTCCCGGTTTTGGCCACCAAACTCGGGTTTGTTGTAACCCCGTCAATAATGCCCATTGCGGTCGCTTCGCGAATGTCGCCTATATCTGCTGTATCAATAAAAAACTTCATACGAGTCAAGCCTCTTCGCTTGCGTGTCAGCGCAAATCAGTCGTAGTTTCGTCCGCTCGGTTCGGCGGCACCTTGCCGTCGTCCCTCATGACTCCGACTTGGTCGCACGACGTGACTTTTTCGTCAACACCGTCTCTCATTTCACAAACATCCCGCTGAAGATCTTCAAGCATGCACCGAATCTGTTTCGCAAGCTGCCCGAGCTCCGCTAGTTTTCGCTCTAAATTTCCCGGTAACACTAAAAGGAACTGTAGTAGCCACCCATTGGAGTCGTCAAACCCAAGTCGTCATGACCGATAACCACCCCCAGATTGCTTGCAAAGGACTCCCGCCACAATTGAGTCTAGACAACTACTTTAACAATCTTGATGCCCTAGAGGTTGCCCTGATGGGACCACCCAAGCTCGGGATAAAAGGACTCAAACGGTGGAGAAAGAATTTCCCCAAAAAAAAATTCGCTCTTGCTGCCCCAGCCTCCGTTACGGAAAGGTCCTTGGTTCTTGAGAGTTGTGAAGCACTGAAGCCTGAACTACTCGTTCTTAAGCCCGGGGTCTCCTTGACGCCAAACCTTGAAAACCGGCAACAAGTAGAGGGCTTCCTAGGGGAACTCCAAAGAGCCAACCAGGCGGTGACTTTTATTCCCACCGGCGTTTGGCCGACCAACCTCTGCTTGGATTGGGTAGAAAAATTCGCACTCACCGTCCCGGTTCCGCTCCTGGAACCCGATCCCTTGGACGAGTGGCTTGAACTGAAAGCACTCTCTGCCTCCCATTCCAGCTACTTTCTCCTTCGGCCTATGAGGAAAAGAATCAAGATTGAGGACATTGAGGACCTAATCGACCGAGTCAATCAATGTCCCAGCGCCTGGGTGAGCTTCGCGCACGATAATCGATACCCCGACGCAAAACGGTTCATCCGGGAGCTAACCGCCCAATAATTCAGCTAGAGAAAGTAGGTAGCGATTGGCTCTGGTAACTTACCTGGAAGTTTCTCCGAGGCAGGAACTTTTGAAGCCGCTTTCTTGGTTCGTTTAGCCGCGCGGGTCGGCCCAAGCGCCAAACCTGGGCTCTTGATGGTGCGAGCCCGAATGTGGGTAGGTTTTCGTTTTGATTGAGCCACGGTCTTCTTCCTTGCGTGAAGGTAGGAGCCCAGGGAGGAGAGTGTCAACCGACTCTTCGAATAGGGCATCGCGAATAGCTCAGGGTTCTGTTATTAAACGAAAAAATGACAAGCACTAAAGTACGCTATTCAGAAACTAGTTCTCTCAAAGGGTCTTGGGACACGGTCGTGCTCCCCCTCTCAAGCAAGTGGGAAAAGGACCCAACGTTCAAAGAGGTAAGCAAGCTTGTCGGCAAAGGACTTACCAAGGTCCTTAAAGACCACCAGTTCAGTGGAAAAAGTGGGCAACAAGTAACTTTTCCAGCACCCGAGAAATTTGGCGCAGATTACCTGATTGCCATAGGAGTTGGTGATTCAGAGATCTCGAACCGGGGCGCAGCTGACTTTGCCGCACGTGCAGTCCGCGCAGCAACCAAACTTCAATCGAAGTCACCTGCATTCCTGCTTCCTCAAATCAATGCCAAGGCCGCTCCTGAAATGGTCCAGAACATTGCCATGGGATCAATCCTTGGAGGCTACCAGTTCGATCGGTACAAGAAGCAAAATAAGAAGCGAAGTGTGCCAACAAAGATCGAACTGCTTTCCACCAAGCAGCACAAGATAAGCGCGGCAATAAAAAAACAACTGAAAACCCGGGTTGACAGGGGAGTAGCAATTGCGGAGGCAGCTAGTCTCGCAAGAGATTTCGTAAACGAACCAGCAGTTGCCATGACACCAACGCGAATGAGTCAAGAGGCCAAAAAGATCGCAAAAGGAAGCGCATCTTTGACCGTAAAGGTTCTAAGCGAGAAAGAATGCCAGCAACTAAAAATGGGTATGTTCCTCGCTGTTGGCCGAGGTTCAGATGAGCCATCCAAGCTTGTACACATGGTCTATAAGCCCAAAGGCAAGCCTAAGAAAAAAGTCGCCCTGGTTGGCAAAGGCGTCACATTCGACTCCGGGGGATACTCCCTTAAGCCAAGCGCATCCATGCTCGACATGAAAGTCGACATGGCTGGCTCGGCCGCCGTGGTAAGCGCGATGCACGCTATAGCCAAAACTGGTTGTAAACATGAAGTTCATGCCATCACCGCTCTCTGCGAAAACCTCGTTAATGGACGGGCCTATAAGCTCGGAGACGTCATCACAGCAATGGACGGGACCACGGTTGAAATCAATAACACCGACGCTGAGGGACGCTTAACCCTCGGAGATGCGCTTACCTACGTCCAAACCAAAGTAAAGCCCGATGAAATTTTCGACTTCGCGACCCTAACTGGCGCTTGCATGGTCGCTTTGGGGCCTACAACCGCAGCACTGATGACAAACAAGTCTTCGCTGGGACAAGCGTTCTTGAACGCGTCTAAATCTGTCGGCGAAAAAATGTGGGAACTCCCCCTCATCCCCGAACTCCGTCGCCAGCTCGACAGCCCCATCGCCGACATGAAGAACACAGGCGAAAGATGGGGAGGGGCTATTACCGCAGGCCTATTCCTCAAGAACTTCATCAAGAAAACACCGTGGGTTCATGTAGACATTGCGGGGCCGGCGTCGGCGAACAAGACGCAGGGAGTCATCGCAAATGGTGGAACAGGGTTTGCTGTAGCGACAATCGTCGAGTACCTAACTCGCGACTAGAGAAGTACGCTGCTCGGGTGAAAGGGCACACCTTTCACACCTACTCCGGAGCGAAGCTGAGACTGCGTAAGAAAAATTTCTGCGCGGTCCGGTTACCCCTATGTACTCTGAATTGCCTGTGAACAGACAAAAATCACCGCAAAAACGAGGAGTTGCACGCGCGGCAATTTGACAGCACAGCGTGAGGTTGCTATCCTTGTAGAACGGATCAATTGGATCCGGGGGGAATTAAACGAGGAGCAGCGCCTACATGGAGCTATCTTTTGACGTAGGGGACAAGGCCTATTACCCGGTGCACGGGGTGGCCGAGGTTGTTGGAGTAGAAAGTCGAAATATCGGCGGCAGCAATCAATCAGTGTACATCTTAAAAATTTTGGAGAGCGGGCTAAAAATCATGGTCCCAACCACCAATGCAACGACCGTAGGTCTAAGGCCTATATTGGAAGGAGAAGAAATCCAAGAGGTCTACAGCATTTTGCGCTCTAACGACGCTGGCTCCGACAATCAAACATGGAACAGACGCCACCGTGAGTACATGGACAAGATCAAAACCGGTAGCGCATTTGAAATTGCCGAAGTCCTAAGAGATCTCTGCGTGCTGCGAAATAAAAAGGACTTGTCCTTCGGAGAACGCCGTATGCTCGATACCGCTAGGAATCTCCTCGTGCGGGAAATTGCGCAAGCCAAGTGCGAAACCGAAATCGACGTTCGCGCCGAAATTGAAGAGCTCTTCGTTCCGCCGAAACAAGCGGCAGCAGAAGCGTAGTACCGCTGCGAATGCCGCCGGAGAAATCTGGCGGCGCCTTAGGAAAGAAAACTGTTCCTACAGTTTTCGATAAGAGACTTATACGTCTAGATTGCGGACATCGAGAGCATTCTGCTCGATGAAATCACGACGGGGTTCAACAAGGTCTCCCATGAGGACTGTGAAAATACGGTCCGCGTCCACAGAGTCGTCAACTCGAACCTGCAAAAGAGTTCGACGCTTTGGATCCATTGTTGTTTCCCAAAGCTGGTCGGCGTTCATCTCTCCCAGTCCCTTATAACGCTGGACACCCAAGCCCTTGTTGCCCTGCTCTTCTACAGCAACTGCAACATCCTCAGGCATTGAGCTTGTTTTCTCCGAGTCGCCCACCGAAATAAAGAATGGGGACGCGACTGTGTCGTGCAAGTCTTTCCAGACCCCAACCAAGTCGTTGTAACGAGCGCTTGTGGCAAACTCGGAGTTTATCCTTGTCTCTCGCCTAACTCCGCCAAGCCCCCTGGCAGCAACCACTTGGAAATTCCCTTCCTCAGCTGGATCAACCCGAATGCTAGCGTCACCTAGTTCTCCGTAAACATCGCCGAGCCAAGTTTTCGCAGTCGCTGCAATCTTTTCGAGTTTTGACTGGTCACCAAGATCGGACGCTGTCAAACCGGCGTTTACCATAGCGAGCACAATTCGAGAATCTACTCGTTTTTCCAGCTCATTGTGTACGCGACGAAGTTTGTGAACCTTTCGAACATACTCTCCAAGTTCTGCACCAGTAAGAACAGTCCCCTTTGCCCCTTTAACTTGTACAGAGGAGCCACCACTTTCGATAAGGTAATCTTCAAGCGCTTGTTCGTTCTTGAGGTACAGCTCTTTCTTACCCTTCTTCACTTTGTACAAAGGCGGCTGCGCAATATAGAGATACCCATTGGAAATCAACTCTGGGTACTGTCTAAAGAAGAACGTGAGAAGAAGCGTCCGAATGTGAGAACCATCCACATCGGCGTCCGTCATGATGATAATGCGATGGTAACGAAGTTTATCGAGATCTTTTTCTACGCCAACGCTGCAGCCTAGGGCTGTAATTAGCGTGGCTATCTCTTGAGAGCCCAACATCTTATCGAAACGGGCTCTTTCGACATTCAGGATTTTTCCTCGCAAAGGAAGAATCGCCTGATTTTTGCGCTCCCTGCCCTGCTTTGCAGAACCACCGGCAGACTCGCCCTCCACTATGTAGAGTTCGCAAAGCGCAGGATCTCTCTCCTGACAATCGGAAAGTTTTCCGGGCAGGTTCGAAAGCTCTAAAGCGCCCTTTCGCTGAACCATTTCCCGCGCACGGCGCGCAGCCTCTCTCGCGCGTGCAGCAACCACAGCTTTACCCACAAGGTTCTTTGCTTCCTTTGGGTTACGCTCCAAGAAACGTTGGAGGTGCTCGCCCACAACAGAGTTGACAACGCCAGTAACCTCTGACGAGACAAGCTTGTCTTTGGGCTGGTTAGAAAATTTGGGGTCTGGGACCTTTACAGAAATGACTGCCGTGAGCCCTTCCCTCAAATCTTCACCGGAGAGCGTTGTATTTTTTAGCTCTTTGGCTAGTTTGTTTTGGGCAGTGTAAGCGTTAACCGTTCGCGTAAGGGCAGTACGGAAACCTGTTAAATGAGTTCCGCCATCCTTGTTCTTGATGGTGTTTGTAAAACAGGTGATTTGCTCGCTGAACGCATCGGTCCACTGCATAGCAATCTCCACCGAGATTCCATCCGCTGTATCCGCAAAAGGAATCACGCTGGTGATCGATGTCTTGTTTTGGTTTGCATCCTCAACAAACGAAGCAATCCCGCCTTCGTAGTGAAAAGTACTTTCGCTGTCGCTACGCTCATCTTTTAAGACGATAGTGAGCCCACTATTCAAATAAGAGAGCTCGCGCAAGCGTTGCGACAAAGACTCAAATGAAAACTCCGTGAGCTTGAAAACTTCTGGATCCGGCAGAAAAGTCAGTTTGGTTCCGGTGCGATCCGTTGTTCCTGTCGAGGCAAACTCCGTAACGGGAATCCCCTGCTTGTAATCTTGACCGTAGGCTTTGCCGCCACGACAAATTTCCAAGCGAAGCTCAGAACTGAGTGCATTGACCACCGA
>CAYPIX010000030.1:0-6623 GCA_964410875.1 uncultured Kofleriaceae bacterium
ATCGAGGACAGCGGCGTACAAAAAAGCGAAACAGAGAGCCCGCCGTAGTTGCAACCAAGTATTCCGAACCCGAGGTTCCAATCTCAGCCGCAGACTATCTAGAACTTTCCAAGTTCATTGAAGGCAACCGGCAAAGGATCCTCGCCAACAGCGGTCTTTCGCCTGAAATGGCTAACGTATTTAAGCTTCGCTATTTAGAGGCTAGCCCACTCCACGCCACCCAGATTGCAAACAAGTTTCAGCTCCACCCGAAGTCATTGCAGAGAAAAATCCGAACGCTGGACACTCCTATGCTCGCCAAACTGATCAGCGCTGGTGTCATAGATTTACGCCAATCGAAACTTTTCGCCAGAGCCCTTGCCGAATACCGGGAAGCATCAAAGCAACAAAAGAAAGCGGGACTTAACCTAACGGATTGGCTTAGAGAGAAATCCCGCCCAGGAAGGCTCGGGGCCTTAGCAAAAATGGAACCTTCGCAGAGCGGCAGAAAACCGAGCCCAAGAACCAAGCCCAAGAAAACGCCAAGAAAAAACTCTCCTAAGCAACGACGACGTTAGAGTCTAGGCAAGAGTGTGACCTTGATACGACTGGTTTTACCCGACCGGATTTCCACGGAATGGTAACTCTCGTAAAAGTCCTCGTGAACGAAAACGATGCGGTGTTCCCCAGGCGACAAGGCCATTCCGCTAGCGAAATCGCTGGCCTCGCCGAGAAATTGTCCGTGACGCCAAACCTCAGCTTCTGGAACCGCAATTTCAAAAAGGAGGATGCCGTCGGGTGCTCTCTCCAGAGCATCTTCTGGCACGGGGCTTTTTAAACAAGCACCCATGACAACAAGCAAAAGAGTCGCGAGAATTTTCACTGTGCAGGCTCGAAGGATGCCCCTGAGATCTCGCGGAACGTCACGTCCACAACATCACCTGTGACACGGCTCAGGATGTCTCCTCCTGACCAACGAGTAGCGGCAATTTCCTGCGAAATGTCCTGTTGCAAGAGCCTTCCCACTACTCGAAGTTCGGTCTGGCCGGCTGCTGAAAACACAACGCCTACTCTTTCGATTCCGCGAACCATCGCTAGTTTGCGAATCACTCTGGAAACGTATTCTAAGCGGGTAAGCCCAACGAACCGTACAGTGACCTCCGGTCCACCGCTTCCAGCGGAGGGCCAATGAGCCTGTATGGCGCCACCTAGTTTTTCGAACGCGCCCGACACGAGCCCCGCCCTAGCTTCCGCATACGCTTGGCCAACCGTTTCACCGTATCCGGCCGATTCGACAGATGTATCGGCAAGAACGTCTCCCGTTTCCACATCTGCCAATAGCACGCTAGCAACACCTCTTGAACCAGAGTGGGTGGTGCCTCGAATGACGCCTTCGTCCTCTACGTAGAGGCCCGCTATCAGAACAGCGCCGGCACCTGCTTCCCTTGCCACTTCGATCGCGGAGTCCTTCTGGACGGGCACATCGTTTCGACCTTCTCTCGAGATAGGAACTTGACCCCGAGTCCAAACCACGTCGAACCCCTGCCCTTGGAGTTCTTTCTCTATGGCCTTGGCCATTGGGTTCTGACTATCCGCGCTTTCTCCGAATGTTACTGTGGTCTCTTCCGGTCCAGACGCTTTTGCAAGTACGACGATTCTTGGCTTCCTGCTTTCTTGCGCCGAACTGGAGCCGGTCCCGATACCCAAATCGCCCAGTGCGTCTCGAATCCGATCTTTGTCGACAGAGGCGGATAATGAAACCCGCGTCTCGCCCGCATTCCTGTCTTCACTCTGCACCGCGAAAGACGTGATGTAACGGCGTGCGTGCCTGACGACGTCTTGATCAAGCTGAATGCGGCGTTCACGAACCACATCCCTTGGCAGCATGCCTACCAGCGCGCGTCGAATGGCTACAGCAAACGCCGCATCAACCGCTTTTGCTCTTGCCGCGGAGTCGGTCCCGGCAGCACGACCGCTCGCAGTGATTTCGGTTACGTCCTCGGCGTGACTATTTGAGAGACCTACAGCGCAAAGACTCACCAACGCGCTAAACAAAATAACGTTTCTCATTTCTTTTCTCCAAGTAGCACGAAGCACGGCACACCACTTCGCAAAGCTTCAAGAACTTCGCTTTTCTCTTCAATCTTGAGAACAGAAGTCTGGCTCGCTGTTTTTTTCACACGAAGAGGGCTTTCGCCTACTCTGAGGTCGGCCAGCCATTCTTTTTCGTTATTGTGGAAAATGATAGGTCCGGCCGCTATCACCTCTCCAGCCTGCAGGCGGAAAGCTAAGGATGGTTTGGCCTTCGAACCTCTTGCATCAATCACGAGCGCACTTGATTCCACCGTATTGGAAAAACTAACCTCTGGTCCCGATCGAAGAAGGGTAATTGGAACTGCAACCGAGAGCACGGTCGACCCGTCACTCGTCCACAGTCTGTCAGCCACAATTGTGTGGTCCGTGGTAATGGTCCCACGGTGCCCCATTTTTTTTGCAGCCTTTTTAACGATCGCTATGGCTCGTGCCCTCGCCTGGCGCGTAGCCTTGACCCTCGCAACCTCAACCCGGGGAGCGAGCAAATCGGCGGCGGCGGCGGCTTTCGCCATAAGTAGCCCACGGGTCCAGTTCGCCTTGGCTCCCGCAATGGAAGTCACAACATCTGCATTCGCGTTTGAAGCGCAAAAGCAGAGCAACGAAACAAGCAGTCCCTGTTTAAAGAACACGGCCCAACTATAATCCCGCGGGTACCCTGCGTCCAAGTATGCGCAAGAGCACGAACAATATAGATACGCCCAAACCAACGCTTACCCAAGGTGAAAGCCCGTATCCAGCGGGAATAAAGCCCACACCAGCCGCAACGCCGGCACAGGACAACGCGTAGGGAGCTTGGGTCTTGACATGGTCAATATGGTCTGCCGCAGAAGCCATGGACGACATGACCGTGGTGTCAGAAATGGGCGAACAGTGATCTCCAAACACAGCCCCACTGAGAAGAGCAGCGAGGGTCGCATGGCGGATTCCCTCAACGTGCGCGAGAGGGAGTTCGCTTCCCGGCAAAATCGCCCAAGCTAAAGGCGCCGCAATCGGAGCGACAATTGCCATCGTACTAAATGAACTACCAGTTGCGAATGCGACCAGGGCACAAACAAAGAAGGTGATAACAGGCAAGAACCTAGGACTGGGCGCGAACTGGGACATGATCCAAGGGCCAGTGGAAAGATAGTCTTGACAGATAGAGCCGATAGTCCAAGCAAGAATGAGAATAAGAATGGCCATTGTCATCGCGCGAAGTCCCATGAGCCAAGCTTCAAGGGCCTCCGAAATCTTGAGAGATTGAGTCGCCCGCGCCCAGAGCACTGCGACTAGACTCCCTCCGAATGCCGCCCACAAAAGAACAGCATTAGGGTCGGCGTTGGCGACAATACTTCTCAGGGACGCACCCGGTGGACTGGTCGCGAGGCCACTTGCATACATACCAATTGCCACTGTCGCGACGATCGTCAAAAGTGGAAAAATCGCATTAGAACTTCGAGGAACGGTGCCAGCCGGTGGCTCGAGATCCATCAGCTCGCTATTGGCCAACGGTTGCGCACCCGAACGACTCAGCCCCTTGCCGCTAGCTGCTCGAAGTTCGGCTTTGGCCATGGGGCCAAAGTCGCGGCCGGTCACGGCCAGCATAAAAACAAACGCAATAGTGAGAAGGCTGTAAAAGCTATAAGGAAGAATGTCGAGAAACAGATCGTAGGGTGCCCGGTCTGGAATGTGTTTTTCGAAAAGGCTTAGCTGATATCCGACCCAGGTCGAAATAAGTGCGACGGTGGCAATGGGAGCCGCCGTGCTGTCGACCAAATAGGCCAATTTTTCTCTCGAAATCTTGAGTTTGTCTGTGAAAGGCCGGAGCGTGCTTCCAACCAACATGCAGTTGGCGTAGTCGTCAAAAAAGACTGCCAGCCCTGCGCCCCATGCCGATAGCATGCCGGCCCTGCGAGTTTTCGCACGCTTCGACAGCCACCCAACCAGCGCCTTCGTTCCGCCACTTCTGCTGAGGACCGCCGACATTCCGCCTAGAGCGAGCGTAAACATAATGATGGCGGCGTGACCTTTATCTGCGACCTGCCCTAAAAGATGCGTATCCAACGTCCGCAAGAACGCTGTAAGTGGATTGAAACCATGGATGAGAAGCGCACCAACCAAGATGCCGCCAAAGAGGGCAAGCAGCGCCTCCCGTAGAAGCACGGCCAGAAGAATCGAAATAAGCGGCGGTAAAATAGAGACCCATCCTGGAAGTGAGCGCAGCTTTAAGTCGGCGCTCTTTTCACCGAGCTGGGGGGTCCAAACCTTTAGGATATTCCCCGGTGCGTCATCAGTTATCGTCGCGACTCCGCCAAGAAGTTCCACTGAGTGCTGCTCTTGTCCCTCAATCTTCACAGGGCCACAGAACCGAGGTAGAAGCTCGCCCTCGCTCCCCAGAGCGCGCACGTTGAGAGACAAGGGTAATTCTCCAATCCGGTACGAATGCTCCGGGGTCACCTCTATTTGGGCGACCTCACTTGGTTGTGCACAGAGGGACAAGCCCAAAAGCATGGAAAACCACATCTAAGCGCACCTTAGTGGAAACGCTGAAATTCATCCAGCGCCGAGTGTTCTCTCTGCTATGGTCCGCGAAAATGGCGCATGCACACGAGCGAATAGTCATTCTTGACTTCGGTTCCCAATACACACAGCTCATCGCAAGGCGCATTCGCGAGCTCGGCGTCTATTCGGAAATCCACCCGTACACGCTTTCTCTGGACGCTCTCAGGAGTAAATCACCCATTGCCGTGATCCTATCTGGCGGACCTTCGTCTTGTTATGCCGAGGGGGCCCCAAACATAGACAAAGCGGTCTTCGAACTGGGGGTTCCGGTACTCGGGATTTGTTACGGCGCCCAGCTGACCGCCAAGCTACTTGGTGGCGACGTGACCGCCGCCGAAAAACGCGAATATGGACGGGCCGAGGTAACCATCGGCGACGATGAAAACTTATTCGCCGATTTGCGCAAAGGGAGCGAGCTCTCGGTTTGGATGAGCCACGGCGATCGAGTCGCCAGCATACCTGACGGTTTTTCTTATATTGGGAAGAGCGACAACTGTGAGGCTGCCGCTTTCGCTGACACGAAACGAAACATCTATTGCGTACAGTTTCATCCGGAAGTCGCCCACACAGAACAGGGCGAAAAAATCATCTCTAATTTCATCTTTAAGATTACCGGTGCCAAGGGGGACTGGTCGATGGCCTCGTACGCCGAAGAAGCCAGCAAAGCACTCGCCAAAACCGTCGCGCCTGATGAAAGAGTGATCTGTGGACTTTCTGGTGGCGTCGACTCAAGCGTTGTCGCTGCACTTCTCCATAAAGCTATCGGTGATCGGCTCACCTGTATTTTCGTCGACAACGGACTGTTACGCTCTGGGGAACGTGACTATGTCGCGTCTATGTTTCGCGACCATTTCCCAACCGACTTGCGTGTAATTGATGCCGAAGAGCGGTTTCTCACTGCGTTAGAAGGAGTGACGGATCCTGAGAAGAAGCGAAAAATCATCGGCGAAGTTTTTATTCGGGTCTTTGAAGACGAAGCGAAGTCCATATCGAATGCCAAATGGCTCGCTCAGGGGACTCTGTATCCCGATGTGATCGAATCAGTATCGGTGAAAGGGGGTCCTTCGGTTGTCATCAAGTCTCATCACAACGTAGGCGGACTACCTGAGCGGATGAATTTTGAACTTATCGAGCCTCTCCGCGAGCTGTTCAAAGACGAAGTGCGGGTCCTGGGACAAGAACTCGGACTTCCCCGCGACATGGTTATGCGCCAACCCTTCCCTGGTCCCGGGCTTGCCGTTCGATGTCTCGGTTCGATCGAAAAAGAGCGTTTAGAAACCCTTCGGGCAGCGGACCGCATTATTGATGAAGAGATTCGCGGCGCGGGACTGTATGAAGAAATCTGGCAATCCTTCGGCGTCATTCTTCCGGTCAAGACTGTCGGAGTCATGGGCGACCAGCGAACCTACGCCGATGTACTTGCCATTCGCTCTGTGGGCTCTCGCGACGGCATGACCGCCGACTGGACCCACCTGCCCTATGAGCTACTGGGCACCATGAGTCGCCGCATCATCAACGAGGTGCACGGCGTGAACCGGGTCGTTTACGACATTACGTCCAAGCCGCCCGGCACCATTGAGTGGGAATAGGATCTAGCTAACTTCGCTGAGGCTCTTCCCCCCGACATCGGTACGTGGAGTCTTCGGGTCGCTTCCCTGGAACGAAACTAAGGTTTCAGGAGAAACGCTAACTGTTTGGAGTGTTTATCCGTTGTCGCGGTTCTATCCGTGGCCCGCATCTTGAAGTTTCCGTAATGAAACCGTGAAAAAGAGCTCCAACACCAAACAAGCCCTCGATATCCAGAAAACGGAAAATTCCGTGGGGGTAGCCAACGACAACCGCTTGGTCGACCTCGAAAAAGTCTCAGGCGGCGCTGGGGAGTACGACCCCTACGGCGCCTCTCTCGATCCCTACGGGCTGGGAGGCTCGTATGACTCTCTCGCAACGGGTTCTTCCATTGGCATGAACGATTCCCTGGGTGGTTTTGGCGACTCCTACGACATGGGCGG
>CAYPIX010000030.1:6723-39021 GCA_964410875.1 uncultured Kofleriaceae bacterium
ATGCAGGTGACTCCTTCCAAATGGATAGCCCATTCGACTTAGACAACTCTTTTGATATGGGCGAGCCCTTAGAGGCCGATGCCCTAGCGGAGCAATCAGAATTTGCGCAGGAAAATCTTTTCGACGGCTCCCAGTTGGACGCCCACACACCGCAAGTTGAGCAACCTCAAATTCAGCAGGATATTCAAGAGGTACCGTTAGACCTAGTCCAGACTGACATTGCTCAGACTGAACAGGCCGGTCCTGAAGTGGTTACTCAAGAACCCGCCCTAATGGACCTCCCTCAAGTTCAACAGGAGATTCCAGACCTGCCACCGGTAGAGCCGGTGCCTGCTGAGGGAAATCAAATTGAACAGGGCAGTCCAGAGGTCGTGGCTCAAGAACCTGAACTAGGAGATACTCCTCAGATTCCCGATGAGGTTCCTACTCCGATTCCGGACCCATCCCAGACGGTCTTAGACGACGAGATCCCGGAACTTGTCATCGAAATGCCACCGCCGGTATCAATGGAAACAGACCGCACGGGTCGCCCGGAAACAGCCTACGTCATTGGCTATGGTGCACCTGGCTTAGAGAGTAGCGGTCCTACCGTCGTCGTTAAGGGAGAGGACGGGAACCTAGATCAATTTTCTCAAGGGATGAACGAGCAAATGATTGTGGACAACGTCGAAAGCTACACCCAACGACTCCGAGATAGCGGAATTCGCACCGTGCCCCTACTCAATATGTCGAACGAGCAAATTGCCGAAGCCATCAAACAAGATAGAGCAACCCACCCAGACGACTTTAGCACTCCACCTCTTGCGATTGTCCATGGTCATGGTAGCGACGTGGATGGCGAACACCGAATCACTTACCACGAGGTGCAAACACCTGATGCGGTACCCGAGGGCGCGGAACCAGGTACAGAGTTGCTAGAGGCTAAACCGGTGGACATCAATACAATAGACACCCTTAAAGCAATTGACCAAGGCCTTGGCGGGGAAACGCCGTTCTGCGTTCTTGGCTCGTCATGCAGTTCCGGCAGCTTGCCTACGCAAGTTGCAAACGAACCAAGCCTACAGAACGAAGTCATAGCAACAATCGCTACGTCTCGTGCTGACCAACTTTCTTGGGGCAATGAAAATGGCGAGTTTGTCACAGATAGTTTTCTCAATGCGTTCGATAGCGAAGCTGCCCGAAGAATGGATCCGACCCCAGATGGAAAATTCACCGCAGCTGACTATTTGACGAACAATCCACAATTCAAAGGCTCGCAAGCCATCGTCGATCGGGTACACCTTCCATTCAACCAGGGAACTTTACCGGTGGACGTGCCAAGTCACCTTCCTAAACCAATCAACGTTGGGCCCCTATTGGAGGGTGGACAAGGGGACCAAGTAGTTACTCAAGACGGTTCTTGGCTAAATGCCGACTACCGAATCTACGACTTCCCTCAGAACCCTGTCGCAGGTGGCAACCCTGAAGACCTCGTTCTCTCCGAATACCCCGTCGCGCCCGCTGAAAAGCCCGCCGCCGGGACCGGCGAAAATAACGGCGAATAACCCAAAACAAGTGGCAAGTCCTCTAGTCGTCTCGGTTTACGTCAACTGAAGTCGGTACGTTAGAGCCTCCGTATCCTAGGCACACTCCGTGCATTTTCGAACCGGCTGATGCGTAAACTACCGCTCACCTCAGCTCTAATCGTTACCCTCGCGACCTTAGCCCCGACTGCGAAGGCACAGAGGCAATCTAGTACCAAGATTTCTTCACCGATCCTGGTAGAGGGCAAATTGCAAATTACGCAAACTACCCCCCTGGTTGTTCATTTTGCGAACGACTCGGACCGCCATTGGTCGATCGTTGTACGTTTCGACAATTCAAAACCGGATTTAAGTGGTCCATCCACACCACCAGGGCGAAGTAGCTCCAAAATTCTAAAAAACAACGCACACGGTGGCCGTTTGGTTGCTGTCTCGACGGATGGAATCGAACGACCACTCAACCTGAGTTATGCGGGCGAGCGCAAAGTACGCGGCTTTTTAGCTAATCATATCGTCGCGACTCTGGATAAGAACAAACCAACATCCGTTATCGACTCACCTCTCCCTCCCCAACCGACACAAAAGAGCCTCACCCCGGTGCAATTGACCGGAGCAATCACTCTCGCTGCCCCCTCCTCCGCCGTGACCGCCGAGGGACAACTAGCCGTCATTTCCGGTTCGAACGCCTTTCTCTCAGCCTACGAGCTGAACCCGAAAGAAAAGCAGGAAATTACCTGGGAGAATGCTCCTACAGGATTGCTTGTTATTGTAACGCCCGCCGGTTCCATTCATCCACTATTGAATTCAGTTGGAGCCCCCCTCTTGTCCGTTGCAGGCACACACAAACAATACGACGGTTTTTCACAGGGAAAAAAACTGTCGGTCGTCTTGCAAGCCCCGTAAGCGTACAAAAATAGACTTGCCTACCCACTCTTATTGTCTAGGCCAAACAGTTCTGCAACAATATTAGAGGGAGATTACAAGAGCAGTCACATGCGTCTTCCGCTACTAACATGGGGGAGGAATACGACAACGACGATCTGGACACGGTCACTTTGCATCAATTTGATGCACCGATCGACGGCAACGAAATTCTCGTTGTTTCCCCTGGAGAGCAGGAATCGTTTTTCAAAGAGCAATTCTCGGCCATCATTGCGCACGACATTCGCGAGGCAAAAAAGCTAGCCTTCCTGAACGCGCCGGCTGTCATTCTGTGCTGTGAACCAACAGCCGAGTCATTCGGCTTCCTTGAGGGGACTGCGGCAAAAGTAAGAGCGGTTTTCTGCGAATATGACGAACTGCCAGAATTAGCCAAGGCACGCCCCGCAGGGATAAAAATCATCTCACGAAATGTCGCCCCCCACCGTCTTGAACGCTTACTTGGCAGTCGAAATCGCCGTGCAACCCCATCGGGATTACTGGAGAGAACACTGAGTCATTTTGGCGAATCCATGCGCGTTTTTGTGCGCCAACCAAGCCCAAAAGGCGTTGAACTCGTCCTAGTCCCGCGTTCCGATACCAACCTAACGTTTTCGGAGCCCGGATGGTCTGAGACAACGGAAGATATATTTGGTCTAGGAAAACTGGACGCGTCCGACAAGATTTACCAAGGGACGTGGAACGGAACACCTGTTTGGCTAGCCTGGATTCACTGGAGAAAACAAAACCGCGTCACGGTGATAGTGAAAACAACTCCAGCGGGTGTTCCTATGCCGATAGACGAGGCCGCGACGGTACACAGTATAGCGACACAGTCGATTCGTCACATTGTGATGCCGCAAGTGCCCGACCAAATGACATATTCACCAGAATACGAGTGGGTCCTTGGTCCTAGCTACGTTGGCCCCGATCGCCGCAAGGAAGACACGCCCTTTTTGTCTCTTGCCACCTTAAAAGGAAACCGTAAGTCAATCCCTAAACACTGGCCTGGTGCTCTCGGTTTCATCGACGGTCTTACCCGGGAAAGCAAAAGATATCTGTTTCTATACGTACTTTGTTCCACGATAGATCTGGTTCTCACTTTGATCTTTATCGGCGGTGGCGTGTTTTCTGAGGCCAATGGTGCGTTGAGATGGGCCGTACACAAACCCATCCTATTCTGCCTCGTAAAAACAAGCCTCGCTGTAACCGGGTTTCTGCTTATGAGCCGTTTCCAGCTTTGGAAGAGCTCTCTTTTGTCCAGGTTTGCAATAGGAATTTATCTCGTGCTTCTTTCGTACTGGGCTTTCCTGTTGTTTAAATTCTTAACGGGATAAATCCGCATGATTTACCCCCGGTTGCGAACCTGTTGACAGATGCGCTCGAAAGAGTCGGCGTGAGGTGCCTCAAATCGCACTGGCTGTCCTGTCGAGGGATGAGTAAACCCGAGTACGGAAGAATGCAGTGCTAACCGCATTCTCGCGGCCCGGTTTTCTCCATAGAGTCTATCGCCAAGAACGGGAAACCCCTGTTCTGCTAAATGGATCCGAACCTGGTGGGTACGGCCCGTCTCAAGGGTGGCCTCAACCAGAGAAGCCCGTCTCCCTAGTTTCTCGAGGAGGCGTAGATGGGTTACCGCCTCTTTGCCGCCGTCGCCAGACTGGCTGCCGCGAAGCCCATCGCCGCGGTTTCGGACAAGAGAACTCGTAACCGTTTTTGATTCTTCAGGGAAGCCCCCATGAACGACAGCGTGGTAGCGCCGCTCGACATCATGAACAAAGAGCGCGTCCTTTAAGGCTTTTTGCGACCGCTCGTTTCTGGCAAACATCATCAACCCACTGGTCCCCTCATCGAGCCGGTGGACCACGAAAAGCTTGCCGAATTTGGCAGCCAGTGTTTCTAGAACCGATGTCTCCTTGCGCTTTGGCGCTGGAACCGACAGCATCCCGCTTGGTTTTGCCGCAACGACAACGTTTTCATCGAGGCTGATTACCGCAGGATCTGTATCAGGGCGCACCCTGGGGGCGTTGGGTCGGTAAACTAGTTCGTCAACGGATACGATTCGAATCGGATCGCCTGTTGGGCAGCCACCTAGAAAGACCTTCCCTGTCCGCAGAGCTTCTTTAGCCTGCCGATTGCTCAACCCCAGCTCTTTGAGGCGGTCTATGACGCGGACCTGGGTGGACATATCCGAGCGTATACGTGGACGCCAAAGAAGCAGCAAATCTCGCAACGCAACCTAGGTTCGATTTCGCAACTTTTGGTCTGGGGGCACTTAGGCCAAAAATGGCGGTAGCCCCCCAGTTTATTGCGGCAAAACCCGCCTAAAAACCGATGTAGGCAAAGGTATGTCACTGAAAGTATAGGTATGTTTCACCAGGCCCAGAGATTGCTATTTCAAAGACCCATGAGATACGCGCAAATTGCTTCTAGTTCGATTTTTCTCCTTTTCATAGGCTGTACCACCGGGTCGCCCACCCAGATTGGGTCTGCGCCCACGCCACAGACCGGCGCCCCTGGAGCTTCAACCGGCGCTGCTGCGAAAGCCTGTGAGCTCAATGAGCTTAGCTGCGGCGATTCACAGTGCATTCTAGCTTCCCAGCGCTGTGACGGCACCCCTCACTGCGCGAACGGGCGCGACGAGGCCGTCAGCTTGTGCAAGGACTTCGAGACCACGCCAGCCGCGGCAGCCTGCGATGCGGATGAGTTCGCTTGTAAGGACGCAGCGGGAAACTGCATTCCTCTGGCCCAACGCTGTGACGGGATCAACCAATGTCCTGGCACTCCGGCTGCCGACGAACAGGGATGTCCCGCTGTGACTCCCCCGACTGGTCCTCAAACTTGTGAAGCACAGGGGCAATTCACCTGTACCAATGGCACCCAAACGGCTTGTTACGCATTTATTTGCCGCGACGGCTCGACGTGCACCAACAACCTCAACGATTGTCCTCAAATTGGCAATGGGTGTCCTACTAACGCACCCCTGGTTTGCCCACTTGGAACGACATACCAAGGTCAGTGCACCTCTTCCATCGCGAACTGCAACCGAGCGGATCAGTGTTTAGCTGGACAGACGAGCTGTACCCACGCAGATGGAACCTCTGAGTGCTTTAGCTTTGTTTGCAACAACTTTTGCCAGAACACTCCTTGCGAGCAAGAGCCAGCAGTGGACCCAAGCAATAGCTGCCAACACGCTAACGATGGAGAGTGTGACGACGGACGCCCTGGAGCTCCATACAACGTTTGCGCTGCCGGTACCGACGAAAACGATTGTGAAGGGGTTACGGAAGTAAGCAACTGCGGCGCGGGTCTTACCGACTGCTTTGGCAACGGCGCATACTGCGTAAACGAGCTATTCGGAAGCTGCGGTAGCTCAACTTGCGCTGCACAAGCCAAGTTCACCTGCGATGACGGAGTAACATGTGTTGATCAAACCATTAACTGTCCTCCGCCAGCGTCGGCGAGCTGCCAGTACGCCAACGATGGGATTTGCGACGACGGACGTCCAGGGGCGGCTTCTAGCGAATGTACTTTGGGCACCGATGGCACCGATTGCGATGGTGTGGTTGGCCAAGACAGCTGTCAACATGCCAACGACGGAGAATGCGACGACGGACGGCCAGGCTCCGTATCGAGTGCTTGTGCTCCAGGCACCGACTTCACCGATTGCGAAATCGGCTAGTCGTAGAACAAGAATAACTAGACTGTTTGCGCAGTATCTCAAGCGGGCTTCCCATTCTGGGAGTCCGCTTTTGTTTTTCGGAGACGATTCCCTCGCCTAGAGAACTACTGTTTGGGGCCGGGCAAGGTGAGGTCCCGTAATTCGCCGGCCACTCGCATGGCCTTTCTCAAGGGCGCAAGAACGTTTTCCAGATCGTCACCGGTTTTGATTTGCTTGACCGAATCTCCGACTTCTCGCAAGAGCACCGTTAGCGTCTGGTGAATTTCCAGAGCGCGATCTTGAAGAGCGCCGGGATTACTACTCCTGTCAACGCGTACGGTAGAGCTAGGCTCAGGCGTTTCAGTCGGCGGTTTGGAAGCAACCTCTGAGGTAGGAGTCTTTGGCTTCTTTACTTTTACGGCTTTTGTAACCCCGGTCTGATCTGCGCTTTCTGTCTTTTCGTCCACAAACGGATCCGGCGCAATAGTGGGGGCACTTGGGGCCGCCCTCGTACGTCCCTTTGGCTTTTTGGCCAGGGTCGCCACCAAACTGTCTAGGTCGGTGTCCTCTATGAGATTCTTAGGGTCGTCCTTCGCGGTTTTCATGGATGCTTCAGAAAAGCCCTGCTCTTCCACAAAGCGCAAGTAAAGAGACCCGCAACGAACCACGTCGTTGTGGACCAGTTTATGGACCGCGATGCGAACATCATTGACAACTGTTCCGTTCGAACTGCCAAGATCTTCGACCACATAATGCCCTTTGGCATCCATATAAACCTTGGAATGACGTCGGGACACCATCGCATCGTCGGTTCGAACCGCGCATTCGAGCGCGCGTCCAATCAAACAAGTTTGCGACGAACTCAACTGCACTGAGCCATCGTTTCCCTGAGCGTCCCTGTATAGGATGCGTGCGATCGTAACCTCCCTACTCCATGGTAACGAAACCATGTAGTAGACGGCAAGCCTGCCTTGATGCTCCCGTTGTGATACACGTTTTTCATGTCGCGTTTCCGCCGCCATTTCTTCGTTTGCCAGAACAAGCGCCCTATGGGCAGTCGCCCTGCTTGCGGAAACCACAGCGATGCGGTCTTACGTGTGTTGGAGGAAACGCTTCTCCAACGCCCCAGCCTTGCCCAGAATGTAGCCGTTTCTACTTCGGGCTGTATTGGTCCCTGTTTCGACGGCCCCAATATCGTGGTTTACCCAGAAGGGATCTGGTACGCCAATGTCACGGAAGACGATGCTCGACTCATCGCATCCGAGCACCTCATAGGCGGTAACCCCGTCGCCAAGCTCCAGTACACCTGGCCCGAATAGCGCAAGGGGCAAAGACCCGACATCTTAAATTCGCGGAAACGAAAACCGACGATTTAGTAGTGAAGCAATTCTTCGATGTGCTTGCGTTCCCAGGCTTTCGCCTCGGCGAACCGATCAAAAATTGCTTCGTCTTCTAGAAACTCTTTGGAGTGAAACTGTCTGCGACCATTCACGACGGGAGCTCCGTGCACCTGGTGCAGCATTTCGTGATAGACGACCCAGGCGACAAAAAACTCGGGGACGAATTTTCGGTCGAGCGACCGATGGATGCGAATCAGTTTATCTTCCACCGAATATGACCCCATCTTTATGCTATTGCGGCGCTTTGGCTTAGCGGTTCGTTGCCCCCAGGTAATAACCGCATCGATACGGCCGTTAAAATACTGACGGTTTAGCGAATCGTAAATGGAGGCAAGATCGTGAAAACGTCCCTCGGTCACAATTCGGCGCCGTCGCTCTTTGTTGCTTCGAACGCAGTGTTGATTGCGATCGATAAATTGCCCCAACGTTCTAGAGGCCGTCTTGTCGTTCTTGGCAATGTAACGCGCAAGTGCCTGGGTTACCTCGGGGCCCGAATCCGTGAACATCTTATGGAGACGGACCGAATACGAAAGCGGCCCCTCGGTTTCCCGGCGCACAGAAATCATCGTGTACCGGTTATCTGTCAATTGAACCGATACCTTTCCCTTGGGTAGGTGCGCCCGAATTCTCCGCTCCAAGGCGATTGCCGCGAGATCTCCACCAGACTCGAATGTACGGCCCGAGCGATCTACTACTCGGGAGGATCTCCCTTTTGATTCTGATTTTCGTCGCCGGTCTAGCGGGATCTTCAATTTGTCGCGAGCACGAGCGGTAGACAACACCCGAGCTAAACGAGCAGCTCCCAGTGCCGCCGCTGTAACTCCTTCGCTCCCACGAGCACTGTTCCTATCGCTCTTTGAGCGTGTTTTGCCTTGCCCTACCAACGTTTACTCCGCTTATACAACTCACCCATTCAGTGCAGAATACTTCGCTTGCACCGCGTCAACCTTCTTCTTTTCTTTGCGCCAAAGTACTCCTCAACGCCAAGAACAAAACCAATGTACATCCCAACATTTCATTGGATCAAATTATCTTCTATGTCTGACACACAAAAAATAATTCTTTGTTTTTTCTTGCGAAAACCGGCTTCGGTGCTCGCGCTTTTTTCAAGGTAAGTCCTCCGGCAGCCAGCCATATTTGGCAAGGGAGATGGTTCCGTTGTCACGAAATTGCACACCTTCGGACTCCAAAACCTGCCGCTGCACTGCCCCCCCTATAGGGTCGAGGATACTAATTTTTGCAAGTCCCTTCCCTTTCTTACCCACGACCCGTTGCCAGGGAATTCCGCTGCCGGTAGGAGTACTCCGCATTGCAGCCCCAGCAACACGCGCAGCCCCCGGCATGCCTGCGAGTTTGGCGACTTGCCCATAGGTCACAATTTTTCCGCGAGGAATTGCTCGCACCACGTCGTAGATTGTTCGATAACGCTCTTCGATATGCTCTTCGTCAGAGCGAACTTGTGTGCGGCTTCTCTTAGCCATTCGCATTACCGTGGCTCACTTGGATGCAAACACCAACTATGAAAATACAAGTACTCTTCTTTGCTGTCTTTAAAGAGCGACTAGGTCGGAATGAAGATGAGATTACTCTCCCTCACGGCGCGACAGTCGAAGGAGCCTTGGCAGTGCTTCGCGATCGCTACGCGGATTTCGCTGCTGTACGTACTAAGTTTCAAGTCGCCGTTAATGAAGAAATGGTCGACACAGATTGGCAACTCAAAGACGGCGATACCTTGGCATTGATTCCCCCCGTCTCTGGCGGTTGCGGCCCAAAACGTCACATTCTGCTCACGGAGGCTCCCCTATCTCTACAACGGGCCATTGACTCTGTCACCTCGGTCAAACATGGAGCAATAGCGACTTTCACCGGGACCGTTCGCGACCATTCCAAGGGAAAAGATGTGATCAGGCTGGAATACGAGGCCTACAAGACCATGGTGGAAAAGGTCTTTCACGAGTTGGTTCTGGAAATCGAGGCGGAGTTTGCCGGGGTCCAAGTCGCGGTTGAACACCGCGTAGGTGTTTTGGGGCTAGGAGATGCCGCTGTCGTAATCGCAGCGGGCTCGCCACACCGGAAAGAGGCATTCTTGGCTTGCGAGGCAATGATAGACAGACTTAAGGAGCGGTCGCCAATATGGAAAAAAGAGGTGAGCCCAGATGGACAGGAGTGGGTCGGGCTAGGACCCTAGTTCTTCTAGTTTTCCTTTTTGGCGCAACTCCTCGAGCCCAGAGCCGATAACTCTTGCGATGGAGAGTGTATCGTCCCAAACAGGCAGTATTCATGGAACAAGGCCGGGCGCTTCGGCCAGCTCTTGCGAAGTACACGCGCTTCGCGATCAAGAAGGCAAAGTTTTCGCCATACCCGAGATGGAAGAAAAGTTTTCCATTGGCCAGGCCGACTCTTGTGACCTTCGCATTTCCGACCCATTCGTCTCGCGCCGCCACTGTTTAATTGCCCGGAAAGGCCGCTCTCTGTTTGTAATCGACAAGCACAGCAAGAACGGAACATACCTCGACGGAACGAGAATTCGAGACGCAGAGGTCAGACTCGGAAGCAAGCTTACGATTGGCGGGACGACCCTCACCGCCGTCGGCTCGAAGAAAGAGGAAAACGTAACGGCAAGAAAAGCCATCGTCGGGACATCTCCTGCGCTTTTAAGCGCCATAGACATGGCAAACAGAGCCGCTGCGACCTCCTGTAGCGTGCTAATTCTTGGCGAAACGGGCACGGGCAAAGAGCTTTTCGCGGAACTCATACATGAGTCGTCCCACAGGAGAAACGGTCCGTTCGTTGCGCTGAACTGCGGGGCCATTCCCGCGGAACTTATTGGCTCTGAGCTCTTCGGCCATAAACGTGGCTCCTTTACGGGAGCAGTTTCTGATAAGAAAGGTCTCTTTGCCTCCGCCGAAGCAGGCACACTCTTTCTCGACGAAATCGGGGAATTACCTATCGAGCAACAACCCCACTTATTGCGCGCGCTGGAGACGAAGTCGTTTCGGCAGATTGGGGGTACGGAAGAAGAACCGTTTAACGTTCGACTTGTGGCCGCGACGAACCGCCTTGACGCCGGGCAAGTCGGTGCAGCTCTTCGTACCGACCTTTATCACCGTTTGGCTACTGTGGTGATTGAGCTCCCACCGCTCCGGGACCGGCGCCAGGACATCCCCCATCTGGTTCGCGCTTTTATTCGGCAGCTAGAGCCCGAATTCGGGCCTAGGTCTATCGACTACAATGCGCTCCTTGGAATGTGTGACTACTCCTGGCCAGGCAATGTTCGTGAACTACGGCAAGCCGTACAGCGTGCAGTCGCCCTCTGCCCTCAGAAGCTGGAACTAGATGTCCTTCTTCCAAAACCACTAGCATCCTCAAAAGGCTCTTCAGAACCGACTCATGGCCAAGCGACCATTTCCCCCGAGTCCATATCCGACGATTCGCCTTTGTACGTGGACATCGTCAAGCACGCCCTAGAACAAGCCTACCGAAAACACGGCTCGATACGGCGCGCTGCTGCCTCCCTCGGCATTCCTAAGTCCACCTTCGCGGACCGCGCAAAACGCCTGGGAATTCGCACCCGACGAGGAATCGATTGGGACAACCACGATCACCGTAAACTGAAGCAGGGTTAATTCCGCACAAGCCGTTCGGTAGCTACTCGAGCTCGTTGTATTTTGAGATGGCCGAAGTGCCGGGGGGCCATAGAGCAATTAATCAATAATAAGGTCACCGTCGTCGATACGGTCGTCCCCATCCAACGGCTCCTGGCCTTCGTCAAGGTCGATATCTTCCAGTCTTTCGTCAACAATCGGATCTTCATCAAGTTCCAAATCGTCTAGTGACGGCAAATTACGCGGCCGTGGCGTCTCTTCTTGAGGCGGTGGTGGGTCCGCTGGTTCCGGTGGTGCTGCATCGGGCTGAACCGGGGGCGGAATCTTCTCCGTAGGCGGAGGGCTCACTACCGCCGGCGCACCATTGCCTGGAGTTGGTGGCGGTATCAGCGGTGTCGACGGCTTAACCGGAGTGGTCGGCTTGTTTTCTTTGACCGGCGGCTTCAGTGTCGGGCGCTCCCCTTTGTTCTTACATTTCCTTTTAACGTTGAAACGGAAATTGGAGAGTTTTCCCTGGGTAGGGAGCGCATAGGTTCCATCTGTTTGTTTCGCCCGTGACAGCATGGTTTCAACACTGCCGAAGTTCTTCTCTCGTTTTAAAAACGCAGGACTAAACTTGAAACGAACGCATGCTGGAAATTCACTATTGCCTACTGGATCGACAAACTTTATCTCGCCATCCACATCAAGTTCCCCGTCCAGGGACCGAGATTTGAATTCGTTAATGGTTCCCCTACCATCGGAGATTTCGATCGACGCTGTAAGCTCTCCTAAATTCAAACGAGGAACCGTGATGCCTTCTTTGAAAACAAGACGTTTCCCCGGGCGCGGTCGCAGTTTGATTTTGGTTTTACCATCGCCGACAACGCCATCAACGATTCCAAAATCAATATTGCCGTTTGCTTTCGACCAAAGGTATTGAACCCTGTCGTTTTTCTTTTCGCTCGGCAGTTCCAGTTTAACCGACGCATCCAGACCACCAAGCATAGGCAAGTCCCCCAATGCGTAGCGAAGTCCGGGAAGGGTCGCCAAAGGCAACGCTTCCGTATCAATAGCAATTTCTACCCTCGAAGAGCTCTTCTCGATTTCTCCCTCGATAACGCCGTCGCCAACAAGTGCTTCAATGTCTACATCAACGCCCCCTGTGATCGCGGCGATGATTCCTATATCGAGTTTCACTTCGTCAACCCAAATCGTCATAGGGGTCTCTTCGGGTTTCGTTGGGATAGTGCGAACTTCTATATCAGACAGCGTTACATTGCCTGGAAAAAACCTTGGGCTGATATCTCCGATCGAAAGAACCCAGTTTTTCTTGGCAGCCTGCCCCTCGATCCAGTCACCCAGCCTTTCATATGGAAACGTATAGAACGCCGCAAAAACAAACGTAACAAGGATCAAGAGCGGGAAACCGACCCACCGGAGCAGGCGCTTCTGTTCGCTAGATAAGTTCACGCGTCCTCCGCTCCTTCAGTTTTCTTAGCTTTCTTGAAGGTGACAACGGTCATATTCAAACTCAGCTTATCTTCCTTGCCACTTCGATTGCGTATTTCCACTTCGCTTACAAAAACCCTCTTATCCTTTGTCTCGATTTTCTCGAGCAGCTCGGTGACCTGAGCAACCGTGAGCTCTTGGTTGATCCGAATTTCCATAGACACTTCGGTATATGCCCCCTTCTCGGTTGTCTTTGGTGTCGGGTAAGTCGGGCTTTTCAGAGATAACTCTTGAACGATATTGTTGACGTAGCTGTCTAAATCAACCGCTACATCAGTGAACTTCACCTGACTCTTCGTGCTTCTGCCTGCTGCAGAGAGCTGGTAGAGACGAACCGAGTCCAAGGCCTCGCGCTTCTCTGCGTTTGAGTCAGCAATTTCCGATATGCCTCCGCGAACGGACAGCGCGACACCAAAAACGATTGCGAAAATCAGAAACCCACCTAACAGCAAAACCAGGCTTCGCTCTCGCGGAGTCTTTACTTCCCACCAATCTCGAAATCTATCTACTGTACTTGCCATCATATCTCCCGGGGCAATGCCCTACTTGTCACATCCGATGTCGATGGTTAATTTGAACCGGCGAGAGTCTTCTGCAACCGGGTTGCTCTCTGGATTAGACACCTCTGAAAAACATGGGGATTTTTTTAGGCTCGCAACCATGTCCTTGATTCCTTCCAAGGCGTTCTTCTTGTCGGTTGGAGCACTATTGGCATCACGAATGACTACCTTGTCTGCGCTAACAACCACATGTTCAATAGTGATCGCGACTTCTTTTCTGTCAGGCAAGGCTTTGTTGAGCTCGAGAAGCATGTCGTAGGCAGTGATCGTAGGGATAGGAGACTTTACGGTATCTCCAACAGGGCCCACTCGTTCCAACACGTCCGATGCCTCCATTTCTTTGCCAAAGGCGGTTTTCGACTCCGAAGCTAAACGGTCATCTAAACTCGCACGTTCCTTTTTCAACCGGTACAGGTTTGCGTATGCACTACCCGCAGCAAAAAGAAGAAGGACCACAAGCGAAACCACGAGCTGTGGCATTTTGGCTCGCAAGAAACTCAGGTCCGCCTTGTAGGCAAGCCCGCCTTGCCGCAAATCAAAGGCAGGGCGACCTGTTGAGCCATCGAAGGCAATGCCCGCCGCAAGCGCCGCTGTATCTGCTTCGGCACCAGTGGAGCGAACATGGTCACCCAAAATCGCTGTTGCGTCGGCTGGCGATAATTTAGACACCGCAACCCCAACCTTTTCCTTAAGAAACTCCGTAAGACCTTCCAGCCTTGAGCTTCCGCCAAGCAAAACCATTTCTCCCACAACGACGCCAGATTTTGCCTGACAAGCCGCAAGGGTTTGACGCAGGTCCCTGGCGAGAGGCTCGAGTTCTTTCACCAAAACACCGTGAATTTTGGCCCATGCTTCAGAAGGCGCCGGTCGCCCCGAGGAAGCAATAAAACCGTCACGATGCTTGGCATCCTCCGCTTGGGCCAGGGGAAAATTCCATGCTCTGGCGATGGCGGCGGTCAAATCTCGACCACCGCGAGCAATAGTGCGTGCGTAAGCGACCTTGCCACCGACCACAACGCAGACATCAGTCCGCGCATGTCCCATATCAACCAAGGCGACCTGGCCTCCACTGTCATTGGCGCCACCAAAATTGAAAGCCTCCAACCTTTCCGCCAATCGAGCGTAACTAGCCGGCGCGGCTATAAGTCCCCTAGGCTGAGCTCCCTGCTCCCCAAGGTATCCTAGGACCTCGCCCGCCTTTGCGCTTTGCATCGCGCACGCAAGTACTCGCATCCCCTCAGTCGGGGGCGCTATAGGCCCTCGAATCGCGTTATCCATGACCCGAGTCGTGGCTGCAAATGCAGGCTCATCATCTTCTGGGATTGCATCCGGAACAGCGCGCGGCAGCGGTGCGAAATCGAAAACCATATCCTCGAGATCAACAGGAAGCAGACCTTCGAGCTCGGTACCAACCGCCTGAGCTAAATCAGCCCGACGCAGGTTCTTGAAAGGAAACTCAATAATGTGGATAAAAACTTGGTCACCCGCCATCGCAGCGTAGGGGATGTCTTGCTCTAGTTCCCCTCGCCTTACGATCTGACCGACGACCTCAGCGGCTCTCTCGTAGAATGGTGCGTCACCGTCAGGAACTCTTGCTTCTTCAAAGTGGACAAGGGCTGCGTTGCGAAAGCCTACGGTCGCAACCGCTACCTTAACGCTATAAGCACCTAAATCTATTCCATATACGCGAGTCGCCATATCACTCTTCTTTCCAATACACCCAGGCGCCCCGACTATACTCCGGTCTGCGAGCGTTTTGATTCACTGTCGAGGTATCCCATACCGCATCGAGATTGCGCTGGACTCGTCCAACCTGCGCGTTCACCTTTACTCGATACACGCGTCTTGGACCTATTACCGCCACTTGCTGAAGTTTTGCCTGATCGAGTTCCATTCCTTCAACTAAACCGGCTCCCGAAGCGCTGGGGGTCTCCCCCCCTGCTGCTCCCGATAGTAAACCACCTAAGAGGCCGGCTGGATTTTCTACAAAATCCGCGAACGCCCTTAGATCGTTAAATGATCCCCCGAGGGCACCCGCTTGCAGAACTTGGTTCGAAAGCGCCCAGAGTTTTGTGCCTGTGGGATCGCGCAGTACTGGATCGTTTGGATCTCTCGCAGCAAGAAAGAGCACCGAAGCGATTAACCTTGGCTCCCGTACCGCCCCTAAATTGATTCGGCAGTCGCCGTAAACGGAGAAGTTACTGCCAAAGAGGGTCCAAAACCGGTCGTCAATGCCTCGTATCAACTTCATCTCGCTTACTGTATCGAGATAATTGTTCTTTGGCAGATAGGAGTCTTTCAACGACTCGTATCCATACGGTTCAGGCGTTCCAGGGCTTAAATAAAGAGATTGATCGCGATCGATATAGTCGATGATTGCGTTGGCTTGTTCTTCGCGAGTACGCCGCCACCCATCTGCGCTTTCACTTTGAAAAAGTTTGTCGTAAGCGCCATGAACAAACAGAGCATCAAGCTGGCTTTTTAGGTTTCGCTTGCTATCTGCTGACCCGTTTGCGCAGTTGACATTGATACGACCATCTTCCGCCGTCACTTCCACGTCAAATGTCCCGGCGGCAACTCCTAGACCTTTGATGTCTTCCCCTGCAAATCCCCCAAGAAGCTCACCTAGAGCCTGAACTTCTTCTTTTGAACCACCGAAAGCTCCCATGAAGAAGCTCGTGTAGTCTGCGATTTGAATATCACCTATCTGTTGGCGAAACTTATCAATGACATCTGTCTGGACCCGAATGACCAGCTGCCCCAAATTCGCCCCCGACCGTGCCAAGAAGTGCGCGCGCATCTGATCGCGCAGGTTCGCCGTCGTGAGGACTTGGATTGTCGTATTAGTTGTAAACTCAAATACAATGGTTGCTAAAAACGTCAAAGCGAGCGTGACCATAATCAACGCAACGCCGCGCTGCCGCCGACTCTCCGCCCTCGGTAGGACAACAGTTTTCTGCGTACGGCTTATCCGTTGCTTCCTTTTCCCAAAGGCTCTTTTTAGTTGTTGAAGAATCGCAATTGCTCCTGCAGCAAGGGCCGCGCTTGGGAAGAAAACACAATATTTTTTCGTGATTCCGCAGTGGGTATTTCGATTTGAACCTTAATATAGGCCGGCAAGCGGCCTCGTTCGCCGTCCGCGTTTGTTGAGTCCCACTTATCTTGCCAGTTTGTGTCTCTGGCGTCGTAGAACGAAAAGTCTAGGCTAGCTACATCCCTAAGCAATAGATCCACCTCAGCCGGCTCATCTTCCCAGTCTTCATTAGAAAGCCGACGAGACTCCCAGCGCAGGATATTGGTCTTTGAGGAATCCTTGGGATCCGGTTCTTCCAAGTATGCAATCAGGGTTTGCTCCGATTCGTCGGCATCGGCCCACAGAACCGTATGGGTAAGAGAAGAAAACCGGAGCTCATCAAAATCACTCTTGTCCTTGCCGACGAACATCGTGCGACGATCTTCTAGGTTTTGGTTCTCGTTGGTCGAAAGGTAAGCCCCCTCTAGGTCTCGAATAATTCGATCCAGAGCCACGCGGATTTCATGATCCCGTTCTAGCTGCGCTTCAACTGAGCGCTTTGCTTCAGCCGTGTTGGTGATTACGCTCCAGGTAACGAACATCATCGAAGTCATTACGGCAGTCGCCACCATAAGCTCGAGAAGAGTCATCCCCGCCTGTTCTCTTGACGACACTACGTTCCTCCTCCTGCGGGTGGAGCATCTGTTGTGCCCGGGCCACCACCTCTTCTAGTAACAGCGGCTGGATCAGTAAAGTAAACACTAAGAACCAAGTTCTCTTCGTACCCGAGCACTTTCCAAGTCACAGTAAGGGTGGTCTTGCGAATGGATTCCTCGAGAACATTTTTGACCAACTCAAACTGCGAAGTAATAAAGCCGGCACTCGCAGCGCCCGCTAGCCCACCAGCGCCAGCTGCGGCATCGCCACCACCAAACGAATCTAAAAGTCCGCCTAGCAAACCTGCCCCGGGTGCGTCACTGTCGCCCTCGGAATCTTCTCCTCCAGCCCCGAGTTGTCCCAACGCGGGCAGACCAGGGATTTCTACTTTCTCAATCTGCGCTTCCCACTTGATATCCGGCCAGCCTTCCTCTTCAAAGGTGCCATTTTCATTCTGATCTGTTTGCTGAAAACCATCTTTCTCAAGGGTTTCCTCTAAATCATAAATCTTGGCGCGTGCAAGGTTGCTGGCCACACCCAGGAGCCGCATACGTTGTGTCTCCGCAATATTGCTCGCCGAGCTACTAATTAAAATGAAGAGTGAGGAGGCAAGAATAGCCAGCGCTATCATGACCTCGATGAGAGAGAGACCAGACTCTGTCGGCTTCTTTCTCATCGCTCTTTCTCCCGCTCTCCACGTGCGTCGCGACGCATGTGGTCTTCGGGTTCGAATTCATCGTGAGCAATTTCGATCTTACCGGTTAACCGATGGACAACGACGTAAGATGGATCACCATCGTTATCCCGAAGAGCAACAACCGCCTTCTCCGCATACCCTTGCGGAAAAAAATTGACGCTAACCGTCCCCTTCGTGACCGGTTCTTCTATGTGTTGGGTTTGGACAGAATCTATTTCAACAACGTTGCTCTCGACTTCTCGCGTATATAAGCTCCCGCTACCGGCGCCAAGGTCCGGCCCAACAGCTTGCGCGCAGCTCGCAGATCCAACTCTCACCCCCTCCAAAGCAGCTGCTTTGGAAACCACGTCTGCTTCCGACTCGGCGTCGCGAAGTTCAGGAAGCTCCGTGCCCGATGGGGGCCGGTTGCGAAGTTGCTCAAGCAACTCTTCTTTGGGTGTCGTCTCCTCTTCGTCACGCTTTAGCCGGATCGCATCTTGGCAAACTTCAACTCGGTACTTCTGCGCCTCGTTTTGATCGGCGTCGAGGTCAAAAACCACGCGGTGATGAAGGCCTGTTTGCGCAGCCAAAGAGTATGCAACTCGAAGAAGGCTTGAGACAGCAACGGTCTCCTCACGAAGTTCCGAGTCGGCCACTTTGCGACCGGCTCGAACTAAGAGAACCGCAAGTCCGGCAATAATCGCCAACACCACAATGACCTCGAGAAGGGTCATTCCGGCGTCGGACTGACGCGTCGGGCGATTATTCGGAAGAGCTACACCCAAAAGGTCCTACTTACTTTTCTTCTTTTTCTCCCACGACTTAAGGTCGTCGGCGGTGCCCTGTTTGCCATCTTCACCAGCGGAAACGACGCCAAACGGAACGTTATCTGGAAGCTGCCCTCCGCTTGCGCCGCAAACCATAGCAAGAGGATTCCCCCAGCCATCGACAACGTCGTCACTGGCGACGTATTTCTTGAGTTCCTCAAGGTTACTTGGGCAGGTACCTCCAGAGTTGGTAGCCCAACGAATATATGCCTGCGAGTACTGACTTAAAATAATGCGCGAGGTCTTTTCTTTCGACTCACCAAGTGCCCCGAAAATAGCGGGTCCAAAGAGAAGACCCATGACCGTTGCAATGATCGCCAAGACAATCATGATTTCCAGGAGCGTCATACCTGCTTGCTGCCGGAGGGTGGGTTTTACCAGGGGCAAAATCTCGATTTGTTTTTCATCTAATTCGTTGTTCATTTCATACGTCCTTTCTAAAAGCCCTGAGACATTTGTTGCAGTTCCAGAAGTGGTTCGAGTACTGCGAAAACCATAAAACCAATACCGAGCGACATTGCAAGAATCATTGCTGGGCCGAGTACCGATGTGAATCGCCCAAGCTTGGCGGTCACTTCTCTATCGTATGCATCAGCCACCCGCAAAAGCATGCTCTCTAGTGCGCCAGCTTGCTCGCCCACAGAAACCATGTGGATAACAGTAGGAGGAAAATAACCCGTCCGCTGCAGCGTCACTGCAAGCGAGTCACCTTCGGTGACCTCATCTTTGGCCCTAGCCACAGCCTTTGTGAGAACTACGTTTTCAAGTACCTCTTTGGAAGTATCTAGGGTCCGCAACATGGGAACACCGGCATTCAACATGGTCCCCATGGTTCTGCTGAATCGCGCCACTGCAAGATGGCGCTGTACGGGGCCAAAGAGGGGAATGTCTAGCTTCCACTTGTCCCATTTAGCGCGCCCTCCTTCGGTGCCAAGCCATTTTTTCAGCAAGAAGATGGCAAGAACAGCTCCAACGAGCATCCAGAACCAATACTTGACGAACAGGCTAGCGGTCGCTATCAAAAACTGGGTTTTAAGAGGCAGCTCCTGATCCTGTTTGTTAAAAATTTCCGTAATATTTGGGATAACGGTCACCATTAAGAAAACCAATACGCCAAAGCCCACGACCATCATGAACATGGGATACATCATGGCGCCCATGACTTGCCCCTTGAGCCGTTCCGAGGATTCCAAGAACTCTGCGAGCTCAGTGAGGACACCGTCAAGGTTTCCTGCTGTCTCACCAGCTCGAACCATCGAGACGTAAAGTTCCTCGAAAACATGGGGATGCTTTGCCGCCGCATCCGCAAACGATGAGCCCTCGTTGACCGCGGTGCGGACAGAGCCCAAAACCGACTTGAGTTTGACGTTCTCAGCCTGCTCATAGAGAGCCGTCAAAGACTGAGCCAATGGAATCCCTGCATGCAAAAGAGTCGCAAGCTGCCTGGTGAAGTTAGCTACTTCAACTTTCTTGATGCGGTTGAACATCGCACCGAAATTCACTTCCCGGCTGAGGCCGGCCCCGCCACCAATAGCGCCACCCTTCCCCTTGCGCAAGGAGTACTCCATAACCATGACGCCATCGCGTCGCATGGCTTGCCGAAGCGCCTTTGGGGAATCGGCGCTCTCGACCCCGCTTACGGACTTACCGTCTTGGCCAAAACCTTTATATGCGTAAAGGGGCATCGCGATTACCTAGCAGCCTCGCTCTCGGCGGTCACCATGAGAACTTCTTCCGGTGTGGTCATTCCCAACATAGCTTTGCGTACGCCATCGGCACGAAGAGTTACCATGCCCTCCTCAACCGCAGCCTTCCGAAGTGTACCGGCATCCGCCTTGTCGAGAGTCAGAGCACGAACGTGGTCGGAAATCATCAGCAACTCGTAGATCGCGGTTCGACCAGAGTAGCCGACGTCCAAACAGATGGGACACCCTTGGGCCCGAAGCAACGTACCGGCTGGCAGCGGTGTGCCGCCCATTACGTCTGGCAATGGGTAACCCCCAGCGTAGAATTTCTCCGGATCGAGTCCAAGCTCGCGAAGGATTTCCGGTTCCGGCCGGACTGGTTTTGCACAATCAGAACAGGGCCGCCTCACGAGACGTTGAGCCATGAGTCCTACCAGAGACGACGCCACCAAGAACGGTTCGATACCCATATCTACGAGACGTGTCACAGCACCGGCTGCATCATTGGTATGGATAGTAGAGAATACAAAGTGACCCGTTAGGGATGCAGTAATGGCGATTTCCGCCGTGTCTTTGTCTCGAATCTCACCAACCATGATGACGTCGGGGTCGTGTCTGAGGAATGACCTCAAACCACTAGAGAACGAGAGATCAATCTTGCTATTGACTTGAGTCTGAGAAATCCCTTCGAGCTGGTACTCCACCGGATCCTCGACCGTTAAAATATTCTTGTCGGGCGAATTGATCTCGGAAAGACAAGCGTAAAGAGTCGTGGTTTTACCCGAACCGGTGGGCCCAGTAACCAAAAGAATCCCGTGCGGACGGACGATGATTTTACGGACTTTTTCCAGAGTATCGGATGCCATACCGATATCAGGAAGTCCAAGAAGGACAGACGACCTGTCGAGCAAACGAATGGTAACTCGCTCGCCCGCCGCAGTAGGTGCCGTGGCAACACGCATATCAATGTCTTTGCCAGCAATACGCCGACGGATTCGCCCGTCCTGGGGCAGACGTTTCTCCGCGATGTTGAGTCCCGCCATAATTTTTACGCGGGCGAGAATGGAGGATAAGTGTCTACGCGGAGCGTCGGCTACCTCTCGTAATTTTCCGTCGATCCGATACCGTACTTTGACCTCTTTTTCGCCCGGTTCAATGTGAATATCAGACGCTCGCTCGCGCACACCTTGGAACAGAAGCGAGTTGACCCAACGAATAATGGGAGCTTCGTCATCAACATCGAGAAGATCGGTGAGTTCTTCCGCATTACCGAACTCGCTCTCGTCGCCATCCTCATCAAGATCGGCACCTTGCCGAAGTTTGCCGTAGACCTTGTTAATAAGATCTAAAATTTGGCCAGCAGGCGCCAGCGCACCCTCGACAGGTGCATCTACTAGGACCGAAATATCGTCTAGAACTTCCACAGCAACAGGATCAGCAAACGCTACCTTCACCCGACCAGACACTGGATCTCGCCCAACCGGCAGCGCGACGTGCTGTTTTGCAAATCCAATAGGTAGGTTCTCGATAAGCTCGATCTCCATCTCATCGGCTTTGGGTAAATTTTCAAGAGAAGGTAGCTCGTACTGAACGCCGAGGGCCGCGGCCAATTGCGTCTCTGTGATTAGTTTCATGCGCACCAGCAATTCACCGATGCGACCACCCTCTTCAGTTTGCTTATCAAGCGCACGCTCGAGCATATTCGGGTCAAGACCTGCGTTGCGAACGAGGATTTGCCCTAGCAACATAGACTGCTGCTTCGAAAGACCACCGTGTTGTGGGGAAAGCGGAGGTGGGGTTAGGCTCAATTGGCGCCTCCACCAGTGCCAAGAGGATCGATGGAGCCTGGCTTAACGCCTCTATCGTCCGAGTCATCGTTGAGATATAGGATAGGTCCGTCTTCAAACCGCACCCCTTCGGCCTCCTGTGCTTTGAGGAATTCGATATCTTCGTCAACGCGCGCAACAGCCTTATTGATTTCCTCCACGATTCCGCGTTTCCGCGCGTAATTTATCTCGGGGCGGTAGTTGTGAGGCCTCAAATTGGAGTAGCTGGCCATGAACTCGCGCTGCTCGCGCACCCGGCGCTCTACAATGCGTTCTAAGTCTCGCTGCTCGTGAACGATATAGGGCGTAAGAATGACGAGCAGGTTGGTTTTCTGCTTAGACTTTTCTTTGCGTTTAAACAGATGACCCAAAAGGGGAATGTCTCCAAGAAGCGGTATTTTGGTTTCTTGTAAAGTGGTCCGCTCAGAGATCAAACCACCGAGAACCACACCCTGCTGATCGTTAACGACAACCGTGTCCTTGACCGCTTTTTGCGACCAGCTAGGGCCGAGCCCGTTGAAATCGATCGATGCGATGTCTTGAATTTCCAAATCCATCTCCAGACGGACCGTGTTTTCCGAACTGATGTGGGGCGTGAGCTTGAGTGTCAGAGCAATATCTTGGCGCTGGATTGACAGATTGGGAATCAAACTGCCAAGGCCTGCAGCTGCTCCGGTTGCACCAGCGCCAGCGGCAGCACCAAGACCACCCAAACCTCCTGCAAAGCCTCCTTGAAACGGAATGTTTTGACCAACGGAAATCTCTGCTTCTTCATTGTCAGTAGTAAGGATGTGAGGCGTCGAGAGGACATTAATATTGTTATTTGTCGCCAACGCTTCGAAGAGGATGCCGAAAGATGGAATGGATACCCCAAGAAGCTCCTGTGTAAAGCTTAGCTCGTTTCCGATAACACCGCCGATAAGGCCCGTAGAACCCACCAAACTGCCGACTTGAAGAGACGACAAGTCTCCGCCGCGGAAGGCACCCAGTCCGAGTGACGGGCTGCTGTCACTGCCCACCGACGTACCACCGTGAAACGCGGAACCCAGCGCTCGAGAGTTGTCGATATTGATTTCTACAATACTGGCCTCGATGTAGACCTGTGGTCTAGGTACATCGAGTCGTTTAATCACATCTTTCAAAGCGCGGAAATCTGAAACGGAAGCGATAACCACTAGGGAGTTCGTTGGCGGATCCGGGCTCACCCGAACTTGCCCCTCAAACGCGGCGCCAGAACTACCTGCACCTGCGGCCGCGGTTCGTCGAGTGGTTGGGCGACGACGATTGGCCGCCGGACTCGCACCTGCGGCGGGCGTTTGAATTCCGCTAATAACCGAAGTGAGCGTATTGGCCAGGTCATCGGCAGTTGCGTGCTCCAGCCGATAGACATGAATAAGGCCTTCTCCCTCTGGCCCAATAGCGACGTCCAAACGTTTCACCAAGGCACGTACGCGTTGGTACGCAGCTTCTCCACCGAGAAGGATTAGAGAATTGGTCCGATTGTCGGCAATGATCTTCGAAGGAACGGCTGACGCGACCCCAGATGATGAAGACGAAGAGTTTCGTGAGCTCGAAGGCGAATTCCGACGGTTTGTGTTGTTGGTCCGCCGAGAACGCGGCGACGACGAGCTAGCTGTTGGGGCTCCACCTGCCCCTAAAATTTCCTCCAGCTTCGTAGCCAAATCAGTTACGTCCGCGTTTTCTACTCGGATCAGATACAGGCCTTCATTCGCGACTGGTTGATCGAGCGCAAGCATTATGGAAGCCATCTTGGAAACACTGCTTCCGAAGTCAGTAACCAAGACAGCGCCAGCTTTGGGTATAGGCTTTACGTCGCCACTCTTTGATTTCAAATCCTGAAGGATCGCTGCGATATCGTCCACTGGTAGGTGTTCAGGTTTTAGAATCACGCGAACCATTTGGTCGCTGGCTCCTGGCCTCGACTTGCTGTAGATGGGCAATGGCGCACTCTTGGCTTGCGCGTGTTCGATAATTTCGAGAACGCCGCCTTTGGGCACGACGGTAAGGCCCATACTGTTTAGCGAAACCAGAAACACTCGCCAAGCCTCTTTCGCGCTCATATCGCTAGGGGCCATCAGCGTGACCTTTGGCGACCGGCTGCTGATTTTCGAATCGTAAATAAAATTCCGACACGTGAATGAGAACGCCCAGGTTACTAAGTCTTTCAGTTCGGTGTCTGGTTTTAGGTTGACCTTGAAACGACCACGGGCTTTTCGACAAGAGTGCAAACCGCCGTCATCCGGATCTTCTTCAAAATCGCTCTTGTCGGTTGATTTACCGTTCTTCGCGTTGTTGTCGTTCTTCGCGTTTTTGCCTTGTTTTGATAAGACGCGACTCTTATTCCGAGGGCTGCTGTCGTTCTGAGCGACGGCAACGTCTGCCATCGCCCAAAGAACAAATACGGAGAGGATATATGTGGCTAGGTTTTTCATCGGCGTATTGAGTAGCTATGGTTAACCGGTTTTCCCCGGCGAGTAATTTTCAAGGCGATACTGTTTGCGTCTTTGACTTTGGTATAAACCTCAAAGGCGGCATCCAGCGTGGTGAGTTCAAACCCGTTGACGGCCTGAATAGTGTCTCCGTTTTTTAGGCCAATTTTGGCGAAGACAGAATTTGGACGGATTGCATACAGTTTAAATCCGTTCGGTTTTCCGTTCCGTATCGAAGGCACAATACGAGCACCCCGTCCAACCGACGCTGGGTTCTCAAGCACCTTCGCAACCAGGCTACCCTCGATATCCCAGCTCGTATCTCCCGTCTTTTTGACACCTTCATCGACGAGTTTTTCAAGTTCGTTCTTTGGCTTGGAAGAGGAGCGTTTTGTGGTTTTAAACGGCGTCGTCTTTGGCTTGGAAGCTGCCTTCTCGGACAACAACTCAACTCGTTCTAGTCGCCTTGAGGACTTATTGCGAAAATCCATGTATCGACCACGAATGCTTACAACCTTGCCGGCGTCGGGCATTTCGTCACCCTCGGCGTAATAACCGCGTTTATTAGAGCTCGTATTCTCAATGGTTGCGAACGAGTTCTTAGGATCTAGCGAAACATTGGTGGCCACGAGATGCAACGGAAGGGAGGTAATCGGCGTTCCGTCCCCAGTCGCGGTGTCCCCTGTCCCTTCCTCGGGTAGAGGGGGCTCGCAGGTGTGACAGAACATATTCCGTTTTGCAAATGGCGCTCCGACTTTGCTTCGAGCAGCTTCTGACTTGGAGCTGCTGACCTTGGTTTTTCTAGGCGGTGGCTCGCTTACTTCACTCAGGTACCGTGCCGCTACCACGTGGTTCATTGCCTTGGCAGCGAAAACCGCGCAGAGCATGACCACGAGAACAGAAACAACCCAAGCGTATTTTTTTACATACACTTCCATGACAAACCTCGACAGGAGGATTACTCCTGTCCTTCGCCCCCCGGTTCCGTGAGCTCATTCGAGCTGGGATCTTTGCTTGCTTCAAGCCGCCTATAAATAGTGCGAGTAGCAATCCCCAAGATTTTCGCAGCTAGCTTTTTGTCGCCTTTAGTCTGCTTGAGAGTTTCCAAGATCATTCGCATCTCGATTTCGTCGAGCGGGGTACCAACAGCAAAAGAAAGGTCGCCCGATGTGCTTCCCGAATGCCCCACTACTTTAATTTCCTGAGGCAAATCAGATTCGCCAATAATTTCTGCCCGCGTTAAGACGACAGCACGCTCAATCGCGTTCTCTAATTCTCGGACGTTGCCAGGCCATGAATAGCTGGCAAGAAGGTCGAGAGCTTCTTTGGAAACTCCAACAACAGATTTGTTGTTCTTGTTTGCGTAAATCTGAACAAAGTGTTGAGTAAGTAGAGGAATGTCCTCACGCCTATCGCGAAGCGGTGGGACCTTTAGCGGCACAACATTCAACCGATAGTAAAGGTCTTCCCGGAACCGCCCGTCCTTCACCGCCTGAGCCAAATCGACGTTGGTCGCCGCAACCAACCTAATATCAATATCTCGCGAACGACCCGCGCCGCCAAGGCGCTCGATTACGCCCTCCTGTAAGACGCGAAGTAGTTTAACTTGGACCTGCCGCGACATATCGCCAATTTCATCCAAGAAAAGTGTCCCGCCGTGGGCAGTCTCAAAACGCCCTTGCCTGCTGGTAGAAGCCCCGGTAAATGCACCTTTCTCATAACCAAAGAGTTCTGATTCCAAAATGGATTCAGGAATGGCTGCACAGTTAATCGGTACAAAAGGTTGGCCGCTTCTAGAGCTGTTTTCGTGAATAGCTTTTGCCAGGAGCTCTTTGCCGGTTCCGCTCTCGCCCAACAGAAGAACAGTGGCATCGCTTACGGCCGCTTGCATCGACGTGTCCATCGCGCGTCGCCAAGCTAGCGAGGTGCCGATAATCGTCCGCTCGCGCTTTTCCTCAAGCTGAGCCCGGAGCTGTCGGTTCTCCAGGACGAGAGACTGCTTCTCCATCGCATTCTTTACAATTCGGACCACGTGAGCCCTCTTGACAGGCTTTGTGACGAAATCATAGGCGCCCTCTTTCATGGCGGCTACTGCCGTCTCGACGGTGCCGTAAGCCGTCATAAGAACGACCTCCGTCTCGGGAGCCAGCGTTTTCACAGCTTTAAGCAAGTCCATGCCCGTCGTCTTTGGCATCATTAAGTCGGTCAATAAGACAGCCACCCGATTGCGACGGAGGATTTCAAGCGCGGCATCTCCATCCGTTGCGGTCATGACCGTTAACCCCTCGCGATTAAATATTTTTTCCAGAGAGGCGACGATGGATGACTCGTCGTCGACGACCAAGACCACGCCAGCGGTTGCCCAACCTTCAGCACCTCGGCTCGGTTTTTCAGCCGAACCAGATTCCGTTGTCTTTTTTGCGGTCACCGTTTCCTTGAAAGCATGCATACAGACTCACTGACTCTGTTCGCAAGAGCGATGCCAGGTAAACCACTTTCTAAGTACCCGAGCTTGCTTCGTTTCACGACAGGTTAGAGATCCCCTCTATGCCATCCTGACAGCCTGAACACGAAGTCGTTGCCAAACTGGCATTTGATTTGTGCAGATTCGACTGCTCTTCACCATCGGATTTCGGGACAGTGGCTGCGCTAGCATCGCCGCGTGGACCACTCCGTTCGGATATTGCTAAGCGTGCTGGGTCTCCTTGCGTGCTTTTCGTCACCTGCTGCTGCCCAGACCAGTTTTTCGCCAATCTCGAATACGAACTTTTCTATCGATAGCTATCAGGGCTACGCGCTCGGCTCGGCGCGGATCACAGCGATGGGCGGTACGACCGTCGCACTAGCTGAAGGCTCTGCTTACACCCTTTTTAATCCGGCCGCAGCTGCCGTACGCCCATCAACATCCAACGACAAGTTCGACTGGGATTGGCACTTCGCCACTCTCAGTCCCAGTGCTGGAAGCGACATCGACAATAACGGAATCGGCGACGACCAGTCTTCTTCCATAGCACCAGCCGTCAACGGTGGTTTTCTCTTGCAATACCGAAACTTTGCAATCGGTCTTACACTTGCTATCGACACCCGCGACGTCCCCGGCGGAGAGGTTGATCGCAACAGCGGTGGTCTTTTGGTTGCGTGGTCGCTTCTACGCCGTCAGCTCACGCTCGGGCTCAGCCTTAATGTCCCCTCTTTTTCTCTAGCAATAAGGGGCAACGAGCTCTTCAACACCAATAGCATATCTCTAGGCACCGGTGCAGTATGGCGCCCTCAAAACCGACATTTCCGCGTTGGCGCCACCATGCAAACCCCTGTGGGAGGCCACGAAGTACAAGCCAAATGTGACCCCGAGAATTGCCGCGGTTTTATTTTGCCGAATCGTTCTGACAGCCCTTGGCAAGCTAGTGCAGGCCTAGCGTACCGATTCGCCAAGACGCCATGGAATCAAAAGGTCCGAACGCGATGGCGCGATGAACGGAGCGTTATTTTGGCTGGAGATATCGGTTTTGCAGGGAGCTTGGAGAACAGCTTCGGCATTGAAGCATTCACGAATCAACAGCTTCAACCTTCCGGACGCGACGTAGGACTTATCGCTCGCCTCGGAGCTGAATATGAATGGATTCCTGGCTACCTTCGCGTGCGCGGCGGAGGTTATTGGGAGCCGAGCCGTTTTCGCGACCCCACCAATAGCAAGGTGTCCGGCCGCGTGCATCTAACCCTAGGAGCCGAAGGTCGTATTTTCAACTTCCGCCTGTTTGGCAAACGCTATCGTGCGGCTATTTCGGTCGCTGCCGATGTCGCCAAAAACTACGGCAATGTCGTCATTTCACCAGGGCTTTGGCACTGAGAAAATTACATCAGCCCGTAACGCTTCAAGCGGCGTAAGAGGGCTCCGCGGGACATCCCGAGCGCTTTTGCCGTTCGAGTTTTGTTGCCGTCACATTTTTTGAGTGCATCGAGAAGCCGCTCCGCCTCTATATCTTCGAGTGCTTCGCGAAGCCCTGCTCTAGGTGCCCCACCCTCGGCTTGCTGTGGCTGCGAGGTTATCTTCCGTTTTCCGCGTTGTTTGAAGAGCTGATCGAAAATAGGCAAATCCGCAGCACGAATTTCCTCACCGTCAGCATAGACTAACGCAGCTTCCAGCGCGTGTTCGAGCTCACGGACGTTTCCAGGCCAGTTGTACTCGAGGAGGGCGCCAAGAGCGTCTGGAGCCAAACGCTTCGAAGGTCTTCCCGAACGCTCAGCGCTACGGGCAAGAAAATGCTCGGCTAACGCTTCGATGTCTCCTTGTCTTTCTCTAAGTGGTGGCACGACGACCTCAACCACCTGAAGTCGATAGAGAAGATCCTGACGAAAACTCCCAGATTCTACTTCGTCCGTTAAGTTTCTATGGGTACCAGCTATCACGCGAACATTGACCGGAATCCTCTCCGAGCTGCCAACCGGCTGTACGTCCCGTTCCTGCAAAACTCGAAGAAGTTTTGGCTGCATCTCAAGAGGAAGCTCCCCAATTTCGTCTAAGAAAATCGTCCCCCCCTCGGCAGAGCGGAATGCACCTTTGGCATCTTGGGTAGCTCCAGTAAAAGAGCCCTTGATATGCCCAAAAAGAGTGGACTCCATAAGTCCCGGGCTAATGGCACCACAGTCGATAACGATAAAGGGTTTTTCGCGGCGACTGCTACCAGCATGAACACCACGTGAAACTAGTTCTTTTCCGACACCAGTCTCACCTCTAACCAAAACGCTTGTATCTGTACGAGCGACTTTTTGAACAAGATCAAAGGTCTTACGCAAACCTTCTCCAACCACAGGTGCACGGCCGGTGCGAGCGGCAAGCTGCCCGATAAGCTCCCGATTTTCAGCTTCGAGACGTTCTTTCAAACGCGCGATCTCTAGCCGCCTTTTCTCTGCCAATTCGATTTCTTCTCGTAAACGGCCGTTGAGCTTTTGCAGATCGAGATGCGCCTGGGCATTCTCAAGAGCAACAACTAAGTTAGCGCTAACCGTACTGAGCAGATCCGTTTCTTCCTCGGTGTAACGCTGCCCCGGCTTAGGCTCTACAACGAGAGCCGCTGGTTGCCGCTTTGAAGTGAGAACTGGAACAACCATAATGTCACCTGCGACTTCGGTAGCCTGAGCGTTGTCCATCGCGCCCTGGATTTCTCCAGCGACTGAATGACTTGGAGAAACATCTTCAGCCCACCCTGCGTTACCCGCAAGCGCGACTCGCCGCCAACCGCCTAAAGGTAACGACTCGTAGAGAGCAGCGGACTTTGCTCCTATCGCGTTGCCTACTCGCGCAACTACGCCATCGCGGAGCTCCGAAAGATCTAGCGTCGTCGCAGCGGCCTCTGCAGCCTCTTTTAACATCCGTCCTGCATCCCTTCGTTGTTTGTCAAAACGAGCGTCGACGGCGGATTGGACCCGAGACCGGAGTGGACCAAAGACCAATGCGGCAGCTAGCGTTGCGGCAACGGCCGTTCGCATGTCGCCACCTGAGCTAAAACTCGCAATGCCACCTAAGATTCCAACCAACGCTAGGTAGAGCCCAATCGCCATGCCTGTCGCTAGTAAGTACCCCGTAGACCGGCGCCAAAGATGATCTAGCGCTCCAAACGGTACCCGCGTCATCGCCATCACAATCGAGCCCGCGCCCGCGCATACGGCAAACCCAATAAAAGGGCGATAACCACCGCTTGCAAACCAACCAGGCCTTGTAAGCATCAAAATGAATGCGGCGAAAAAAGGTATCGCCATCAAGACACCACCGACCAGAAGCCAACGAGCAGTAATTAGGTCAACCTGATCTCGCTTGTTGCGGAGGCGCTTGGTTCTATTTACCAATCCGTAGGTGAGATAGATTCCAGTAGTTGCCGCCAGCATTAGAGCGAAACGAGCTGGAGCGATCCAGTGCGTCCCTCCGCTCCATCCAACTAAGAACGCGGCCTGGTTAAATACGGCCAGACAGCCGACTATGAGAGAAGGCACGTAGAGCCAACGCAGTTGGCGTCTGCTGAGACGCGTCACGCCAACGGGAAACTGCAACATGTGGTGACACGTAATTGCAGGGGCAAATGTAACTGCAAACAACCAAGGCAAATGAAACGCAGCGTTACTTTTTACGACCGCTCCGGCGAAAGCTCCAACTAGAAGTACTGAATAAACAAGTGTGCCCCAGAAAAACGTCATGGGAGCACCAACAGTGGCCCCGCCGCGACTGGCGAGAACCGCGAGAAAAAGCAAAAATGCGCCTAGTGCGACTCCTGCTCCGGCCTCCAGTGGAAACAGCCGACCAGCTAGATATTGAAATTTATGAATCGAGCCATTTCGTAGAACTTGAAGGGAAATGGACTCTCCGGGCGCTACATTGGAAAGTGCATGCGATACAGCTCGTGGGTTCGCTAGGTTCTGGCCGTTCACAGAAATAATCTGATCGCCGACTGCAATTCCGGCAGCGGCGGCGGCGCTCTCTGCTTGGACTTTCACAACCGGTTGCCCCATGTGGTGAAGAAAACCGATATCCGCGGTCATCGTGATAGCTAGCAGGATTGAAGCCGCGTAAATCGCTGTGACTCCAATAGCAACCCGCGGCAAGAAACCAAGTCCGCGGCGGCTCGTCTTCGCTTTGGCCTCCGATCGAGAAGGAAGCCCAACACCAAGCCCGATTTCATTGCTCGCCAGTTCCACGCCCCTCTTAAGAGCAAGAAGTCGGCCGACTCGGTGATCGGGCGAACTCTAGTTTCTTTTCGAGTACTTGGCCTGCGATCGATCGCCACCAAGATGGCCAAAAACCCTGAATTATCGGGGACTAGGGCCCCACAGGTGGGATGTTTCCCCTCATTGTCGATCGATCCGCCGATCGGGCGAAACCGATCAGTTTGGGAAGAACCTAACTAGCAGCAAATTCAATCTGCGACGCCTTGGCCTAGCCCTTGCTCCTTAGGGGATTGCGTTCGACTGGAGCGTCGGTCTCATTCTTCCTCCTCCTTCCACATCCCCGAGGCCGACGCTCAAAAACGCTCCACTCTTCCGCAAAATTTTAGGCGCCGGTCTCTCTCCTCCTCCTCCACATTTCCTGAGGCCGTCGCCAACAATCTTTCCAATAAAAACAGAATGTAAGCGCTGGCCTCGAACCTCTCCCACTCCACACTCTCCGAGGCCAGCGCTTCGATTTTGCTTCACCTCTGAATTTTTGGGCCCCTTCTATATCGGCAAAACGACTGGTCCGTTCTACTATGCCGGCGCTATGAAACAGAGCCTATTCGCCGCATCAATTTGCATCTTCCTCGCCCCCGCCTGCTCCAAGAAAGAAGAAGCCGGGCAGCCCGATAAAATGGCAACGCCAACAGAGGCGGCAAAAGCTGCGAAAACAGAAACCGAACCCAAAGAGCCTGCTCCAGCCAAAGAGGAGCCACAGAAGAAAGCTGAAGACAACCAGCCGGTCGCGATACGAGCGACAACGACGGAAGACTTAAAGACCTACACGGCAGATATAGCGGGGCAAGGCACCTTGTACGCGACCCTTCATACAAGCGAAGGAGACATACATTGCTCTCTATTGGAGCGCGAAGCTCCCCGCACAGTAGCCAATTTTGTGGGACTAGCTCGCGGCCTACACCCGTGGCGACACCCGAGAACTGGCGAGATTCAACTAAGCGAGAGCAAGGAAGAAGGAGCGCCTAAGTTTAAGCCTTTATACAAGGACATCTTGTTTCATCGCGTTATCCCGAACTTTATGATTCAGGGGGGCGACCCGCTAGGCATGGGCACAGGTGGCCCTGGATACAGATTTCAAGATGAGTTCGACAACAGCGCGCTGCATTCGAAGCCGGGAACTCTTTCCATGGCTAATTCGGGCCCAAACACCAATGGGTCTCAGTTTTTCATAACCGAAGTCCCAACGCCGCATCTCGACAAAAGGCATTCGGTTTTCGGCTATTGCAACGAGATTGACTTAGTAAAATCGATCGCCAGAATGCCGGCAAGCGGCAGCCGGCCCAACACAG
>CAYPIX010000031.1:0-36427 GCA_964410875.1 uncultured Kofleriaceae bacterium
GAATGTTTTTCTTACGCTTCGCCTCTTCAATTTTGTTGGATAGAAGTCGTAGCGCGTCTTTGAGTTTGTCGACCGCACTTTTCTGGGCGACCCACTGTTGCTGAAATTGTTGCGAGAGGTTTTCGTGTTCTTGTTTGCGCTGCAGAGCCTGGCGAGCAAGGGCATCGTCGCCCGCCCGCACCGCGACCATTGCTTTCCGCTCCCACTCTTTTGCTTTGTCGAGTTCGCTGTTGTACTGCTTCTGAAGCTTCTTCTCATCAGCGATGGCAACGGCGACTGATTTCTTCGCCTCGACCAGCTGCTGCTGCATTTCGAGAAGGACTTGGCCGAGGACTTTTTCTGGATCCTCGGCGCGCGAAATGAGGTCGTTGAGGTTGGACTTTACGAGTGTGCCGAGTCTGGAGAAGATGCCCATATTTGCTTGTTCCTTCGGCGGGTTACAGACATGCCGAGATCAAAGCGTACGGTAAGATGTCGTCGGTTGCAACGGCGAGCAGCGCCGTGATATGCGGCAGAGCGATGTCGCCTACCAGTGCAGACAAAAAGCTGCCCCGGCACGTGGCGATAATCATGGACGGAAATGGGCGTTGGGCCCAAGAACGCGAGAAGCCACGGGTTGCCGGCCATAAAGAGGGCGCCAAGAGTGTGCGAGATGTGGTCAGAGCTGCGCGCCAGATTGGGATTCGGGCAGTTACTTTGTATGCATTTTCGGCCCAAAACTGGGATCGGCCCGCTGAGGAGGTAAGCGCTCTGATGGAGCTTCTCCGGGATTATCTCCTGGAAGAGCGCACGGAGATCTTAGAAAATCAGATTCGTTTACGTGCAATTGGCCACTTGGAGCGACTCCCGGAGAGCGTCCGGCTGCCATTGTTTGAACTTATGGAGGAGTCTCGCGGAAACGAAGAAATGACTCTTACGTTGGCGCTGTCATATGGAGGGCGGGAGTCAATTGTCTCGGCTGTGAAGTCTCTGGTTACCGATTGTGGCGACAAGCCCGCCTGGAACCGAGTCACGGCGAAAAATATTAGTGATTCGCTACCAACCAGCGAACTGCCACCTTTGGATTTAATGATCAGAACAAGCGGCGAGCGACGATTGTCGAATTTTCTACTGTGGGAAGCCGCTTATGCCGAGCTCTATTTCACCGATGTCATGTGGCCGGATTTTCGGAGACAACATCTTTTTGAGGCGTTGGATTCATACGCCGGTCGACAACGAAGGTACGGTCTAACGAAAGAGCAGACCCAGCCTCCGTCTGGAGAAAACTAATGGCTGGATTGGGTAATTTTGCTAGTCGCGTAGTTGTTTCAGTTGTGGCGGTTCCGATTTTGGTTTTCATTATTTACCAAGAGAGCGCCCTCCCAGTTTGGGGGCTTGCCTTCGGTGCTTCCCTCATTGCTATGTATGAGTTTTTCGCGATGACCCACGACGATCGAACCGACATCATCGTGAGTACATCATTGGGCGGGGGTGCGGTTTTGGCCTTTTACTGGTTGCCACAGAGTTATTCAGCGACCGCGACATTTTTGGCCGTGTTCTTTCCCGTGTTTTTGTATTTTCTTTTTCGGTTTGGTGACATTGAAACAGTCGCATCGAGAGCCTGTTTCTCGGTTATTGGCATTTTATATGCGGGCATCTTTTTCACCTTTATGGCGCTAATTAAGAGGGACTTTGGCCCGCACGGCGCGGACTTCATTATTTTACTTCTAGGCACAGCGTGGCTTTCGGATACCGGCGGGTATTTTGCCGGGAAAGCTCTGGGAAAACGGAAACTGTACGCCGCGATAAGCCCTAACAAAACATGGGCTGGTGCTATTGGTGGAACAATTGCTGCGGGCTGTGGAGCCATCCTCATTCGAATGTATCTACTGCCCGAGTTTTCCTGGTTTGATATTTTATTCTTGGCCGCGAGCGGGAGCGTTCTTGGTCAGGCAGGTGACCTCTGTGAGTCGATGATAAAGCGGTCTCGCGGTGTAAAGGATTCCGGCGCTATCCTTCCTGGCCATGGTGGAATTCTAGATCGCGTCGATGCCGTGCTTTTTATCGCGCCGTACTTCTATGTCTATATTACGGTTCGCGGCTTGGTGGTGTGAGCGTTCGTGAAATAAAAGATGCCCTTTCGACAGAGGAATTTATCCGATCGTTGTGGAATTTGTGACTCTTTTGGGGAGAGTGTCCAGTGTGGGCGTTGCCGACAACCACTTTGTGAACAGCATCGCCACAGCTCAAGGCAGCGTTGCGAGACCTGCGAAAAGGAGTACAAGCGAGAGCGTTCCAACCATGAACCGTTCTTTTTATTCCTACCAGCAAAGAGATGGCTTTTCTTAAGGGAGAAATTCATCCGAATGTTACCCGCGATCCCAGAAGTCTGGGAGGTGTGGGCTAGTAAAAGTCTTCGACAGCGAGAGATTTGTGTTTTTCGTGGTGAAGAAAAGGAGGCTAGAACCTATTACTTGAATCTCCGAAGTCACCGCCGCACTTTCGGCGCGCGGTTTGGATCTTCCGTTGAACTTCGGGATGGTCGAGGAAAAGTCGTGAAACGGTACCGTCGTGGAATACCGGGCTCTACAATCTAGCGTTAGCTCCTATTTGCGAGTAGGCAGTACCAACGAGCAATCGCGAGCCATTTGCGCGAGGGTCTCATCGCCGGGTGCAATTGAGAATGCAGCGGCCAATTCTTTCTGGGCCGCGTGTTTTCGTCCGATCATGCAATAGAAATCGAGTGCGGTGACCCGGTACCAAAAGAGAGCAAGATCTTCCTGCCTTGTTGTTCGATTTATCCCGGAGCCAATTCTGGTATTCAAAGTGGTTAGTGATTCCGTGTGCAGCTGCTCTTGAGCTTGTCGTTCATTCTCGTTCCAACGTTCGGCAAATTCTGCCCAGGCACCGGAAGGAGCGAGTTGGGAAAAATCGGAGCGTTCAAGGTTGGGGTGGAGTTCGAAAAACACTGGGCGGTTTTGCGCTATCTCAACAAGCCTGCCCGTTGGTGTTGGAAAACCTGCCCGTAGGGGCGCATCAATAAGGTCGACAAGGTCAGGACTTCGTTTCTTAGCGTTCTCAGCCGCTCCAGGATAGGTTAGTAGACTGCGATCCAGAAAGGACACATCTGGACGAAGACCTTCTGCGAGTACAAGGGAAGCGAGGCGAAAGCTAGTTTGAAAGTACGCGAGCATCACCATGGAATCTTGCGGAAGAGATTCAAGTTGCCAGTTGGCGACGTCCTCAGAGGCGAAGTTCCGTTCGGTACGAGGACCAACGTTCATTGCCAGTTGGGCTATGACCAAGAGGACTCCCAAAACTGACGTGAAGAAAGGCAGCCTGAGTTGGGCGTGCTGATTTGGCCGTTCGGCAAGCCATTGTGAAAAAGCCGCCAAAGCAACGAGCCCGATTGCAATAGTGCACTGTATTCCAGGTAGTAAGTACGCGTGATGGTCTGGTGTTTCAGGATCGAACCCTGTCCAAATTCTTGCCAAAATGCTGGTGAGTAGACCGCCGAATAGAAAGAAGATTGGCGATCTTGGAAGGAAGCCCTTAACCGCTGCGACAACAGCCAATAAGGCAAGGACGGTAAGAGGGAAGGTTGCGTGTTCAAAAATCGAGACGACAATTAAAGTCGAGTCTTGCGCAATAGATGAAACCCTTTCGCTTGTCGCTTGTAAAAAGGCTTGCACGCTTACCGTCCACCAAAATCTATCTAAGGTGTGTGGAGCGCCCCAGTTAAGTAGCGGCGACGAAAGGCTACGGATGGGAAGATACAGCAGCGGTAAAAGACCTGCTATTCCAAACAGGGCGGTCTTGGTTGACACCGCAAAACTTGGACGATCTTTTCGTGCCAATACGAAAATGGCAGCTGGAATAAAAAACGCAGCAGCCGTCAGGTTGTGATTTGCGAGGGCAAGCCCAATGAAAAACGAGCTGAAAAACAAGTATCTGTGGTCGGACTTCCTGTGCCAGTGAAGAGTGCTTGCAGTAGCGGCAGCGAGTAGAAAACTTTGGAGGGAGTAAACTTCAGCCAGGGTGCCCTGCTCCCACGCTACTGCGGTAAACGCGAATAGAAGTCCTCCTGCCGCCGAAAGAATACTTCGATGTGGGTTCGGCCAGTTGGGCACGCAAATACTGATGAGTTCCCGGCAGAGTAAGGCCATTGCTCCTGCAGCAAGACCGCCACTGACTGCACCAGTAATATTTACCCCGAAAACGACGTCGCCCATAGACGAGCTCGCCCCAAGATTGCCTAGCTGAGTGACTAAGGGGTGACCGGGGGAATGAGCTACGCCGAGTTCAATGGACGCGCCGACAAACTCTGGGCTGTCTAGCCAGCCGACAGCGGGCGACAGAGTCCACGCGTACACGCAGAACACCAAGGTCGCTACGACAAGGGCAAGCACACAGGTAGTGTACTCTGTCCCCGGCTCGTGTTACGCGTGCATTGCCAATGAAAGTTTTGTTCATCATGGATGCTTTGGCCTCGTTGCACCTCGAGGGCGACACCACATATGCTTTCCTTCTCGCCGCGGAACGCCTTGGTTGGTCTTCTTACACCTGTCAGGTTGGCCACCTAGGTCTCAATGGGCAGCAGGCTCTTGCGCAGGCATGGCCTACTAAGGCAGTCGAGGCTAAGGATCCTGCAGATGCCTTTTCTGTTGGTGTTCCGAGCCACTTTCCTTTGTCAGACTTTGATGCGGTTTTTCTGCGTACTGATCCCCCGGTAAATGCAGAGTACCTACAAGCAACTTGGATTCTTGAGCACGCGAGAGATCAAACCGTACTCGTTAACGATCCCCGTGGCCTTCGCGAATTGAACGAGCATCTCAGTGCGTTGCGCTTTCCCGAAATTACACCCAAAACCATTGTGACCCGCGATATGGGGCAGCTTCGCCAATTCTTGGCCGACCAAAATGGGGTCATGGTTGTGAAGCCCGTGGATGGGTTCGGCGGCAAAGGGATCTTCATTGTTAGGCAAGGGGACCCAAATTTATCGTCCCTACTTGAAACCGCGACCGATGCGGGACGGACTTGGACCATGGCGCAAGCGTTTCTTCCGGACGCTAGCGTGGGGGATAAACGAATTCTTCTGGCCGATGGCGAGTATGTGGGAGCCATTCTGCGAATACCGCCGCCCGGTGAAGCAAGAGACAATCTCCATGTTGGTGGCCGCGCGGAGGCGTCTGAGCTCACCAAAAAAGAGCGCGATATCGTCCAAAAGTTGGCTCCAACACTGAGGCAGCACGGAATTCTTTTCGCCGGAATCGACGTGATTGGCGAGCAGCTAACCGAGATAAACATCACGTCTCCAACGGGAATACGTCATTTTGACCGATTGACCGGAGGGGATTCCGCCGGCGCTGTGCTCGCTTCTGTCGCAAAGAGGGCGCAGGCTCGCGCCTAGGCAGGCTATACTCTTGCGATGGCGAACCAGCTCACTCTCGACCTGATTAAAAAACTACCGAAGACCGACTTGCACGTGCACCTCGATGGTTCGCTTCGCTTGGAAACCATACTTGAGCTGGCGAAAGAGCAGAGGGTCAAATTGCCAACGGAAAGCAAAGAAGAGCTCTACGGGCTGCTCTATGCGGGCGGAGGCGTTTGCAATTCGCTAGATGATTACCTGAAGGCTTTCGATATAACGCTCTCAGTGATGCAGACGGAGGAAAGTCTCGAACGCTCCGCCTACGAACTGGCCGAGGATGCTTGGGAAGAGGGAGTTCGATACATCGAAGTTCGTTATGCACCAATGCTTCATACTCGCGCCGGCTTGAGCTTAACAGCGGTGGTTGAAGCGGTTCTGCGTGGTTTACGCAAGGCGAAACGAGGTCTCGGGATTCGCTATGGCGTTATTCTATGCGGCATCCGAACCATGAGCGCGGAATCTTCGTTGCGTATGGCCGAACTCGCTGTGGCGTTTAAGAACCGCGGTGTGGTCGCGTTTGACCTGGCAGGTTCGGAAGTAAACAATCCGGCTAAAGAGCATCAGGCTGCGTTCCAGCTTATGCGCGATAACAATATTAATTGTACGGCACATGCTGGTGAAGCGTACGGTCCCGACTCCGTTGCTCAAGCAATCCATAAATGCGGCTCCCATCGAATCGGTCACGGAACACGCCTTCGAGAGAATGGTGACCTCCTTAACTACGTGAACGATCACCGAATTCCACTTGAGGTCTGCGTGTCATCGAATATTCAGACCAAGGCGGCTGAGAGCTGGGAAGCACATCCAGTCGATTTCTACGTGGACTATGGGCTGCGGATCACAATCAATACTGATAACCGTCTGATTACAGATACCACGGTGAGTAAAGAGTTATGGCTTTGTCACCAGAAGTACGGTTGGGGGCTCGATAAAATTAAAGACATTCTGGTCGCTGGGTTTAAGAGCGCCTTCTTACCTCACCGAGAGAAGGTTGATCTTCTAACTGCTGTCACCCAGGAGCTCGAGCAGTATCAGGACAGCCCAAACGGCCAAGCGACAGCTGCTAAGAAATCCAAAGCGCCAGTTCAGGCGGGCTGCGTGACCACCGACTAGGCGAGCTTCGTTGCTAAGCGGCAGTGCAACCGCCGTAATGCCAGACGCAACCGTCTATGGAGTCGCAGTCATCTGGCCCAATAGCTTGCTCGCATGCAGGCGAATCTGGGGCGTCGGATGGAGGATCGTCTGAGCACGTGCTCTCTTCGTAGTCCCAGTGGCATCCGAGCTCAGCACAATCTTTCTCTGAGAGATTGCCCTGTTCAGCACACCAATCGGCAAGCGCTGGACGCGCACAAAAAATTCCTACCAGCACGAGTACAAACGTCGTCTTCATTGCAGGGCAACTTGGTGCAAGCTGGTTCTCGCGTCAAGCCCGGAGCTCTTTCTCCAATACCAAAGTTGTGTTTCACACTTTCGCCTCATCGGGGGTTAAGAGAGATATGAAATGCAACCTGACCCTCCTCACCCTTCTATTCCTCTCTTCTGCTCTTGTTGCTTGTAAAGGAAGCAAACGGGCATCTTTCACTGCTGAGCAAGTGGAAAAAATGAGTTCTGCCGACCTTGTTAAGGCAAGGCATCAAGCCCGCGTCGAAGGCCTGAAGATCATCATAGCCAACGATGGAAATTGTGACGCCATGGCCGAAGAGGTAAAGAAATACGCAGAATCCATTCAACCGATGGTGGAAGCTGCACAAAAGATAACCTTCAAAGAAATCAAAAAGATCAGAGAAGGCTTTGACGATTCCGAGTTAGAAAAGCTCGCCAAGAAAGCTCAGCCCATTGGTATGAAATGCGAAGGGAACGACAAGCTCGAAGCTGCGCTCGACGAACTCTAGGTCTGCGCAGGTCTCGCTTCGCCCCTGATGCGAAGAATTAATTTCGCTCAGGGGTATCTATTTCAATGATGTAGTTGCCTAGATCTAGGCGCTGTGGTTGTCCAGCCCAACTTAGCTCCAACGTGTATTTTTGGATCTCAGAGGAAAAATCATTTTCGAGTAAGTCATCAGCGTCAAAAGAAGGCACGGGGAGGAACTGCTGCTTTAGGAAGGAACGCATAAGGGATTCGACCCAAGAAAAGTGTTCCGTCACCGATGATCCTGGTGTTGGGCTTTTCACGCCAAAAGTAAGGGCCAAATAAGGGGCATTGCTAATGCTAACCTCAATGTTCTCAATAGAAACTGGCTTAGATGAAGTTGTGCTTTTCGGCAGCGTCGCTTTAAAGCCAACATGTTGATACGACCAACGAAGAGAGTCTTTTCCTCTTCTTGTTTGGTTAAGGGCCAGCCGACCTGTTTCCATGCTTCTCACCGATTTCTTAACGGTGTGGGCTGGCTGGTTGCCATTGCGTTTCACCGCTGCATCCACCCGCGACAGTTTCTTCGCGAGGGCAGTACCGATTACTGCTCCTGGACGTAAATTGACATGGGCGAGTTGAGCATTTCCTTTCCCGTTGCCCTGAAAAACCTTGATTTGTGGCGTTTTTGGGCGGGCTCTGTTTGCAAGCGCAGGGGATGCAAAGGCCAACGCCGGGAGAATGACTAGCACGCTTCGTAGGGGCATAGACCGTGTCCTTGCACGGTTCATTCCGCAGGTTGGTTCAGTTATTTGGAGGGGTTAGCTATGGGCGCTACATCGTGTGTACGTCGGTGGCTAGCACCGATGGCTATTGGGGTTACTTAGGAAGAAATCGGATCTTTTTCTTTAGACCATCGTCTATTGCGTGTTGGCGCGCCGCTTTGTCCGCCTTGAACCGCGCAAGATAGCGTCGCTCGGAAATGAGAAGATAAATGGCGCCTAGGGCTAGGAATACAAGCCAGGCGATAGTGAGAAGTCCTGTTTGAAAGAAAGTGGCGAGTATAGAGAGCAATCCAGTGACTGCGGCAAAAGTGAGACCTTCGCCCGCTGTGATCTTTCTCCGCCGTAATTTGACCTCGGGGTGTTCCGCTAAAAGGCTTTGATACTCGGTGTGGCAGACTATGCACCACTTGTCCTCATTCTGATGGGGGGTACAGGCGGGCGCCTGGCACTTCTCACAGACGTTTAGCGCGCGCCCATTGCACTGCTCTTCGTTTTCCAAAACATGGCAGCGCTCGGCAAATTCTTGATCGCGGAACACGAAAATTGGCTCTTGGGGGAATAGGCAATCGCAGCTAGCCAGCAGCAGCGAAGGCGCGTTCGAGATCGGCTTTGAGATCGTCTAGATGCTCGATGCCTACGGACAGGCGTATGAGGCTGTCGCTGATTCCCAAGGTTTTTCGCGTCTCCGGTGGAACACTCGCGTGCGTCATGATGGCCGGGTGGTTTACCAGAGACTCAACACCGCCTAAAGATTCGGCGCAGGCAAAGATCTCGCAAGCACGCAGAAAGCGCGTGGTTGCCTCAAGGCCACCCTTGAGATCGACACTAATCATGCCGCCGAAACCGGAGGTTTGTTTCTTGGCGAGGGCATGCTGGGGATGGGATTCGAGACCGGGGTAGATGACTCGGTTCACTTGTTTGTGACCGTCCAACCAATTCGCAAGCTCTATCGCGTTGGCTTGGTGTCGTTCCATTCGAATATGGAGAGTTTTTGTTCCGCGTAAAACGAGAAAAGAGTCGAAAGGCGAAGCAACCCCGCCTACCGCGTTCTGAATAAATGCGAGTTCCTGATGGAGTTTGTCGCTGCTAGTGATCACAGCGCCACCGACGATGTCGGAGTGACCATTTAGATACTTGGTGGTTGAGTGCATGACAATATCGGCACCTAGTTCAAGTGGTTTTTGGAAGTAGGGCGTCATGAACGTGTTGTCTACGGTCAGTGTAATGTTTTTCTTTTTACAAACTTCTGCCACACCAGCGATGTCGCAGAGTTTCAACATTGGATTTGTAGGCGACTCGACCCATACCATTTTAGTATTGGGGCGGATGGCTTCAGCGATGGCGCTTGGGCCGGCAGTCGGATCGACGTGAGTGAACTCGATGCCGTGGCGTCGGTACACCTTGTCGAACAATCGGAAAGTCCCACCGTACAAATCATCGCCGGCAACGACGTGGTCGCCGGCGCTCAACGTGTGCATGATCGCGTCGGTGGCTGCCAAGCCGGAAGCGAACGCGAGACCATATTTCCCACCTTCAAGCGCTGCAAGATTGCCTTCCAGGGCAAAACGCGTCTTGTTGTGCGTTCGAGTGTATTCGTACCCTTTGTGGTTACCTGGACCGTCCTGCGCATAGGTCGATGTGAGGTAGACCGGAGTCATAACCGCACCGGTTTCCGGATCTGGCTCCTGGCCAGCGTGAATAGCCTTTGTGTTGAAATGAAGTCCGTCTTTATTGCTCATGCTTGTGCCGTTCCAAATACGAATTTTTCGGGATCTGCTTCTAATACGCGGTTGAGCGCTTCCTCTTCCAATAGATCGCGCATGGTTTGCCCACCGTACTGCTTCACGATTCGGTCATCGTAGTCGTCGGCTACGAGGGCCACATCGGTAAGCGTTGCGATCAACTCATCGGAGTCGAGGGTCGCGCCGCCGAGAATCGAATGAATAAACAAGATTAATTTGTCGGTTGGGTCGTAGGCGAAGGCTCCAAAACGCAGTAACGAGTTTAGATGTAGTAGCTCTTTGCACAGCCTGTCCTCCATACGTACCCCCTTGACAAGTTGGGCCGAACATCGAACCAGCGCCCGATCTCCACCCCAGGGAACGATATTGATCATCACGTAGGTCGTTCCCTGCTTGATGACGTAGAGACGCTCATCAACCTTGCGGAAATTTCCCCGTGGTTTCAGCGTTTCTTCGATAACAAGAGCGCTGGTCTCTTCCGCAGAATTCATAATCTCCGCATACCACAAGTCACGCCACCTGCAGCGCTCCCGGTTTTGAATGGAGGTCAATCGCTATGTCTGGTTATGTAGACGGAGAAATCAGACTACACTCGCCGCAGCTCTTGAGCCGCCAACCACAGCATCGTGTCGTCGCGTTTTGCCTTGGTATTTCCTTGGTACTCCTGACGCTCGTCTCTAGTTCGCAAGCGGACGAAATCCGCGAAATCGTAATCGCTGAAAACACAAAAACGACAGACGGCACTGTTCGTTCTGTCGCAGGGATTGATGAGGGCGATGAGTGGACCATGGACCGCCAGGAAGAAGTTCGCCGAGATCTTATTTCCAGTGGGCTTTTCAAGGAAGTGGATATTTTTTCGGAGCCTCACCCTGAAGGTGGCTTACGAATCACGATTTTAGCCTACGACAAACATTCTTGGGTAATTGCTCCGACTTACTACAATCAGCCAACCAATAAAGGTGGCGGCGTTGGTTTTGGCGAGAGCAACCTTTTCGGTACCCGCAAGCAGCTTCTGCTTTACGGACAAATCGCAACTGGTGATACGTTTTTCATCGCCGGTTATCGTGATCCTTCCATTGCTGGATCGCTTTTCAAATGGCAGTTAGATGTATTTGCTAGACGCGAACGCTCAATCGAATACCGCCCCGAGAACCGATTCATTGTTCGGGACAAAGATCTTCGCGGAAACCCCATTATTGCCAGGGTCTTCAAGACTAAATCACTACAGCTCGGTGCAACGATAGGAGCTAACCTGTCGCGAAACCTGTCGCTGGACCTTCGAGGACGGTGGGGAAATTTTTCCTATACAGAGCCGACACTTGGTCAAGATTCAACCGAGAATGATATTGATCGAGATCTCGCAGAGGGGTGCCTTGAGAGGGATGAATGTGTTCTTCCCAAGCCAGGACTTGAGGGAAAAGACATTGGTGGCAAGCTCACTCTGCAATACAACAATATTGCCAACTTTTACGGCATTGCTAGCGGAGACAGATTTCAAGCGAGCTGGGATCAATCATTGTTAGGCTTAGGATCTGATTTCTCGTATTGGATAGCCGAACTGAAATGGCTTAGGGCACGCCGTTTTCTCAAGACAGGGAATGTGATGTTGCGCTCAAGCTTGGCACTTGGAGACGACTTGCCGTTTCATGCTGAATTATTCTCGGGTGGTACGAGTCTTCGCGGTTACAAGAATCAGCAGTTTCGTGGAGATTTCAAATTCGCAGCAAACCTAGAATTTTCGCTCGAGCTTTTCACCATTAAGGGGTTTGCAATGCGAGGCCAGGTTTTCGCAGACTCTTCCTACACAGCCTATGTAAACTCAAGAGACAATTTTGAGTCTGGCGACAGACACTATCTTCCCAGGTTCAATGACTACGGTGATGGTAAATTGAGCCCATTTAGAAATACTGTGGGTGTCGGAACTCGGTTCTACATTCGACAAATCGTTTTGCCACTACTAGGCTTGGATGTGGGCTATGGCCTAGAGAGCGGCGGTCTTGAGGTCTATTTCGCGATCGGACTAACCGACGTCTAAGAGCAGAACATGATTGTTTGCCCGTTTTGCAGTACGGAAAATAACGACGGTTCCCAGGAATGCGTTCGATGTTCGAGACGGTTACCACCCATGCCGCCGCGCAGAGCTTCATCAGTTGCTGGGGGGCTGGGTTTGCCAACCGGGCTTTCTTCAGCGGCTCACGAACTCATCAATGCCGGAGAGCAATTAGAAATACCGCCGGACATGCTTGCGGGTGACGACACCGAAGAAAATTTCGACGCCGAAGATTCATTCGTTGACCAAGAGTCGACCGCCGTCTCAGAGCCGGTAGAAGACGGGATCGAGGCTTGGGCATCAGCCTCTAGCGAAGAGATCGATCCTCATGATTGGGAAGCAGATGTTGAGCGAACACGGCGCAGTGAATCGGAGGAGAGCGACGGTGTTCCGAATCCAGCGCAAGCAAGATCAATAAGTGTTCAGCTTAGGGAGGACACAAGCTCTGCGGTGCTGGCTAGGAAATCGACAGAGTTTGCGTTAACTGAGATTGCACCAATTCCAGAAATCCCCGAGCCAGGTTTCATATCAGCGGCCAAATACAGCGTTCGGTTCACCCGGGCCCGTTGGCAAAGAGGAGGAGCAATTAATCGGCTTCGTGTTCAGATTCGCAAAGACACGACCTCTCTCGATTCCTTATTTGGCACTCTCGGCATGCGAGTTCGTGATTTGCAGATCTCAAATCGAGATTTAGAGGAAGAAAACAGAGCCATTGATGCAGCGGAAAAACGCTGGCAAAAAGCTGAAAATGATTCTTCTGGTCTGGGGAAGAGAAGGGCGGAGGAAAATTCTCGATTTGCGGAAATCGAGGCCGACCGAACGGGGAAACTCAACGAAGCCAAGAACGCCCTCGAGAGAGCCCAAGCGGAATACTCGGCATTGGACACGGAAAGACGCGAGATACGTGACCAGCGAAAAGAGCTAGAACGACAATATAGAAACCAGCAGCGGGCCGCTAACGATAGAGAAGCGGAAGCAACGCGTAGTGATAAGACAGAATCTCGAGTCTCCCTCCGAAGAGTAGCGGAACAGCTACGTCATGATGCCGCTAAACTTGAGCCGAAGCGCCAAGAGCTCGACCGGCATCTCTCTTCCTTAGATAGGCCGTTCCAACATGCGTCTGTAAAAACAGAGACGCTTCGAAAAGAAGTGGACGCCCTGAAACGCGCTCTTCAGAGTTCAGTCGAACAACATCGTCGCCGCTTGGAGGAGCTTGAGTCCGAGCAATCTTTGAAGAACGAAGACCTAACCGGCGCCCAGTCGGAGATCAGAAGGCGCTTGGTTACTCTCGGAACGCTCGTCAACCTAAACCGCATTGACCGAGAAGAGCTTAACGAGCTCTACGGACACATCGACATTGTTCATACCGCTATTGCGGAACGTTCTGAGCAAATAGAAACATTGACCGCGGAACGAAGTGCTTACCATCGCCCATCGCTTATCAGAGGGCTAGCCAGTATAGCTTTTGCCGGGCTAACGGTTGTTGGCGGAATTATCGCCGCGATTTGGGCGGCTTAGTTCAGCCTGGAAAGTGCTAAGCAGTTACGTTTTGCTTTTCTTGGTGGCGCTGTTTGTACAGCCGAAGAATGTCAGCAGCGGTTTCTTCCACAGCTTTATTCGTTACATCTATTACTGGCCAGTTGGGGTTTTGTCGGAAAATTTCTCGGGAATAGGAAAGCTCATCTTCTACATGTCTTCTCTCGCCGTAGCTGGAATCTTCCGGCATTCCCAGGTGGTTAAGTCGGTTTCGGCGAATTCGAACCAGAGACTCTGGCCTAATAATGAGGCCGTAAACGAGGTCATCGCTTACTTGGGCAAGTTCTACCGGTGGATCGACTCCGAGTACCAATGGAACGTTAGCGACCTTTAAACCTTTTTGCGCCAAGTAGGTGGAGAGAGGCGTCTTCGATGTTCGGGAAACTCCGACCAAGACCAGGTCCGCCTTCGGTAGATTACGCGGTTCCGCGCCATCATCATTTTTTACGGCAAACTCAACTGCTTCAATTCGTCTAAAATAGTCTTCGCCAATTTGGTGAAGAAGACCAGGAACACCAGAAGGGCTAGAAGACAGGAACGTTCCTAGTTTTCCCATAAGCGTCCCGATCAGATCTACGGCTTCGACGTTGTGGCGTTCTATGAGCCCAATAATGATCGCTCGGGACTCCTTGTTAACCACCGTGTGAACAACGAGCGCATTTTGTTCAGCAGCCGTTTCTATAATGGATTCGACTTCAGATTCGAGTCGGACGCGTGAGTAGACTCGTATGTTGACGGGAACGTCGCTAAATTGAAGCACAGCAGCTCGAACCATCCGTTCGGCAGTTTCGCCTGTTGCATCACTTACGACCATTACTTGCTTCATGGGGAGTAGAGGCTATCCCAATTTACTGGGACAGGCTAGGGGCCTCAAACTACCGGTAGGAAACGTGTTGTGACGTTTTTTTTTTGATGGTCAAACACCCTTGGGCATTCTGGGTCGGGGGCGGCGATGGTTCCTGTGACGTGGCGCGATACAACCCTGCAGCCTCCCCGACAAAGCTCCAGATAGGCACACGAAGAGCACGGCTCAGGTAGCTCCCGCCAATTTCGGTACTGTTCAAAAGCAGTGGGTTGGTTCCAGTATGATCTCAGCTTTTCAATAGTCGGTCGATCTTTGTCTGGGGGAGCAAAACTGCACGCGGAAACCGCGCCGTTAGGTTTTACTCCAATGAGAAAATCTCCGGCCGTGCAGCCATAGACCGCCAACTCTTTGAGGTCCTTGGGTGAAGGTTTGTGATGGGTGAGCATGGGAGTGTAAGAGCAGTCGACTTTGGTCCGCACGCGAAACTTGCGAACCAGGCGGCGGATGGTTGGGAAAAATTCTCTGTGTTGCGTTTGTGAACAAGAAAGTCCTTTGTACGCGGAGCTACCTCGTCCTGAGGGTTTGAAACGGAGCAGTTCTATCTCGCTTAGGCGGCGACGCTTGGCATATGAAAATAGTTCTTCAAGCTTGTCGAAGTTCTTTCGTGTGACCACGACATTGATACCGATGTTCTTCGTTACCTTCCTGAGTTCTTTTACAGCATTGTCTGCTTTTTTGAATCCGTCGAAACCCCGAACTTGGCGGTAGTCATCACCTATCCCGTCGATAGAAACATTGATTTGGCCAAAGAGCCGGGCCACCGGGAGAATATTTTCTAGGCCGGAGAGGCCACTTGTTGTCAGGTTGGGAACGAGACCTTTTTTGCTAGCGTAGCTAGCAATCTCCCCTATCCACGGTAAATCTGCGCTTTCGCCGCCTCCAAGGGCGAGATGAAAAACTCCGTGACTCGCAAGCTCATCGATGGAGAGCTTCCATTCAGATAGAGTTTGCTCGCCGGGTGCTGGAGTGCTAGAGGCTCCGGTGTAGCAGCCTTTGCAACCTGCGTCGCAGCGGTTGGTAAGTTGAAGATGGGCTTCAAGCGGCGCAGAGAGTGGTCTCTCATGTATCTCTGTTTGTACCGAATCGTTTGGGACTCCTGTGAGCTCCTCCGCAAATGCTTGGTCAACAAAGACAAGAGCTCTAGGTTTCGTGAGTTGAGCTATTCCGCCAAAGTGCTCCTTGCGAAATCCAAGAGGCTTTGGCTTTTTTTCAAAAACAGTTTTCGCTTTAGCGAAGACCCTATTCAGCATTGCCTGGAGTTTTTTCTTGTTTGGCTTTTTTGGAAAACTTGAGCCGAACCATTGCTGAAACGATTGGAGTGAGAAGCGCTAAGGCTGATGTACTTAGAAGCAAAAACGTCACGTCCACACCCAGGCTGGAGCTGTTCGGGTTCAGTCCCCATTTGGTGGCCAATATTTTCCCGCGTTTTCGTCTCAGCGCTCTATGCACCACATCTCCTGACTGGGAGAGCCCAGAAGTTCAAGAGTCTTAGCGTGAATCTCCGCAGAGTTTTCTCTCCAGTTAGCTTGTGAGGTGACACAGCGAAACGACGTCGGATCCTTCGAATTCTCATTCGCGAATATGCCCCAAGTAGAATCTGCGGATGGGGTTCCAGACGAGAGCGTAATTTTTCTACTGCCCTTTACAAGGGAAACATCATCAGTTTGGGCGACGAAGTGAGGTCCTCCGTCGAAAGGGTCAATTTGTTCAGCATATTCAAAACCAATACGCCGCAACATCTTCTCGACTCCCTTTGTTTGCGGTCCCACCTGGCCAATGACGTCCCGAACATCTTCGGGAAAGAGTGATGTGAATATGAGCTCGTGTGGAAACAGCGCGCGAATAAATTCCTTGTTGTTTTTTGAGACTCTGTCCGCTTCTTCATAGGAAAGACCGGTGAATCTACGCCCAAGATGCTTCCACAACTTGCTGGTCCCGTCGGTTTCAAGAGGTGGTAGCAGTTCAGAGATGATTGAGTCTCTGAACTGTTTACGATGCATAGCAATGTAAAGAAACCGCATATAACTGAGGAAAGAACCGAGTTTCTCGGGTCGCCCTCGATACTCTGGGAGTAAAATCAGTCCCCCAATTTCAGTTGGTCCGTTGTAGTTGTAACCAAGTCGAAGACACTCATGAACCACGTAGTGGTCTAGGGTCTCCGAGTAGCGTTCTTCCTGCACGACGCGGAAAAAAACGTGGGGTGACTGTTTGGTTCCGTGTTGGGCGTGGATCATCGAGGTCCCGATAACCCGCTCTTCCTTCTTGTCGATGAGAACAAAGACATATTCGCGCTCAGGAAGTGAGCATTCACCTTTGAAGGACTGTTCGGAGACATCGAGCAAGTCTCGGACCAATTCTTTGTCGGCGGGCAGGTTCACCGTGTTTAGGTGTTTGGCGACCTCGTGTACACCATCGAGGTGGTTCGCGGCAGCTGCTTCAACGACGAAACGAGCCCCTTCGGCATTTGCTCCTCTCATAGAATTTGCTCCAACACGACACGATAGTAGGCACAAGGCCAACGACCGGGTAGTTAAAACGCGAAGTCTTTGAGTCTTTTGAGCAATGTTCCTCTGGTTTGTTCACCCAGATCTCCGCAAAACTGCAGCCAGGGGGATGCTTCCAAGAGAAGGTCTCGGGGGGAGATAATTTTAATTCGGCGTCGCGGTGGACGCCTTTTATTCACCTTTTCGATCCACTCCAGGATTTTCGGTAGGGCTCGCACTGTGACAATGTGAGTGTCATGCATTAGAACCACTGCGCGGCCTCGGAGTCTTTGAAGTTTTCTAATGACCTTGTTGGTGGTTTCGTCCGTGCTGTTGAGTTCCCACTCTTGAGGATCTATATCCCAATGGAGATGAGTCATCTTTCTCTTCGCTAACAAGGTGCGAAGCGTGCGGCAGTTGTCTCCATACGGAGCGCGAAAAAAAAGCGGGGCAGTGCCTGTAAGTCGCGTGTAGATTTTTTGGTTTCGATCGATCTCTCTCCGCGCCCGTCTTTTCGAAATGCTACAGAGGTGGGGATGCGAGACCGTGTGGTTGCCCACGAGGTGCCCAGCCGCCAGTGTGCGGTTCACAATCGGAAGTCTCGATTGGTTTCCAACGCGGTTGCCAACCCAAAAAAACAGGGATTCAACGCGATGCTCAGCAAGGGTGTTTAGAATTTTCTGCGTACGCGTGGGGTGGGGGCCATCATCGAAGGTAAACAGGACTTCCGGTCGGCCGCTTCTCGAATTTCCAGCGGCAGGACTGGGGTAAGGTCTGTCTCCTCCGTCGGCTAACAGAGGAAATAGCAGCACTGCCAGAATACCGGCGAAGCCAATGCTGTTCCTAAGCCCCATCACGAGCCTGAGAGAACCAAACCTGTTCGATGCTAGAACGGGATGTCGTCGTCGGGACCGTTCGATCCGCCGCTAAATCCGAAATCACTGTCACCAGGGGGGGGCGGTCCATCACCACCGCGTCCACCTCCAGCTCCACCAGAGCCTCCGCCGAGAAACTGTACATCGTTTGCGACAATCTCTGTGGTGTACCGCTTGTTGCCCTCTTTGTCTTCCCAGGAGCGGGTTCGAAGTCGACCTTCAAGATAAACTTGTCGACCCTTACTTAAATACTTACCGCATGTTTCGGCGCGCCGACCCCAGACGACAACGCGGTGCCATTCTGTACGATCTTGTTTTTGGCCATCTTTCCCAGTCCAAGATTCGTTCGTCGCGAGACGAAATTCACAGACCGCAGCACCACTTGGAATATTTCTGATTTCCGGGTCACTGCCGAGGTTTCCAACCAAAATTACTTTATTAACGCCACCAGCCATAGGGCGGCAAGCTAGCATGGTTCTGTGACACGGCTTCTACCGTTTTTGTCGGACGCCGCTTTGAGAGACGTTCTGCAGGTCGAACTTTTTGTAGGCACTATTGCTCTCAGTCGTTTACACTCACTCTGAGGAATGGGGAAGAAGGTAGAGGTTACGGCGGTCGTTCCTTTTGGCGATCATGAAGATACCGTGGGTTCGGCTTGCCGCAGAATCGGTAGTTACTTGGCGTCCTGTGAGCTTTCGTATGAACTCATCGCAGTGGAGGAAAACAGCTGCGATAGCTCACGCTTTGTATTGTCGGTTCTTGCATCGTCAATGCCCCAACTTCGCGTGACGAGCGCGAAGCCAGGTCGGCGACTATCCGTGGCAGCGAAGATGGCCACTGGCCGAGTGCTTTGGTACTTGTCTCACTCAGCAGCACTTGAATCTGAGCTATCGGATTTCTGGCCCGCTTACGAGGTGCTCGCAGCCGACAAGGCAGATGTAACAACCGGAGATTCATTCTCTCTTTTTCGACGTGTCGCGGCGAAGGACCTCCTAACTGGGACAAACCGTTGGAATGCAAAAGGTTTTGAACGTCGTTTGAGATCTTCGGGGCTGCGGGTGCGTACGCTTGAGGTCGACGCAGGGCTCAAAAACCTTGGCTAAACTTTTACAAAGACGGTGGTTCACGACGCAGTGGGTGGTTGGTTGCTCGTCGCTATACTAGGTTAACGGTTCATGGCAGTCGCACTCGCAATACTCGCTATCGGTGTCTTAATTATCGTCCATGAGGCGGGCCACTATTTCGTCGCGAAGTGGTGCAAAATGCGAGTTGACCGATTTAGTCTTGGTTTTGGTCCGGCTATTCTTAAATGGCGCCACAAAGAAACCGATTTCACTCTTGGTCCGATTCCTTTCGGAGGTTTTGTCCAAATCGATGGGATGGTTTTGACCGACGAGGTCGATCCAGACGACAAGTACGCTTACCCTAATCGACCGACCTGGCAAAGGTTTCTTACGATTTTAGCTGGCCCGGCGATGAACTATGCCTTGGCTGTGGTTCTTGCGGTTGGACTTTACGCAAGTGTGGGTGTGCCAACTGGAACGGCCTGGTTCAGTGTCAACAAAGCTTACGATTTTGACGCCGTCGGAAAATTAATGGCGGGCGACCGAATCCTATCGGTAAATGGTGAAAAGGTATTTGCAGCTCTTGATGGTGAGGGACAAAAGGGCTTGGCCTCTATAGTTGACGAGCACGGCGGAAAACCTATGAACCTGATCGTTCTTCGAGCAGGCAAAGAAGTTGCCGTTTCGATAACTCCTGAAGCTTCGCATTCATTCCGTTTGTGGCGAAAACCTCGGTACAGAATGGGCATTGAAATATCTCTCGACGAAGAACGCTCCGGTGTTCCGTTTTACACCTCACTCTACGAGGGAGTTATGTACCCGGTAAGGCAAACCAAAATGATTGTAACCGGCCTTTACCTTATGATTCGCGGAGAAGTTGACGGAAAGCTTACCGGTCCTGTCGGTATTACTGGTGCGGTTAAGGACCGAATTGAACTGGGCTGGCTGAAAACGTTTGAGTTCTTGATGATGCTCAACGTGTACTTGGGACTATTCAATTTGTTGCCACTACCAGCTCTTGATGGTGGCAGGCTGGCGTTTCTAACTTATGAGTTGGCGACTCGGAAACGAGCGAACCCAAAGGTAGAAGCCGCCGTGCACATGGTTGGCATTATGGCCATTCTGCTTCTTCTTGTGGTCGTGAGTTACCGCGAGATACTCGAGTTGTTTTCGTAGACTGTGAAAGCGGTATTTACTCCGACTGAAGAGTTTTTCGCTCGCATCCCAACGCAGCCCGGCGTCTACATTATGAAAGCCGGAAGTGGAGATGTGATCTACGTTGGGAAAGCGAAACATCTCCGAAACCGTGTCAGGCAGTATTTCAGGCCGGGCGACGATACTCGCTTTTTCATAGCTTCTGGTCTTCTTGGTCGACATCTTAAAGAAGTGGAGACTCTTGTCGTCGATAACGAAAAGGAGGCACTGCTCTTAGAAAACCTCCTGATTAAGAAGCATCAACCACGTTTCAACGTCAAGTTACGAGACGATAAGCAGTATCTGGTTCTGCGGATTGATCTGAAGAAAGAATATCCACGTGTGGAAGTGGTACGAAATATCAATAACGATGGAGCCCGTTATTTTGGGCCCTACCATTCCGCAACCTCGTGTCGAGAAACACTGCGGACGCTCAATCGCTTCTTTAAATTGCGGACCTGCACTGACCACGTGCTCAAGACGAGGAAACGACCATGTCTTCAGTACCAGATAAAAAGATGTCCTGGCCCGTGTGTATTTCCTGTGGATGCAAAGGAATATCAGGAGCAGGTAGATGATGCGATGATGTTTCTTAACGGAAAGAGCAACGAATTGGTTTCGAGGCTTAAGAACAGAATGTGGGAGCAATCGCAGTCGCAAGAGTTTGAGGCCGCCGCACAAGTGAGAGATTCAATTGCCGCTGTTGAACGCTCAATCTCGAGCCAGCGCATTGTTCAAGATGGGTTCGTAGATCAAGATGTCTTCGGTCTATACAGACGAGGAGATGTAGTCGAACTAATCGTACTTTTCGTGCGTGGGGGAAAGCTCGTTGGCAAGCGGGCCTTCAAACAGAGAGAACAACAATTTCCCGATGCATTGGTTCTTTCCAACTTTGTTCAACAATATTACGCGACCGGTACGTTTATCCCGGACGAGGTGGTGGTTCCCGTTGCGCTCGAACTGGAAACAGTGCTTGTTAGCTGGCTTTCATCGTTGCGGGGAAAGAAAGTGAAAATCATTGCTGCACAGCGAGGCGCTCGCAATAAGCTTTTGGACTTAGCAAAGAAAAACGCCGAAGCGTCCTTCAATTCCCGTCAGAACCAAGAAGCAGATCGTCGGGAGATGTTAAGCAAAGTTCAGAAACGTCTGGGTTTGCGCAAACTGCCGATACGAATCGAGTGCTACGACATTGCACATATTCAAGGAACCAACACTGTTGCTTCTATGGTTACGTTCGTCGACGGCTTGCCGGATAAATCGCTTTATCGGAAATTTCGTGTTCGGAATGCTTCGAATGATGATTTTGCTTCCATGCACGAAGTCATAACCCGTCGACTAAAAAGGGCTGTGGATGCGGAGCCAGGTTCTCCGTGGGAGCTACCGGATCTCTTTGTCATCGATGGAGGAAAAGGCCAGTTGGGATCGGCTGTGGCGGCAGCGCAGGACATGGGATTTCCAGATACCGGCGAAAAATCTCTAGATATAGTTGCTTTGGCAAAAGAGCGAGATGATGTGCGTGGGAACATCAAGCCAGACCGCGTTTTTCCAAAAGGGGTAAAAGACCCTATCTCTCTTCGATCGAATAGCGCGGAGTTGTTTTTGTTGGCTAGGCTTCGAGATGAGGCCCACCGCTTTGCAAATACGTTTCATAAAGATCGTCGCAGGAAATCCTCTCTCCGTTCGGCGCTGGATGATATCCCTGGGGTTGGCCCAACTAGGCGCAAGGTGCTTCTTACAACTTTCGGAAGTGTGGCTGGTGTAAAGAAAGCTAGTGTCGACGAATTAGCGGCGGCAAAGGGTATGAACAGGAAAACAGCTCAGGCGGTTTTCGATTTTTTTCAGGAAAACAAGTAAGCGCACTTTGCCCTTATTCTGGCCTGTTCTACGGCTTGTGAATGCCTAACTAGACTTTCGCCATTGGATCAAGGTTGCGGAGTTTCGCGTACGCGCTTAGTCTCGCCCGGTGAAAAGTCCAGAGATTGTGAACAACGGAGGCAAAAACGTCACAGCCGATGCTGAGCGTGAGCAGAAACTCAAAGATCCCGGATTCGGCAAACTCTTCTCTGACCACATGGTTCGCGCCCACTATGATGCGGACAAGGGTTGGCACTCCGCAGAGGTCTGCGCTCGCGAACGGATCTCCCTGGATCCGTCGGCGAATGTCTTGCACTACGGGCAGGCGATCTTTGAGGGCATGAAAGCGTACAGACGCGGTGGTGAAAAAGTCGTCGCTTTCCGACCGAATGAACATGCTGACCGTTTTAATGATTCTGCAAAGCGGATGGCTATGCCGAGTTTGCCTCCAGGGTTTCTACTTAAGTCAGTCCAGGCACTGGTCGATATCGACAGGAAGTGGGTACCGAAGCAGTCTGGGCATTCCTTTTACTTGCGGCCGACAATGATTGCGACGGAATCCTGCCTGGGTGTACGTCCTGCGAAAACCTATCTCTACTTCCTCATAGCTTCTCCTTGCGCGGCATATTTTAGTAAAGGAGTGGCGCCGGTGAACGTCTGGGCTACGAAGGATTATTCTAGAGCAGCGCCGGGTGGAACAGGTGCTGCTAAGACGGCCGGTAATTACGGGGCCAGTCTCATCGCACAGCAACAGGCAATCGAAAACGGGTGCGAACAAGTGATTTGGCTGGATGCCGTTGAGCATCGTTTTGTTGAAGAGCTCGGAGGCATGAATTTGTTCTTCGTTTGGAAAGACGGAAACAAGAAGACCCTTGTAACTCCACCGCTAAGCGAGACGATTCTCCCTGGTGTAACTAGGCGAAGTCTGATTCAGCTGGCGAAAGACAACGGTATCGCCGTGAATGAGCGTAAAGTCTCTTTGAGTGAAGTAATTGAAGGCACCGGTTCGGGGCAATTATTGGAAGCGTTTGCCTGCGGCACCGCGGCAGTGGTTACTCCCATAGGAAAAATCAAATCGACCGAAGGTGAATGGACTGTTCACAAAGACGGTCTTGGGCCCGTTGCTGGACAGCTTCGGGAACGGCTTGTCGGTATTCATGACGGCTCCGGTGAAGACACTCACAACTGGGTTCACGAGTTTGACTGACGGCGGATTGGTCCCCCTCTCGGCTTAGACATATAGAACTAAATCGAGGACGTCTTCGGGAGGGGGTGGACTTCGTTGCATATTTTTCGGCTCCGGAACCCCGATTCCGGAGTATTGCCGTTCTTTTGGACACTCTTATGTTGGGCAGTAGAATGTAGAGCTCCCACCACCGAAGTTAGGTAGACCAGTGCCCAAAAAGCGTTCTGTAAAAAAAAGTCGAGGTCGGCATCGACGTAGAAAACAAGCGGTAGAGACAAACCAGTCTCGCGAGATTGTCGGCATATTCGGACTTGGCTGTGCCATTTTTTTGATGGCGGCTTTGGTGTCCCGGCAAATTGGCGATGGCGGTCTTATGGGACCATTCGGAAGCACGATTGCTGGCGGTGTCTATGTAGTAATGGGGGTCGTTGCATACCTATTTGCAACTGTTGTCGGTTTCCTCTCGGTTCGTTTGTTATTGGGGAAAGAACCAGTTGCTGACGGTCGCCACCTGCTCGGTGGAGCAGTGATCGGCCTAAGTTTGACGCTGTTTCTACATATAGCTATCGGTGGAAATCTCTCTGATGGCTCTTTAAGGGGAGGGGTTGTAGGCGAAACCGTAGCCGAAATTTTACGCGCTGTGGTTTCTACACCAGGGGCAGTTCTGGTTACGATTCTTCTGTTTACTCTCGGCGTTGTGATCGCGACGCCTCTGCGTATTCGCGATATTGTCAACGCAGTTTGGGGGACGACAAAGAATGTTTCCCTTTGGCTTTACGAGGGGACAGTCGGAATCCTCGCACAGATTGGAGAGTGGCTTGCTGAGATGTGGGAGACGGCTGCGGAGAGACTAGCAGCACGTAAAGAAAACCGAGCGTTGGCGCGGGAAGAAGCTGCGCCAGAAGAAGAAATAACCGGGGATACAGAACGAGCCGATATTCTTTCTATTCACTCTCTTGGAACTCCGCAAAGAAAAGAAACGGCCTCTCTCCCGGGAGTCTCATCAGAAGAGACGGAAGAGACGGAAGAAAAAGGCGGGCCCGTTATTGTGGAGTCGCGCTTCCGACCTGCCGATGCACGTGAGCTCAAGAAAAAGGCAAAGCAAGTTGATGCTCAGCGCCTCGACTACATCCCATTGGGAGGAGGCGAATATCAATTACCTCCAGTAAATCTCCTCGAGTATGACGATTCGCTGGAAGAAGAGATTGACCGCACATCCATGTTGGAGCTTTCTGAGCGGCTGGTGCACACTCTTACGAACTACGGTGTAAAGGGAGAAGTAAGCGCGATTCGACCAGGGCCAGTTGTAACGATGTATGAATTTGCTCCTGCGCCCGGGACCCGCTTATCGAAAATAGAAGGGCTTGCTGATGAGCTCGCCATGAATCTAGAGGCGCTGCGCGTTCGAATTGTAGCTCCTATTCCAGGCAAGGCGGTCGTTGGTATCGAGGTTCCCAACCGTTCACGCGAAAAGGTTTATCTGAAAGAGATCGTTGCCGACGATTCATTCCAGAGCTCAAGTATGACTCTTCCGCTTGCGCTAGGAAAGACCATCGAAGGTGCGCCGGCAGTCGTTGACTTAGCGAAAATGCCCCACCTTCTCGTCGCAGGTACGACCGGCTCGGGTAAGTCGGTGTCGATCAACTCGATGATTACGAGCCTTCTCTACAACTGTACGCCAGAAGACGTTCGTATGATCATGGTGGATCCCAAGATGCTCGAGCTGTCAATCTACGAGGGCGTTCCTCATCTACTTTTGCCTGTCGTCACAGAGCCAAAGAAGGCAAACCTTGCACTTAAATGGGCAGTCGATGAAATGGAACGCCGCTACCAGCTTCTGTCGGAAGTCCAAGCTAGGGATATCGCGTCCTACAATCGTAAGGTTGAAAAACTCAGCGCGAAAATGGCGAAAGAGCGAGCTCAACCTCCGCTACCCATTGAGGGAACAGAAGAAGAAAGCGTTGAGCCTGAAGCACCTAAAAAGCTTCCATACATCGTGGTCGTCATCGACGAGTTCGCTGACCTTATGATGCAGGCTCCCAAAGATGTCGAAAACAGCGTAGCTCGTATCGCCCAAAAAGCCCGAGCAGCAGGGATACACCTTATTCTGGCGACGCAGAGACCAAGTACCAATGTCATTACGGGTCTTATCAAAGCCAACTTCCCTTCGAGAATTGCCTTCCATGTCGTGAGCAAAGTAGATTCGCGAGTGGTTCTCGACCAGGGGGGAGCGGAAGCGCTTCTGGGGATGGGCGATATGCTGTTTTCTGACAGAGGTTCGGCTCCATGTCGATTTCACGGTTGCTTCATAGATGAAGAGGAAGTGGTGCGCGTAGTTGACTTCCTTAAGGCGCAAGGTCGACCGGTTTACAATTTAGACATTCTTCAGCCTCGGGTAGAAGAAGGCGAGGGCGCTTACCCGGGCGATAACCAACCCGACGAAAAATACGATTTGGCGGTACAAATCGTTGCTGAGACTCGTCGAGCGACCATTTCATACATCCAGCGCCGTCTTGGTGTTGGCTACAATAAAGCGGCGAAAATGATTGAGAGAATGGAAAGAGACGGAATCGTCAGCGCGCCTGACAATAAGAAAGTTAGGGAAGTCTTGATCCCGCCGGCCGCTTAGGCCAAGGTTCCAGTATTCGTTGAATGAGGGCCGTTTCCAGCCGTCAAAACGTTAACCAGCTCGTTCACAGGACTATTCATGACTCCGTTTTTACTGATTTTTTGCCTCCAAAGTACTCCTCTGCCCTGTTTGCAAGGCTTGCCGGCGTTAGTCCCCCAAGCAGCAGCGTCATCAGAGTTAACCTCAGCAAGCGTCCTCAGCAAGGTGCAGCGTTTCTATGAGCGCAACAAGCATTTGAAAGCGAAATTTCGCCAGGAAGTGGTGAACTCTACCTTCGGCAAGAGCACAATTTCAGATGGCAAGGTTTTCATAGCCAAGCCCGGAAAAATGCGTTGGGACTTCTACGGCAAGAAAACTCGTACCCGAGGCCGTCGGGTTTCGCGAAGTTTTGTCTCGGATGGCAAAGGGCTTTTTGCCGTTTTTCACGACACGAAACAGGTCTTTGTAAAGGACATGGAGAACGATCTACTTCCGGTTGCGATCACTTTCTTACACGGATCGGGCAACCTGGCGCGGGACTTCTCATCCAAGATTGATACCTCGGGAAAGTATGGATCCGAGGGGGATGTAGTGCTGGAGTTGACCCCCAAAGAGGCTGCAGCCCAGTACAAGCATCTTTGGCTGGTTGTTGCACGCGACAATTTTCGGGTGAAGGAGTCAATTGTCCTCAATGCGAAGGACGATATTAATCATTTCCGGTTTTTCGAGCCGAACTTCTCGTCGCCGGTTAATGGTAGTCTGTTCGAGGTCAACCACCCAGAGTACGAGCTGGTTGATAGGAACGCACCAGCCGGGCGAAAAAGAAAGCGCCGCAAGAAGTAGAAACCGAGAATGAACTGGACCTTAAAAAAACATTCTACGTTCGCTGGCGTAGAAGGTCCGGTCATATTCGTTGTCTTAGATGGCATAGGTATCGGCAAAGGCGACGAGTCTGATGCCGTGAGTTTGGCTTACACTCCAACTCTTGACTGGTTGCGAAAGGTTGGAACAGGTACAGAGCTCAAAGCTCATGGGACTTCAGTCGGGTTACCTAGCGACGGGGATATGGGTAACTCGGAGGTCGGCCACAATGCACTAGGTTGCGGAAGGGTCTTCGAGCAGGGTGCACTTCTGGTTAACAATTCTCTAGAGAGCGGCGCACTTTTTAACGGAGCAACATGGCAAGAGATCGAGAAACGGTGCATTTCGAGAAAAAGTGCACTTCATTTCTTAGGCCTACTCTCTGATGGAAATGTTCATTCGAACCAAGAGCACCTGCATAAGATGCTCTCACAGGCAGCGAATGCCGGAATAAAGAAACTCTATGTACACGTTCTTCTGGACGGCCGAGATGTTCCGACACACAGCTCTCTCGACTACCTAGAGAAGCTTGAAGCTCATCTTGCATCCTTACGGACAGGTGGCGTTGATGCGGCTATCGCTTCGGGGGGGGGGCGTATGCACATCACGATGGATCGCTATGAAGCAGATTGGGCCATGGTCGAACGAGGATGGAAGACCCATGTGCTGGGCGATGGTCGGCGTTTTCCCTCCGCAGCGAATGCTGTAGAGACGTATCGCCAGGAGCTAGACAATATAGACGATCAGAATTTGCCGCCATTTGTGGTTGCCAGGGAAGGCAAGCCAGTTGCGCCTATCGTCGATGGAGACGCTGTAGTTTGTTTTAACTTCAGGGGTGACAGGGCGATTGAAATCAGTCGAGCCTTTGAAGAGGAGTCTTTTTCTGAGTTCCAAAGGGGAGCCAAACCAGACGTTCTCTATTCTGGAATGATGGAATACGACGGGGATACCCACGTACCTAAGAAATACTTAGTTGAGCCACCCGCTATTGAGGAAACCATGGGCCAGTACTTGTCTGAGAACGGCGTACCTCAACTCGCTATTTCTGAGACCCAAAAGTACGGTCACGTAACCTATTTCTGGAACGGAAATAAAAGCGGAGCGTTTGACCCGAAAATCGAAACGTACGTCGAAATCCCTTCAGACTTGGTGCCATTTGAGCAGCGACCCTGGATGAAAGCGGCGGAAATCACCGATTCAATCGAGAAACAGGTTCGAGAAGGAAAGCACAAGTTTGTTCGGGTCAACTATGCAAACGGCGACATGGTCGGGCATACAGGCTCACTCCAAGCGACGGTGGTAGCGGTCGAAGCCGTGGATTTACAACTGGCACGCTTGAGTAAATTAGTCGAGTCGACCGGGGGGGCATTAATCGTTACGGCGGACCATGGAAACGCTGATGAGATGTTCCAGCATGGAAAGGATGGAAACGTACTGACCGATCCGCAAACAGGCGAGCCAATAGTCAAAACTAGTCACACTCTTAATTTGGTACCCTTTGTTATTTACGACCCAAGACGGGGAGATTCCTACAAAGTACAGGGTGGACCTTCGGCAGGGCTCGCCAACGCAGCATCCACTGCGCTAGAGTTACTCGGTTTTCATGCGCCCCAGGAATACCAACCGTCTTTGCTTCTGTTTAAGTAGAGCACTTATGCGCAGGAGTAATCCCCAATGAATCGAACACTTGCGGCTATTGCTGTTTGTGCTGCCGTTGCTGCGTTGGTCTTTGCGATCACTCAGGTGGCTTCGGTCGACAGTAGCGGTGTCCGTGTCGGAATTCCCGACGCGGACGCGTCTTGCGTGGATAAGTCGCCCAACTGTCTGACGACGATCCCTATGGTCGACGACAATGGGGATGTTTGGGATTCAAAAACGATGGCAAATAAGATCGTTATTCTGAACGTGTGGGCGACCTGGTGTGTGCCCTGCAAGGTGGAAATACCGGCATTTTCTCGTTTTTATGACAAGCATAAAGGGGAGGTCATCATGTTAGGCCTGCTCTCCGAATACGGGGTCAACAAGGAGCAGCTTGACGCATTCCGCGAGGAAAACCAGATGACCTATCCCGTGGTTTTCCTCGAGCCAGAAGTGCGAGAAGCGCTCGGGAATCCGAGCGGCCTTCCTAGTACGTTTTTCTACGATAACAACGGCAAGCTGTCCTTTCTCCACACTGGTGGCCTGACCGAAGCGCAATTGGAAGAGCAGCTCGAAAAGCTGATTGAGTAGTTTCTAATCGGTCATGGACGCGAGTCGCTCGGTCACGGCGAATAGACCGAAAGCCCCACCCGTATGCAGGAAGATGACTCGCTCACCGAAGGTCTTTGGGTTTTTCTTCAGTTCAGTCGAAAGCGCGTGAAATGCTTTGCCACTATAAACAGGATCGAGGAGTAGGCCCTCGTTGCGGGTAGCGTTGACGATGGTAATGAGTTCTTCGTCGCGCGACTTGGCATATCCAAGTCCAACATACCCGTCTAGGATTTCTATTTCGCCTTCCGACACATCTGCTTTTGTTTTGAACTCGGAATCGAAGTCCTGGCAAATCTTATGGATTTGAGTTCGGAAGTATTGCGCGTCGTTACATACGTTAACTCCGACGATCCGAACGTCAAGCCCGTATAGTTTTTTGCCGAGCAGTAGACCTGCACCGGTCCCGCCTGATCCGCATGCATAGACGAGGGTTGTCGGCTGTTGTGGAAATTCCTCTAATTCCGACCTCAACTCGTGGATGGCTCGAACGTAGCCCCAGGAGCCCATGGCGTTGGAGCCACCTTCTGGAATGACGTAGGGCTTCGTATCTTCTTCAAGGTAGGTTTTCGCTACCTTGGTAAACAAGCTTTCTCGCTCCTGCCATTGAGATGGGCTAATCCACTGGATGTGAGCCCCGGCTAGCTTGTTGAGTAAAATGTTACCAGTCACCTCAGGTGGATCTTTTGGGGTCTGGGTTCGCAGCAATAGGTGTGACTTCAAACCAAGCCGGCTGGCTGCAATTGCGGTGGCTCTACAGTGGTTCGATTGCTCGCCCCCGCCAGTGATCACGACCTCCGCACTTTTACGCATTGCGTCAGCCAAGAGGAATTCAAGTTTGCGGACTTTGTTACCGGACATGCCAAGTCCCGTCAGGTCATCGCGTTTAACTAGAATCTCAACACCCAATTCACGACTGAGTCGAGGGAGCTTCTGGAGCGGAGTAGGGGTATTGGCGAGAGGAAGATACTCGGGAAAGTCGATAGACAAAAGTTACGCTCCAGGGAACAAGTTCTTAGTGTGACGAAGACTCAAAAAGGCTTTGAGCTTTGTTCTTTTTCATCCGGAACCTCTTGTTTTGCAAGTAGTTTTTGATCACCTGAGACCATCCGGAGCACTTGCTCTTGACTTGTCACACCAAGGAGAGAAGCTTGGGATTCAAGTTATGAGGCAGAGCAGAAATACACGAGGCGACGAGTTTGGAATGGCGCATGTTGTCATTGCACTTGGCGCGTTTTGCTTAGCGTTGGCTTTTTATTTAGCCGGCTGAACTACCCCAAAGATCACCTTTGATTTCGTGACACGACGGCACGATATGGAAGTTGGGTGGCTGCTGTACCTGCCAGCAGAAAGGGTGGAGTTGCGTCTGTAGCCTGGGCTCTAGGAAATCCAGAAGCGGCCATGTGCTTTTTGCTTGAGCAGTAAAAAGAGAAAGAAAGGCCCACCGAAGAGGGCTGTGATGATTCCCACTGGTAGTTGGTCTGGCGCTAGGATTTCTCGGGCAAGCATGTCGCAGAGCACAAGGAGCACGGCTCCAAAGAGCGCGCTCAAAGGGAGAAGTACCTTGTGATTGGGGCCCACCAGGGGGCGGAGAGCATGGGGAACGAAGAGCCCAACAAAACCGATTGGACCGGCGAGGGCGATGGTGGCTCCAACCAAAAGAGATGAGCAAACAAATGCGACCGTCGTCGTGTGTTTTGGGTCGAAGCCGACGGCTGCGGCCGCATCGGAACCGGCGCTTATCGCATTCAGCGCCGAGCTTAGGCTGAAAAGCACGATGAGGCCGACTACGACGCCTATACTGGTTTGAATAAGGGCTCGGTAGGAGACAGATTCAAGTCCACCCATCATCCATCGGAGCATTCGGTAGACTTCAGAAAAATCAGACGTGTATTGGACCGCCATGGAGGCCGCGGACGAGAACATGGCGATTGTGATGCCTGCTAGAAGAAGGGTTGCTGTGGGCAATTGTCCTGCGACCTGGCCAAGTCTCCAGACTAGCCAAATAGTCGCGGTTGCTCCGATAAGTGAGGCTGCGCCGACCGCACCCGGCCCGACCATGGCATCCAGATGAAACCGAATGGCCAATACGGCAAAAAGGGCAGCTCCGCTGGAAACTCCAAGGGTGTACGGCTCGGCAAGAGGGTTCCGCAGAACTGCTTGAAACGTGCAGCCGGCGGTGGCCAGTCCCGCACCGACAACCGCGGCTGCGAGTACTCTCGGCAGACGTAGGTTGACGAGAATGTAGCTATCGGTCGTATCCGCCCAGGGGAAGAGCCACGTCACAATTCGCTCTCCATTCTCGATTCGGATATCCAGAGCTAGCGATAGAAGTAGTGCCAAAGGCAAGAGAGCCAAGCTTAGTAGGGTCGCGGTAATGGCTCTTCGCTTTTGCACTAGAGTAGAGCCCCCGGGATAGTGAACTGTATATCTGTCCCTGGAATCGTCGAAGAGTGGAGTCCAACATCGAAGGCCTCTTCAATGGATTTGTTCTTGAGGATTTGGTCTACCACTCCGTCGGCCGTGACAACTCCACTTTTTAAAACCACGATTCGATCGGCGTATCGTGTCGCTAGATTCAGGTCATGGGTCACCACAATTACTGCAGCGCCAGTTTCCTTACTGTGTGCAGAAAGTGTTTGGAAAACTCGAATGGCGTGGGCTGGGTCGAGATTGGCTGTAGGTTCGTCTAGAAGTAGAAGCGGGCACTGTTGGCTGAACGCTTGAGCTAGGAGAACCCGCCTTTGTTCGCCACCGGAGAGTTGATGGAAGGTTCGCTCTGCCAAATGGCTGACGTCACAACGTTCCATGGCGGTCTCAATTATTTGTTTTCCCGTCGCCCGTCGAGCATCTCCTCCGTGTGGGTAGCGGCCCATTTCAACGATTTCCAAAACCGAAAATGGAAATACAACTTGGTACTGCTGGGGCATATACGAAAGCTTAATGGCTGTTTCCCGGCGTGGGCTTTCACTGGGGTGCTTCCCAGCAATGGAGACCTTTCCGGCGTCCGGCGCGAGAATGCCGGCAATCAACTTTAATAGCGTGGTTTTTCCTGAGCCATTTGGTCCGACTAAACACACAAGTCCGGGGCCCGATATCTCGAGCGAGACGTCGCGTAGAACATTTTGGTTTGTGTATTGAAACCTGGCGTTGCGAAGCTCGACCACAAGTCCTTATATGCGCCGTTTTGCTCTTTCGGCTACTAGTTTTGCACCCGCGGGATTTCCAGTAAACCTCGCATCGTTTCGAGAGCCTTTGCGACGTCGGGCCCGGGGGTAGAAAGGAACTTTTCGTTTGCTGGAAAGACTCGACCGGTGGATGTGGCGGGTACTTTTATGGCTTTCCAGAGCTCGAGAACGTCCACCTTTGAAGCAACTCCGTCAAGGATGACGTCGGGCCGCATTCGAAGGACCTCTTCAATAGAAAGTTTGGGGTATCTTGTATGCGCGTCTGCTGCAGCGTTTTTCGCTCCCAAAATTGTCAGAATTTCATCGGTGAATGTGTCGGGACCGGCGACAATGAGATTGCTTAAAGCCCCCGGTGTTCGATCGATAACGAAAAGAACCGCAGGTTTTTGCTTGAGCGGGGTCTGTCTTTGTTCAGCGATTTTCCTATCGATCGTTTCAAGGATTGTCTGTGCTTTCAAAGGACTGCCAAGTTCTCGGCCAAGTTGTTTCAGACTTTCCCGCACGTCGGAAATATTGTGCATCTCTGTTATTAGGACTTTTGTCTTTCGAGTACGTAGTGCTTTGACTCTTTCTTTCTGGACTGCATCAGCAATGACGAGGTCAGGTCGTAGGCGGATAATTGCCTCGACATCAGGCGAGAGAAACGAACCGACCCGAACTACGTCGTGAGAAACGTTGGAGTGGTTGTCAGTCCCAACCAAGAGCGCAGTGGAGTCCAGGGCCTTTACCAAGTTTGTCGCCGACGGCGTCAGTGTGACTAAACGGACTGGATTCGTGGTGGACTCGGGAGTGTCCGTCTTGTTGTTTGGTTGGCAGTGGATTGCCGTCACCAATAGAAGAACCGTCAGCCCCTGACGGTACCATGAACGGAGTGATGTCTTTGCATTCATCCAGCTGTGCTTTGAGTGTTCGTTCGGGAAATAGACTCGAAAAGGTCGTCGACAGTTCAACATCGCCTTATAAAACGGCTTCTGGTAGCGGGCATTTTTTTGGAAAAAGATGGAAGGGTTGGTTCTCAGGTTATCGACAGCTTTTGCGTTCTTTGCCCACAACTCACAGAGTTATCCACACTGAATACCAAGGTGTTGAGATCGCAAAGAGAGTTGATCAATCTTCCGATTTGCCCACACACAATTCACAGGTTTTCACACCTTGTCCCATGTATCCGTACACAATACCTAGTAGGCTAGGGGGGTGGGCACCGCAATATTTTGTGCTTTTTGGCCTTGACGGGAGAGGTCGCAAAAGCGCAGTATGAAAATGTAGACGGGGTGGTTATGGCCGTTTATTGGTGAGTGTCTGATTAGTAATTAGTTTTGAATAGACAGTTAGGCGAATCCTGTTCACCAGGTGAAGCCTGTTTGATTCCGAAGAGTGAGGATCGGAATCACTGGGCCCAATGTTGTCTGGGGGGCGCGGAATGGTACGGCTGCGGCTAAATCTCAGAATAGGAGATCTGGCCCTGGATTTGTCCAACATCCCACTGATGTAGAGAAGAAGTAAGTCGTTCGAATTTTAACAATTGGCAAACGGGAGCTTGGATAGAGATGGAAGCGAGAACGCAGACGCAAGGCATTGAGCCGGGCAAGGCAAACAAGGGTGGGGCGGATAAAGCGAAAGCGATCGGCGCTAATAAAAAGAAGAGTGCCTCTGCAGGCATTCGGTTTGACAGATATTTCACCAAGGTAGGTGTCGATCCGTTCGACGAAGTGAAGTGGGAAAAACGCGATGCTTCTATTAAAGGGGCAGACGGCGAAGTCTTCTTTGAGCAGAAGGGTGTCGAGTTCCCAGTGGACTGGAGCCAAACAGCTACTAATGTTGTAGTCCAAAAGTACTTCCGTGGAACCATTGGTACCGATGAGCGTGAATCGTCGGTTAAACAAATGATCGGACGTGTTTCCGATACGATTTTTGGATGGGGCAAGAAACAGTCCTACTTTAAGTCTTCCAAGGATGCTCTTGCCTTTAGAGACGATCTGACTCACCTCCTGGTTCACCAGAAGATGGCGTTTAACTCTCCTGTTTGGTTCAACGTGGGAGTAGAAGAGCACCCTCAATGCTCGGCTTGTTTCATCAACTCGGTTGAAGACTCCATGGAAAGCATTTTGGGGCTCGCTCGTACGGAAGGAATGCTGTTTAAATTCGGCTCGGGTGCGGGATCGAACCTTTCTAACCTCCGCTCGTCCAAAGAATTCTTAAACGGAGGAGGAACAGCTTCTGGGCCTGTTTCCTTTATGAAAGGGTTCGACTCTTTTGCGGGCGCTATCAAATCAGGTGGAAAAACTCGCCGTGCAGCGAAAATGGTAATTCTGAATGCTGAGCATCCAGACATTGTCTCGTTCGTCGAATGTAAGTCGGCCGAAGAGCAGAAAGCTTGGGCGCTTATTGATTCGGGATACGACGGTGGGTTCAACAAGCCCGGTGGGGCCTATGACTCGGTTCAGTACCAGAACGCGAACCACTCGGTTCGAGTAACGGATGATTTCATGGAGGCTGTAAAAGCCGACGGAGACTGGACGACAAAAGCAGTCTTGGGTGGACGAGATATCGAGACCTTTAAAGCTCGAAGCTTGATGAGGAAAATTGCAGAAGCCACCCACCTCTGTGGCGATCCTGGGATGCAATTCGATACTCGAATCAATGAGTGGCATCCATGCATCAATACCGATCGAATCCACGCATCGAATCCTTGCTCGGAGTACATGTTCCTCAACGATTCGGCTTGTAACTTGGCCTCTCTCAATCTGTGTAAATTCCAGACGGAAGACGGTTTCGATGTCGAGTCCTACAAGCGAGCTATCCAAACTACGATTACGGCGATGGAGATAATCGTTGATAACGCGAGCTACCCAACGCCAAAGATAGAAGAGAACTCGCACAAGTTCCGACCTTTGGGTTTAGGCTACGCAAACTTGGGCGCGCTGCTTATGAGCAAGGGGCTAGCTTACGATAGCGATGCAGGACGTGCTTACGCGGCGGCATTGACATCGATTCTCTGTGGTGAGGCGTACAAAACTAGTGCGCAGATCTCTAGAGACTCAACCGGGCCTTTCGAAGGCTATCAGGCTAACGAAGAACCATTCCTGAAAGTCATGGGAATGCATCGTGAGTCGGTAGAGGGAATTGATGAGCAGTATGTTCCTGACGAGCTTATGAAAGCGGCTCGCGAATCTTGGGATTCAGCACTTGCTGTTGGAAAAGAGCACGGATTCAGGAATGGACAGGCTACGGTATTAGCGCCAACAGGAACAATTGCATTCCTCATGGATTGCGACACCACTGGAATTGAGCCGGATATCGCTCTAGTAAAATACAAGCGCCTCGTCGGTGGTGGAATGCTGAAAATCGTTAACCATACGGTCCCAGCAGCTCTTAGCAAACTGGGTTATTCGGAGTCTGAGGTGGAAGCGATCTGTGCCTTCATCGACAAAGAAGAAACCATCGAGGGTGCACCTGGTCTTAAAGATGAGCACTTGCCGGTCTTTGATTGCGCATTCCGATCGCCGAACGGTAGCCGTTCTATTCATTACATGGGGCATATCCGAATGATGGCAGCTACGCAGCCATTCCTCAGTGGAGCGATTTCGAAGACGGTTAACTTGCCAACAGACTGTAGCGTAGAAGACATAGAAGACGCCTACATGAAATCGTGGGAGTCGGGTCTGAAAGCTGTCGCGGTTTACCGCGATGGGAGCAAGCGTACCCAGCCTCTGTCAGGCAGCAAGGAACAGGCTACTTCTGACGGTCGCTCTATTGACCCGAGCGACGCATTAGCAGCGCTATCTACCGAAGAACGACAGGTTGTTGAGAGCATGCGAGCTCGTTTGGCGGGACCTTCTGGGGCTCCGGCAGCAATTCGTTACAAGCTACCTAACGAGCGCTACTCTCTTACCCATAAATTCTCAATTGCGGGTCATGAGGGATACATAACCGTTGGTCTCTATGAAGATGGAAGTCCAGGAGAGATCTTTGTACGAATGGCAAAGGAAGGCTCTGTGATTGCAGGGTTGATGGATTCTTTTGCAACAGCAATCTCCCTATCTCTTCAACATGGTGTGCCCTTGGCGATTCTCTGTGAGAAATTCAAAGGCACCAGGTTTGAGCCGTCTGGGTTTACTGGCAATCAGGAAATCCCTCTGGCGACATCCATCATGGATTACCTTTTCCGCTGGCTTTCAGCTCGTTTTGTAAACAATGCTGAGGCTCATCCTGCGGCGACGGGTGGGCAGCTTGACTTGCCCAATGTCCCAGTGATGGCTGAAGGCGTAGAGGCAAAAGATGGAAGCATCGTGGTTGAAACTCGGGATGCAAAAGGGTTTGTTTCCGAGACCGATGCGCCTCCTTGCCACGAGTGCGGGACGTTGATGGTGCGCTCTGGTGCGTGTCATAAATGTCCCAACTGTGGCTCCACGAGCGGCTGCTCCTGATACGGTAGTTCCCAACAACTCGGCCCTCGGGTCGAGTTGTTGTTCCGCTGACTTAAACTAAACCAATGCCTCTTGCGGTACTTTGCTCTTCCCCCCCCCGGCAAGGAAGCAACTCGCAGATGCTATGACTCAACGATGAGCCTGCTTCGGTCCAGGGTCTCACCCCCCAAAACGAAGGTACAAAACGCCTTCGGCCCTGGACT
>CAYPIX010000032.1:0-35985 GCA_964410875.1 uncultured Kofleriaceae bacterium
GTCTGCCTCCTTGGTCTCCAGGAGGCAGGCAACGTCGACGCACGCCGCCTCCAGCCAGCTGAGCAGATGCTCCTTTCGCGCCCGAATCGAATTAACGTTCCAAGTTGCGATTTTCATAACGGCTGGACCTTGGGGTAACATGTACGGGTGGCTGAAAGCACCCGTGCCCATGAAAGATTTGATATTCGCCTTGGCGCCGAAATTACGTTCGACGACACCGTTGTTCACGGCGCGACTCACGACGTGAGCGTGGGAGGTTGTCGGGTTGAATCGGTTCTCCCTGTTCCGGAGTCAAAACGAGTGCGCCTGGACCTATGTGTGGTTATCGACGGCGTGCAAGATGCTGACTATCCCCACCTCCAGATCCAAGCTGATGTTCGCTGGGGGGCAGAAGCGCAAAATGAAGAAGGCGAAGATATTTTCTTCACCGGAATGCAGTTTGTGGGCGTAAGTGACGCGCAGGCCGCGTGGCTCGAACAGATTGTCAGCCGAATCTAAGGTCGGAAGAACCTATGCGACGGGAAGCGAGTCCAGGCCTTTGCTCGGGTCAAGATACTGATCGAGCTTGTGACGCATGTATTCCGTGGCTTTTTTGCGCCACATGAACCCAGGATCTTTTCCGCGGAGCTTCACCATGGCTTCCTCTACGGTGAACTCGCCCTGAATCGAGACAACGAGGTATTTGCCGTCGAAACGGCCGGTATTTCCGTCCCAGTTCACTGCAATTCCATGTTTGGCCTGGAGGTACTTACCAAGTGCTTCAAGTCTACTCTTGGCTTCATCGGCAGAAAACGAGTGCGGATAGTCCAGCTCCATAGAAACGGAATCTATCAGATCTTGTCTGAGGTTTCCGCTACCACAAAAAAGAGGTTAGTTCACTCGATCTGACCGGGCTTCGGGCATTTCTGTAGCTGGGCGAGATTGCCGGCTTTCGTCATACATCTTCTAGCTGAGACGCCCCAATTTTCGCGTTCGCATGTGGCTTCCACGGCAACGATCAGTTCCGCAGCGGTTTTTGATTTTTCCGCCTTGTCTTCAGCTGAGTCTTTTTGCCGGTCGACTGCCCGGTTTAGAAGTGCCCCGTAGTTATTCGCTGCCCTTTCGCAGCTATACAGAGAATCTGAACAGGCGGCTGTTGTCAGAATCCAGAGCGCCAAGACTAACCTCATTGGGGTAGGATACCATTCAGGCGCGAATGGTTCGAGAACCAAAGGAGACTGTAAAGGAGAGCCCTCGGTGGTTACTGCAGGTCGCCATTGGGTCGCTTATCTGGGCCGGCTTTGGGGTCCTTGTGGCTTCCCCTTCGCTTTCCGAGCCGTGGCTCGTGCTCGATTTTCTTCCGCGACTCGGCCATCTCGGCGAGTCTATTCGCCAGTTTGATTTTCCATCTTGGTGGGGCGGTGTTGCGTTGGGCGCGCCTTTTGCTCCAGTGCCAACCAATGGGGTCTTTTATCCGCCCGCTTGGGTCTCAGCCGTTCTGCCACCCTTGTATGCGTACAAAATTCTTTTGGTGTTTCATCTTTGGGTTGCTGCCGTTGGCGTTTCTTACCTAGCCAAGAGGTTGGGAGCATCTCCTGTGGGAGCAGTATTGGCTGCCGGGTTATTTGTTGTTTCGGGACCAGGTTTATGTTTTGCAACAGTAGGGTTCTTGGGGTGGGCCACTGCGTGGATACCCGGTATTGCGGTTGCATTCTTGCGCGTGTTGGAATCTAGTAGCCGGAAATCAACGTTTCGGCGGTCCATCCCCGTAGCGGCGTTGGTAGCAATGCCTCTTCTGTTAGGCGGCATTGCTAGTGTAGGGGTTGCGCTGTTCATTCTTGCGGCGGTTGCTTCAGCAATTGCTCTAAAGCCGACAAGACACGGTGGTTTAGGTGCGTTCCTGATTCTGCCGGCCGCGGGCTTACTGTCAGCGGTTGCTTGGGTCCCATCAATCGCCTCCTCTATAAGGGCTGGTTTCCCAATCTTGGATGAAGCATCGCTCTGGGGGCTATTACTTCCGTTTTCAGTCGTTGGAAAAAGTGGAAAAAATCCATGGTTATTGAGCGATGTTGGAGCTCTTCCCACCAGCCTTTTTTTAGGAGCGCTGACTTTAATCTGCGTACTTATCTGGGGGGCTCGTATCCAACGCGCAGGGCGTATTGTGGTTCTCACTGCGAGTCTCGTTGGTTTATTCGTGTGGCAGCGGGACAGCGCCCTGGGATTTCCTCTGCTGGTAGGAGGAGCTGTTCTCTTGTCGTCGGCTGCTGGTACAGCAGCTGAGTCACTGCTGTGGCGGCCGCTTGGAAAACTAGAACAACTGTTTGTTGGAGCCTTTTCTCTTTCGCTTGCCGGGCTGGCCATCGGTGTTTGGCAGAGTCTAAGCGTGGGCGAGCGCCGTGTTCTTCATGGCATTCCTGAATTGATGGCTTTCGCTGGAACGCTTGTGGTAGGTGCAGCGGCGTTGGTCTTGCTAAAGGAGAAACGAAAATGGTTACTCTTTGTCTGGGCTGCTGCTGCGATTGGTTTTCAGCTCTTCCATGCCAGAGTATGTCTCTCCCCTCTATCTGGAGAAACCGACTTTTCTCGTCCCGTCTTCGCGGTCAAAAATAAAACAGGGAACATCCCCGAAAGAGTGTATAGGTCTTCCTCGCTCCCAATGCGACCGGCCTCGCCCGCGTCCGCTCACCAGACTTTGATGGCCAATATTGGTACTCGGTTTGGTCTGTCCTATCTTCGAGGCATAGATCAGACAGCAGGGGGTGAGTTCGCGCGGTTGCTTCGCGCCGCCAGTGGCGCAACGGAGAGGTTGCTCGATCTCTTCTCCGTACGGTACGCGGTTGTACCAGCATCAGTCGCAATTCCCTCGGGCATGCCGATCTTGAAAAAGGCAAAGGGCCTTGCGTTGGTGGAAAACGAGGTGCGCCGGCCACGGGCCTTTGTCACTTCTCGATATAAATTCTTTCGAAACGAAGAAGCATTGATAACCGATCTTTTCCCTGCAGATCGTCGAGATAGGCTCGGCGTAAACCTCGCAACAGTTCGATTTGTAGGTACAGGTTCTGATAGCCCATCGGATCATCAAGTAGGCAACCCAGTACCCTGCGAAATTGTCGAATACAGAGATAGCGCGGTGACGATGATTTGTGAGGCCGTTCAAGCAGGGTTCGTTGTGCTTACCGACCGGTGGGCTGAGGGTTGGAACTCGTTTGTAGAAGGCTACGAAAGACCAGTTGAAAAGGCTGACCTTTTGGTGCGGGCGGTTCCCATTTCCGAGGGGCGCCACAAGATTCAAATGCGCTATCGAGCTCCTGGCCTTGCAGTTGCGGCGATCATTTCTTGTTTAGCCTGGCTCCTTTGGCTGGGAGCTTGGCCACTGGCTCGGGTGACCGAGCGCTCAAGGCAGTAAAGCTGTGCCTACGCTTCCAGGCGTGGAAATCTCTCCCGAGAGAGTTCCCTTTTCACCCATAATGTGGACAGCACCAACGCCGTCGTCCATCACAAGTATCGCCTCTTCTATCTTGGGAATCATGCCGCCCAAAATCGTTCCATCTGCTATCGCCGCTTTGGCTTGTGAACGTGTCAACGTGGGAATTCGACTGGAGAGGTCATTGATGTCGGTCAACACCCCCGGGGCGGAAGTCATCAAGACAAGGTGGTCAGCAGCGAGCGCTTTTGCAACTTGACTTGCAACGATGTCGGCATTGATATTGAAAACGTCACCTGATTTGTTTGCACCAAGACACGCCAGAACAGGTGTGTGCCCTTGCTCGTGGAGCGAACGGAGCAGCTCCATATTGCAACCAACTACATCGCCAACCCAGCCAAAGTCTATTGGATCTGGGCCACATCCTGATACGACTCGGGGTGGGCGTTTGTTCGCCTGGATGGTCAACGCGCTCGCTCCATGCAGACCGACTGGAGATAAGCCAGAGGCGAGAAGTGCCGCGCAGAGCTCAACGTTGACGAGGCCACCGACAACCATTTTCATGACCTGAAGAGCGTCTTTGTCGGTGATTCGGCGCCCGCCTACAATATTCGGTTCTTGCCCAAGCTGTTTCTGAAGATCGGTTGCTTGGGGACCACCACCGTGGACAAGGGTAAGTCGAACGTCTTGGGCCGATAGAGTTTTTAATTCCTTTGCTAAGTCCCAAACCGCTTGGTTGCGGACCAGTTCGCCGCCGACTTTAACGACAATATTTGAAGTTCTCTTTCCCACAGTCTATGGCCAGCTGCCTGGATCTTGAAGGGACAGCGTTTCATCAAGTCCGAGGACCAAGTTCATATTTTGGATAGCTTGACCCGCACCGCCTTTGATTAGGTTATCGAGGGCAGCGAAGCAGGCGACGGTCCTTTTTCCGTTTGCCTCTGGCCCCAGCGCGAATCCGACTTCAGCGTAGTTCGAGCCAGCAACTGTTGCGACCTCAGGTAATCGCCCTTTAGGCCGTCTTACGAACGCTGCCGGCTCGTAAAATGAGTCATAGAGGTTAGCGATGTCGGCCTCCTTTGTAGACGCATCAATATCAACATATGATGTAACTAGAATTCCTCGACTTAGAGGAGCGGACACCGGTACGAATTGAAGCTCGAAATTCTTGCCTCCAGCTGCCCGCAACGTTTGGGAAATTTCCGGGGTATGTTGGTGTACTAACGGCTTGTATCCGCGCAGGGTCACCGAACGAACTGGGTGATGTGTGCCCGCGGAAGCTGCGGCGCCTGAGCCCGAGGAGCCTGTTATGCCCGTGACATGAATAGAGCCGGATAACAGGTTGGCACGGGCGAGGGGCATAAGAGCAAGTGCAGTGCAGGTTGCAAAACAACCAGGCGAAGCGACATGAGTTGCGCCTCGTATGGTTTCCTTATTCAGCTCAGGTAAGCCATATACGAAGGTTCCTAGAAGGTCTGGGTGCGGATGCTCTACACCGTAAAACTTCTGATACTCGTCCTTGCTGTTGAGGCGGAAGTCTCCAGACATGTCGACGATCTTCACTCCCATATCTATAAGCTCGGGCACTTTAGCGGCGGTCACTTTGTGAGGGAGAGCAAGTAGAGCAACGTCACATCCTTTTGCAGCATCCTTGGGTAGAAGGTTTTCAAATTTCAGTTTGGAAATACCGGTGAGGTTTGGATGCGCAACAGATACGTTTTCGTCTACGTAGTCTATGGATGCCACGCGGACAACTTCAACCTCTGGGTGAAGGTGAAGTCTACGAAGCATCTCGCCAGCACCGTATCCACTGCCACCAATAACTGTTGCTTTGAAACGTTTAGCCATCTCTCGGGGAGGGTACCATTACAGCGGAGCCGGGACTATCGCAGCTAGGCTTCCGATGCTATAGCTTCTTCTATGTCTCGAGCCGCTTGGATGGAAGACAGCTTGAAAGCCGCAGACAGCTTGGGTACCGATGGGATACTCGCGAAGCTGGAGCCATGGATTAGGCAGAACTCTTATTCAGCTGACGTTGAGCGGGTGAATACTATGGGGAAGCTCCTAGCTAAGGATTTCGAGGGGCTCGGATTAAAAACGGATGTTCACGCCGGAAAAGAAGTTGGCGACCATTTTCTATGGAGTACTCAAGCATGGAGAGACGCCTCGGGTCCCAAACTGTTGCTAGTTGGGCACCACGACACGGTATTTCCCCCGGGTACGTTCGAGCGTTGGGAAATCGCCGAGGGTAAACTTCACGGACCCGGCGTATTGGACATGAAAGGTGGGCTTTCCGTTGTTTGGGCGGCTCTTTACTCCTTGCATAAAGCCGGGGTGCTGGAATCCGTCCCGCTCGCTCTTCTTTGCGTTGGCGATGAAGAAATTGGCTCGATTGAGTCTCACACTCTAACTGCTAGCTTAGCGAAACAAGCTAAGGCTGCTTTGGTGTTCGAGGGTGGCCGCACGTCAGATGAGATTATAACCAGGCGAAAAGGGACGGGATCCGTTGGCGTAGTAGTGAAGGGAAAGGCAGCGCACGCAGGTAACCACCATAAGGATGGCATCAATGCCATCAGGGCCATCTCCAATTTCGTAGAAGCAGCAGAACAGATCACAAACTACGAACAAGGGGCGACGGTTAACGTTGGCTTAATCAGCGGTGGGGAGGCGCGCAATACGGTCCCGCGCCACGCGGAGTGCCATATCGATTTACGCTTTCTTTCGGAGGACGCAGGTCATGATCTCGTCGAAAAGCTGAAAAGCATCGGTGAAGAATTGAGTAGTCCCGCAGAGTTTTCTTTCTCGGGTGGCGTGCGGAGGCCGCCGCTCGATCGAACTAAAGGATCAGCGAAGATGTTTGAGAACTACAGTGCCGCGGCAAAATCCGAGGGGTTGGGGCATTCCGAATGTCCACTGGTCGGGGGAGGATCCGATGCGAATAATGTTTCAGCAGTGGGAACACCAGCCATCGATGGAATGGGTCCGCGCGGTCGCGGTTTTCATACCCACAAAGAGTACATCGAAGTAGAAACGCTCATGCCGAAGGTCCGAACGCTGCTTCGCTTTATCGCTGACTGGGACGATCTCAGTCAGTTCCTCTAAGGGCCGAACAATTGGGTCTTGATGAAGTCGGTGGCGGATTCACCAGAAGACTCGCGCCGAAAAAAACTCAGCGACCTGAGTACTTCCTGAGAGTTTGCGCGTACGCCCAGAATTAGGAAAATCTCTGCCTTAGATTCTTTTGCGTTTTTGGCCATACGAAGAAGTACTTTTGCGGTTTTGCTTAACGCAGCTGAGTTCATAGCCAGGTCTTCGAAGCCAACAGCGGCTAGTTGTTCGTAGGTTTGAAGCTCGGTAGTATTGAGTTTCCGGTTTGTCTGCCGTCTCGCTAGGTGATCGAGTCTCCCAGCGACTTCATACATCAAATTATTTACGAGTTTGCCAGAACCACCGTACGCGTGAACCTCTTCCCAGCGTTTCCCGAGTTTTTTGATCTCGGGACCACCGGTTGACGCTTGGGTGAGCACCCGGAACATGACGTCGAGTGGATCAATACGCTTGTTGCCTACTCGGACCAGGGAGAAACGCCCCGGTGCTATCACGTGATACTTCGCATTTGCCCCAGTCACCAATTGCTTGGGTCCTTTGGCAACCTTCATATTATGGTTTTTCACCAAGAGTCTTAGTGTTTTTCGCGCCCCACGTGTCGCGCGCCAATCTGCGAAGCGCTGCGTCGCCCCTCGGACTCTTGCCTTCGATTTGGCAGCGAGCGAGATCTTTGACTTTGCTTGTCCCCGTGCAGTCGCTGCCTGGACTGGGGAAGAAATCAATAAAGCGAGGGCGAGAATTGGAGAGGTCCGCATAGACAGTTTTCTAGTGCAAACTCCAAGCCGTGGTTTAAGTGTCTGTTTCTTCTCGTCTTCCACGTTGCAACAACATGTTGTTGCAGTTCGATAATGGAAGAACTGGCGTACACTTGCGTCGGTTTAGAGAAAAGCGCCGGGCGTTCCGACTCAAGTGGCTTCGACGTTCTTTGCGTCGGCGCGTCTCTCGGCCAGGATACGGGCAATTTCATTCTTTGAAAGGCCACCCGTTGTTTTGATCGTGATCTCTGCATGTTTACCGGTTTTGAGTTCACGAGCCGAAACACGAAGAATCGATTCGACGTCAATGGTGATTATGAGCTCGATACGAACGCTTCCCACCGGGCCTTTAGGGAGACCGGATAGCTTCACTTCTCCGAGCTTTCTATTGTCGGATACCGATTCGCTTTCGCCTTGGTAGAGTTCGATTGCAACGAACTCTTGATCTTCCGCCGTTGTTGCAAAGAGTTTTTTCTCCCGAACGGGCAACATGGAATTGCGCGGGATAACCCTTGAAAAACCGGAATCTCCGACCTTGATCCCTATAGAATGTGGAGTGACGTCTAAAAGAACAGCTTCGTCCATTTCGCCCGAAAGGATGGCCGCATGAGTCGCCGCGCCTAGAGCCACGGCTTCATCTGGATTAACCCCCTTAGATGGTTGTTTCCCAAAAATTTCGAAAACCTTGTTTTGAATCCCCGGAGATCGGGTCATTCCGCCAACCAACAGAACTTCGTCAATGTCTGCACTTGTAAGGTTTGCATCTTGCATTGCCTGTTTGCAGGGAGCGTCTAAGCGTTCATTCAGATCTTTTGTGAGCTTCTCTAGCTCGTCACGCGTAATGGTGCGTTCGAGGTGTACGTCCTTTCCTTCTGCTTGAATAAGGTAGGGGAGTTGAATGTTTGCCTTTTGGGTCGCAGACAATTCTTTCTTTGCGGCTTCCGCGGCTTCTTTAAGGCGGCCGATAGCCACTGGGTGGCTAGTGAGATCGATGCGATGTTCGTCGAATGCTTCGTCTACTAGCTTTTCTATAAGCCTCCGGTCCCAGTCTTCTCCTCCCAGTTCGCAATCTCCATTGGTAGCAAGGACTTCGAAAACACCGTTCTCGACGGCCATGATGGAAATGTCAAACGTGCCGCCCCCGAGATCAAAAACGACGATTGTTTTTCGCGTCTCGCTCGTTCGATGAAGGCCATAGGCTAAGGCCGCTGCCGTAGGCTCGTTTAGAATCCGTACGACCTCTACACCCGCGATGGTGCCAGCATCCTTAGTAGCTTGTCTTTGCGCGTCGTTGAAATACGCCGGTACTGTCACCACAGCTCGGGTTACCAGTTGACCCAGATTGTCTTGAGCTACTTTTTGTAGTTCGCGGATGACGTGGGAAGCAATTTCTTGGGGCGGTTTTGGTTTTGAGTCCACTCGAACCCAGGCGTCTCCATTTGGAGCAGCAACGATTCGAAAGGGCGCCGTTCTTGCGAAACTGGTGACGTCGTCAGCATTCACTTTCCGGCCAATCAATCGCTTGGTTCCAAAAATGGTTCGAGTCGGATTGGTTACCATTTGGCGTCTTGCGGGCTCACCCACGATGACATCTGTATCAGTGAATGCAACGACGGAAGGTATGGTCTGGGAACCATTCTTGGAAGGAAGGACCTTCGGCTTTTCGCCGTTTCCATGAATCGCTACACACGAGTTCGTAGTTCCCAGGTCAATGCCAATAATCGTGGTCGTCATGGTTGGTTCATCCGCTTCAAAAGCTTGGAAAGGGCACCGCGCCGGTCGTTGGTTGATTGTCTTCGCATCTTTGCTAGCTCGCGAGCAGCCATGGGGTTGGAGGGGTCGAAATCGAGCACGGCCTCAAAACGTTGGCCGGCTTCCATTCGGTCTCCGTCGGCAAGAGCTTTGAGTCCCTCGGCGAGCTCTACGCCCGCCCTTGCGTAGTTATCGGTTGGGCTTTTGCGAACTGCAAGAGCAAAGATCTTTAAGGCCTCAGCGTATTGTCCTGCTTCCAAGAGTTTCAGAGCTTCAGGGTTTCGTACCGCGGAGCCTTTCGCCACTTGAGACGACTGTCGCGCAGCACGGGCAACAGAGCTCTGTGTAGCAATTTTCTTTGCTGCTTGTGGCGGCTTCGGTGAGGCGGCATCGTTTGGTGAGGGCTTCTGCGGTATCGGTTTCTTTTGCGCCGCTGTTTGGCTTTGAGCTTTAATTCCAGCACGCACCTTAGCGCGTCCTTCTTCGCTGGCGAGGGCAAGGTAAGCATCCCGCACCATAAGGAATATTTCCGACGCGAGTTCCTTCGCATTTGCGCTTTCGTATCTTGCAAAACGATCGGGGTGGTATCTTTTTGAAAGTTCCGCAAAAGAATCCCGAATCTGCTGGGTCGTCGCTTCATAACCGACATCAAGCACCTGAAAATAATTGAACTTCCTAAATGATTTGAGCTCGCCTTCTAGGGCTTCGACTAAACCTCCTTCCGCGTCAGCGGCGACGTGACCATCTTCCATAGAAGGAGACGCGGGTTTCACTTCTCCTTTGGCTTTCTCCGAAGCAGATGCGAGCGCGGTTTCAATCAGCCAAAGCGTACTATCGGAAACTTCGTCTAGGGCTACATCCAAACCTGGACCACGACCGCCAAGGCCTCCAGGGGCAATGTGCTCTGAAACGGATCCAGTGAATGCCAATGTGCTATGGGAAGGTAGGCTCAAATTTATTGAGACTCTTGTGCCCACCGGCGGTGGCTTCTTCGCTTTCATAAAGAAAGACGATCGCGAAAGGTCGTTCTTGTAGATATTTTCTACCTGTCTCCATGAGCTGCAGCGCAGGTTGAGCGTAAGGACCCCGGAACTCACCGCGTTTGATTATAGGGATGGGCTAGGTTGGGTTGCAACAGCCCTCACCACTGGTTCGGTAACCGGGAGTATTCTCAACGGGATCGACATGTTAGGATTTTCGCCATGTCTGATCATCTTTTTCTGCGAGCATGCCGTCGAGAGCCAGTGGAGCGCCCCCCTATCTGGATGATGCGGCAAGCGGGAAGGTACATGCCGCAGTACCGGGCGGTACGCAGCAAAGTAAGTTTCCTCGAACTCTGTAAGACTCCGGAACTCGCATGTGAAGTGACCATGCAGCCGATCAACGAGTTTGGTTTCGATGCGGCGATTCTCTTTTGCGACATCCTGGTGACCCTCGAAGCGATGGGGCTTGGGCTGGAATTCACAGACAAGGGACCTAAGCTACCTCAGCCGCTTACCTGCGAAGCCGATATCAAGAAATTATCGGTACCAGATCCGGTCGAATCTATGCCCTACGTTTTCGATGCGGTTCGCGCGATTCGAAAAGCGCTTGATGGCAAAATACCTCTCATCGGTTTCGCTGGTGCCCCGTTTACGTTGGCGACCTACGCAATTGAGGGCGGCGGCTCGAAAAATTACGAGAAAACTAAGAACATGTTGTTCGCAGACACGAAGTCTGCGCATCTCCTCTTGGGAATGCTGGCGGACAGTTGTGCCAGTTATCTTGAGGCGCAAGTGCAGGCCGGTGCTCAGGCTGTTCAGATCTTTGATAGTTGGGCCGGAATACTTTCGCCGCAAGATTTTCGCGAATTCGCTCTTCGGTACGCGAAGTTGGTCATGGAAAAACTTCGATCTTCTAAGACGTGGAGCGATGGTGGAGTGCCGATCATTTACTTTGCTAACGGTTGTGCTCCATACCTCGAAGATCTTAAGGAATGCGGGGCGGACGTTTTGGGAATTGATTGGCGTGTCTCCTTAGAAGAGGTGCGCCGAAGAGTCGGTACTGAAGTTGCTCTGCAGGGGAATATGGATCCCACTCTTCTTTTTTCTCCCCCCGACGTCCTTCGCGAACGAGTTAAGGGCGTTGTGGCTTCGGCAGGGAAAGTGCCCGGGTACATTTTCAATCTGGGTCATGGCGTCCTGCCTATGACCAATCCCGAGCACGTGCGAGTGATGGTTGACACCGTCAAGAGCCTTTGACCGATGGCAGCGCCACGCATTGCAGTGATAGGCGGGGGCATTTCTGGATTGACCATCGCGTTCCGACTATTGCAAAAAGGCGCGGAGCCTACGCTTTTCGAGAGTGAGCCACGCACTGGGGGAGTCGTTGGCTCTAAAAAGGAGAACGGTTTTCTCCTCGAGAGCGCGGTTAACGGTTTTCTCAGTGGGACTGGCCGCGGGGGGCACGAGCTTTGCGAGGAACTAGGAGTGCCCCTGGCACAAGCGGGCGAGGGTGCAAAAAGGCGCTGGGTTTTTCGCGGGGGAAAACTGAGAGAACTGCCCACAGGGCTAGGAAGTTTCTTGTCTGGTGATTTCCTGTCTCTGTTTGGTAAAGGCCGTTTGCTCTTGGAGCCTTTTGCGCGCGCAGCAAAAGAGCAAGATGAGTCCGTCGCAGATTTCTTCCGAAGGCGTTTAGGAAAACATGTGATTTCTACGCTCGTTGATCCGTTTGTCACCGGCGTATTTGCCGGAGACATAGAAAAACTGAGCATAGCGGCGGCTTTCCCAAGGTTGGTTGAGCTCGACAGGCGGGGAGGCTTCCTACGCGGGAGAAAGAAAAAGGAAAAAGGAACCGGCAAACGAAGGCTAGCGGCCCCCGCTGACGGGGTGGAGGCGTTAATCAAAGCGTTGACCGCAACCTTAGAGAACCGCATCTCATGCGGGGCGCGGGTAGAGAACCTGTCAGTGATGGCAGATCAAAAGGTCGCTGTCGCAATCGAGTCTAGGGAGCCCGAGACTTTCGATAGCGCGGTGGTTGCGGTGCCAGCCTATGAAGCGTCAAAGTTGTTCAAAGATTCCCCTAAAATTCAAGAACACCTGAATGCAATCCCCTATGTTCCAATAGCGATTGCCTACCTGGGGTTCAAAAAAAAGGACGTGGCCCACTCTACTGATGGGTTCGGCTTCTTAGTTGCACCGGGGGAGCCAAAGCGCATTTTGGGGTGCGTGTTTGAAAGCGCTATTTTTCAGGGAAGAGCTGAGTCGGACACTGTTTGGTTTCGGTGTATTTTTGGCGGCGCCAGGGATCCATCGGTCGCTTCTCTAAGCGAAGAAGAACTCATTGCTTTGGCGACGAAGGAACTGGCCGACGTGCTCGGTGCAAAGAACCCGATTTTTACACGTACAAAATTCTGGCCTCGAGCGATTGCCCAATATCACCTGGGGCATCTTGGTTTGATAGCAGAGGTCGAAAAGCTGGCGCACGCTCAAAAAGCAATATTGGCGGGTGCGGCGTTTCATGGCGTTGCGTTTAACGATTGTATTGCCGGAGCCGACAAAGCCGCTACGGACGCGTTAGCTCTGGCGGCTTCATAGTGGCCTGGTGTATCCAAAAGGTGTTTGAGGATGCTGTCTGGGCCGCGGCCGAGAAAGTCGTTGGCAAGAAGAGCCTTGCGCAGGGCAAGCTGATTCCAGCAATTCAATCTCGTTCGATGCTTTACACCGAGGAGCGGGGAGAGCTCGCAGTACGAAAGGGTAGAGCGGAAGAATCCGACATGGCAGCCCGGGCAGTCTTCTTTACGGTCTGCGATGCGGCGAAGGTTTTGATTCCTATGACCGAGCTAGAACGAGCTGGCGTTGCCCCTAGGGATGAAGTTCGTGTTCTCGATCTAGGCGCTGGCGCTGGAGCTATGACGATGGGGCTATGGTCATGGTTTGCACAGCGTTCGCAGGCGAAGCTGAAGGTCAGTGCGATTGACTCCGATCCTCGTGCGCTCGATATCTTTGCTCATTGGGTTCGTGAGGTCTCGGAAGGCGGGGGAACAAGTGTCGAGCTGAAAACCACGACCGGTGATGTAACTGCTCCTTTGAACACAGAGGAAAGATTCGACCTGATCCTGGCCGGAACAGTTTTCAATGAACTTCCCGAGAAGACTCGTCTAACGGTCATAGAGCGCGCGATGAATGTGTTGGCGCCGGGGGGCAGCTTCGTCATTATCGAACCTGCACTCCGGGATACATCCCGAGAACTTCATATATTGCGAGATAGCGTCCTCGAGAGAGAAATAGCTACCGTTTTCGCACCCTGCATCCGCCAAAAGGCTCCTTGTCCGGCGCTAGAGAACGCATCAGACTGGTGCCACGAAGATCGAAAGACCGATTTGACACCACGTGCCGCTAGGCTTTCCCATCTCTCTGGTTTGCGCAGGCATGGTCTAAAATTTAGTTACCTTACGCTTCGCAAGGATAACACGCTTCAAGTACCGATGGAGTCCGATGGGCTTGTACGAGTCGTTTCTCGCCTACAAAAATCAAAGGGGGCTCGCGAGTGTTTTGTCTGCGGCAACAAGGGCCGCTCACGAGTACGCTTGCTAAAACGCAATATTGGGGAAGGAAATCGTTGCTTTGCAGAGGCGCAAAGAGGTGACGTAATGCATCTATCCCCGGACCTCTCTGCAGAACCAAGTGTTTCTCTTTTTGCACTACGAAACAGTGAAGAGTCGTAGGCGGTTGTGTCGCGTTCGTAAGCGCTAGCTCTTATTTTTTGCTTTTCTTGCCCTTAGCGGAATCTTGCTTTGGCTTTGCGCTCGTTGCCTTATCGTCGTCGCCCGTTAGCGTAGGCATTTTCACGGTGGACATTTCATCGGTTCGTGGGCCGACCTCGATGTGGTCAACAGTGGTGGCGGGGTTTACCGGCTCTGGGGCCGGCATACCTACAAGTGTTGAGTCGACGTTCGTACTCTCTGGCGCTGGCATACCGACTATGGTGGCTTCGGTTCCAGCCGTTTCGTCGTCGTCTACTGGCAGAGTGTCGTCGGAGGACGCCCTTTGGGTTGCAATCGCTCCTGCTCCTTCGGGGCGCCATGGCTTAGGAGCTTCTAATACATTAACAATGATTCCAGTGATGTTGTCGTGGCCACCGCGTTCCTTGGCCAGCTCTGTCAGCTCCTTCAGAGCTTCTTCGGGTGTTTGGCCAGCGATCTTGTCGCCCAATTCCTTGGAATCCGGAAAGTAATCATGCAAACCATCAGAGCAAAGCAGCAGTTTGTCGCCATTCCTAAGGTCGACATGGGCCATCTCAACGCCTACGTCTGCTGCGACGCCAATTGCGTTTACTAGAATGGTCCGGAGAGGAGAGACAAGAGCTTCTTCCTCGCTGAGTTTTCCCTCCATTACCAGCACTTCGGCGACTGTGTGATCCATGGTCACTTGGGAAATTCTGCCATCGCGAACGAGATAGGTGCGACTGTCACCAACATGGGCCACAAATGCGTCGGCGCCCGCGATCAGCAAGACCTCGAGGGTGGTCCCCATCCCCTTCTTGTCGCTCTCTCTGGTTCCCCTGTCAAAAACAGCAGCATGCGCTTTTCGAACCGCCTGTTCTAGGAGAGTGACCAACTCTGTGTGTTTCGCTTCGTCTGGATTTTCCCGAAACGCTTTGATTCTTTCCCGATTCTCTTCGAGGTTTTTTTTCACTTCCTCGATTGCCATGGCGCTAGCTACTTCACCTGCAGCGTGACCACCCATTCCGTCAGCGACTGCAAAAAATTCTCCGTGCTCGTCGACGTGCGCGGAGTCTTCGTTATGCTCACGGACAACCCCAACGTCGGTCATCATGTGGGTATCGAGCTTCGCTTTGGGCCGGTCTGCCATGCTGAGGGAATCCAAAAAAAGGACTATGATTCTTCCCACGGTTTCTGTTGGCTTGTCCAGGCCGAGAAGAGCCTATGGGAGGAGGAAAATGACCGGCGGCGCCTTGCAATTTAAGGATTTTGGTTGAACTGAGTCCGAATCCGTTCAACACGCTTCCGGTTCACGCCAAAGTCCGAATGGCCCAGTCGGGATGCAGAGCGTACGTGAAGCTCACCCATTGCGGTGGATTCGGCGGGAGCTACCTGGATCACAGCTTCAAAATCATCGACAAAGCCAAGCCAACGGGTTCGAAATTCGGCGTGCAGGTACTTGTCGGAGCGAGTGATAAGCCGGCAGCCGTCCATCGATAGCAGTACCTTTTCGAGTCTTTGCAATGCAGCCTCCTTGCTGTCGGTGAAAGTCAAAGGAGGTATCCCGTCGCGCCCCTGGTCATGGGAGCAAACACAGTTAGGAGTGCCAGGGCAGGGACGAAGCAAACCGGCTTTGGGCCCAATAGTGCTAGGACGTTTTCCACTGAAACCGATCATTGTTGCGGGGCCGCAAGTGTTTCTATAGGGGGGGCGATCCCGTCAGTCGATAGGCGGGAAGCCGTGAGCGTTAGTGCTTCTTTGGAAAGATCCATCGCGATAAAAGCGCGCTCCAACATTTGGGCCGTTTTGGGGGTTGTTCCCGAGCCACAGAACCAATCTCCTACGACATCTCTTTTCGTCGTGGTTGCCATCAAAATTCGCTGCAATAGTCGCTGGGGTTTTTGGGTTGGCCAACCTACACGTTCTTTGTCAGATCGGTTAAGAGTCTCAATATCTGTCCACCAGTCCTCGGGTATTTTTCCCGATTTCACGGGGTACTGATAAACTTTCCCGGTTTTGCGGTCGGTTTTCTCCTGCACTTTAGAACCGTCTTCTAGGGTGCGAACACGCATATGGCTTCCACCTTTCCGCGCGACCCTAATTGGTTCTGAATAAAACGCATAGTCCTTGGTTTTGGAGTACCAGAGTATCGTGTCGTGCTTGCGTGCGAACCGCCTTTGGCTCTTGCCCCCTACCGAATAGCACCACACGATTTCGTTGACGAACATGTCACGCCCGAAAAGTTTGTCGAGAGCTACCTTTACGTAGTGAACAGTTCGGTAGTCAAGGTGTACGAAAAGAGAACCGGTTTGAACGAGCACACGCCTGCTTTCGGCAAGCCTTGGCGAAAGCCATGCAACGAAGGCCTCAGGGCAAGTTAGGAAATCGGGATAACTCAGTCCTTTTTTCCCCGAGCGGACGGTTCCCGTCCCAAACGGGGGGTCGATGTAGACGGTGTTGATAGACTCATCGGCGAGGCTTTTCAGAGCGACAAGGTTGTCACCATGAATTAGACGGCTACCTTTTGTCAGTTGCTGTGAAGATTTTGGCGAAAGAAAGCTCACCTGAGGGGAATCGTTGAGCATCGGGCTCGAGCACTCTACCATTGGGCGGTGACTCAGGCATTTTGCCCCTGGTACTCTCTTCGAGAAGCGTCGAAGCATGCCCCCCTCTCACCTGGAGTCTTTCAGATTCGTTTGGAGGTTGGGCTTATTGACTACCCCTTGGGAAAGAGTGCCATGGTTCACTACCAGGCAGCTTCTAGTCTGCTACCGGCAATTTTGGAATACTCGGAAAGTTGCCAAGATGCTTACCTCTGTCGGCATTTGGTAACCGACGGCGACAGGGAGCCCCAAGAACTGTATCAATCCGTGTTAGAAAGATTCACTCGCCGATTTGGTTCGGTACCCGCGCCGGCACGAAACGTATGAAACTAGTCGAAACAGATGTGACTCACGAGGAAGACGTCTTTTCAGAGTCCCGGACCCAACCTCGCCCAGAGCACCGGCGGGTCTATGTTTCTTTACTGCTTACTTTTTCAGTCCTTGCTACAACAGTCGGCGTCGTTTACGGCGTTTTCCCCCAACGCGAAAAAGAGCTGATTCACGCCGTCGTCGCGTTTCACACCGCGCCTCCAAGCGAGTTCGCTCTTTCTGGGGTTAGCGATACCAAGTTGTCGGGTTGGGTAGAATCAACAATGACGGCTAGTGTCTCGTTGCCGTCTACCAGTGAAAACTTCAAACTCTTTGGGGCTCGGACGGTTTCTATTTCGCGAAAGCCCGTAATTCATGTGAATTATCGTTTGAAGGGGTACACAGTTTCGCTTTTTGTGTTGCGCTCAAGAGGTGCACTGCCAAGAGAGTTTCACGAATACGAAGCTGAATGGGCTATTCGTTCATGGCGCGACGGGAGGTTTACGTTAATAGGCGTTGGCCCACGCGAAAACCAGTCAGAGTGGCTGGCGACATTACAAAAACAGTAAGTAGGTAGTAGCTACTACGTCTTCGTTCCCGCTCGGGAAATTGCATCTGCTCCGAACTTCTCGCGAATAGTGTCGAGAGCCTTCGATACTTTTGTGGGCTCGTCTTGGCTCTGCAGCAAGAGCTGCCTGGGCGCACTCTCATCTTGTAGGCCCGACACTGCTACCCCACAAAGCCGAACAAGCTTGGCTTTGTCTCGGCCTTTTTTTATTTCTACTTCTTCCAGTAAAGAAAAAATAGAACGAGCGATCTGCATGTCGTCGTCTGTTGGTGAAGCAAGAGTTATGCGCCGAGTGACTTGTTTGAAATTCGCAAATTTGATCTTCAAGATGACGACGTTTGCCAAGATGTTTTGTGAGCGTAGGCGAGAACCTATTTTTTCTGATTGGCTTAACAGCGTAGGGCGCAAGGCACTCTTTTCACCGATGTCCACATCGAAAGTCTGTTCGTGACCGATAGACTTAGCGGACTCTCTAGGCTCGACCCGTCTCCCATCACGCCCATTCGCGAGAGCTTCAATGTGGGAGGTCATAGAATTCCCCAATAATTTTCGGGCTAGAGCTCTGTTGGCCCTGTTGCCGGGGCTAAGGAAACGATACACATCGCCAATCGTTTGTAATCCGATGGAGTGAAGCTTCTCTTGTCCTTTTTTCCCAACCCCCCATAGCCGCGACACTGGCAAAGGGTGAAGGAACCCGAGGATCTCATTCGGGTCAATGATTCTGAGACCATTGGGTTTATCTATGTCCGAGGCTATCTTTGCGATGTATTTGGAAGGCGCCACTCCGATTGAAACGACAAGTCCAAGTTCAGCGCGCACTTGTTTGCGGATAGCAATTGCGATTTTCTCGGGGGTTCCGTGAAGACGCCTTACACTCGCTACGTCAAGAAACGCTTCGTCGACTGAGAGCGGTTCCACTGTGGGCGTGAAGCGTCTTAGTATTTCAAAGAACTTCTTGGATGAGCTTTGAATCGCGTCCCAGTCATGGGAAACGATCATTAGTTTGGGGCAAAGACGCAGGGCTTGCACCATTGGCATTGCAGAGCGAACTCCGTAAGGGCGCGCTTCGTAAGATGCCGCGGCGACTACGGAGCGCGGGGAGCGGCCGCCAATGGCGATTGGTTTTCCACGCAATTCGGGCCTATCACGCTGAGCTACTGCTGCGAAGAATGCGTCCATATCCGCGTGCAGAATTGTGCTCTGGTCATTCATGGTCATTTTGGGCGACCGACGGGGCGTTTACGTCAAAATGGGCGTACTACAACGAGGTAGAGAATCGCTGAGGCGACCAGGCCAACAATTGGTAAGAGCCAGTTCGGCACGCCTTCCGATTTTCCCTTGGCGGTTCTCTTGATGCCAACGCGCATGACGCCATGAAGGCCGATGAAGCCAATCACGATGAGCAGTTTGGTATGCATCCATGGCTGTTTCATGGCCCAAGCATCACCCAAGACTTTCGAAACCAAGATAAGGCCAATGCCGCACCCGATGGTGAGAGTTGCACCCCAGTCTGCTATCGAGGCGAGGCGTTTCATTAGTGGCACCAGGTCAGCTTTGTTGGTTGTGTCGGACCTGCGAGAAAATACCAGTGCTATGCAAAGCATGGGGCCAACCCAAGCGATGATCCCCAATAGATGTGCTGCCTTCAGATACGGAAAAGCGTGCATACGGGAAGCTAGCACCTAGACCCGACATTTCGGATATTTGTGGTAGCGTTCCTTCGGAATGTCGCGGCATCTAAAGCTGTTTTTTCATGACAACTGTTTCGATGGAGCGAGTAGTGCTGCAATTTTCGCCGACTATTATCAAAAGAACCTGCACCCAGGTTCAAAAGTGACCTATCAGGGGGTCCAGCACCAGCAAGGGGATCCTTTTGCCGGTCTAGAGCTAAAGGGAGACGACAATGCCTGCGTGGATTTTAGGTATTGCGCCTCACCAAAGATGACATGGTGGTTTGATCATCATGTAAGTGCATTTCAGCCAGAGGCCTTACGTGAACATTTCGAGGCCAGTGCGCAAGGACAGAAGTTTTTCGATCCAAAAGCCAGTTCATGCGCGCGATTTATGGCCGAGATTTTACGAGATCAATTCAGCCACGATTTTTCAAGCGGAGAGCACTGGGAGGAGCTAATAGAGTGGGCCGATATTGTCGACAGAGCGCGATTTGAGAGTGCCCAAGCTGCCGTCGACTTGGCAAGGCCGGCTATGCAGCTTGTCGCTTGGATCGAGCAGAACCACGATGCGGAATTGTCTTCTAAGTTCATTCGACAGCTTGGTCATCATTCGTTGTCTGAAATAGCAGCGTTGCCTTGGATTAAAGATAGAGTGAACGCGCTCGTCAGCGAGCACGAATCGCATGTAGAACTTATTAGGTCGAAATCTCGCATCGACAAAGACGTAGTCTTTTTCGATTTGACGGACGACAAAGTTGCTGCCCACAACAAATTTATTTCTTACTTCCTGTATCCAGACTGCCATTACACCGTCGGTCTCACTCTTTCTCCGGTTCGAGTAAAAGTCTCGGTTGGAAGCAATCCTTGGAAAGGGCCCTGCGAGGTTGATATCGCACGGATCTGTGAGCAGTACGGAGGGGGAGGGCATCCCGTTGTCGGAGCAGTTTCTCTACCTATTGAAGACGTAGCGCGCGCCCGAGACATTGCTAAAGAGATCGCGACGAAACTCCGCGGGCTCTAATCTTGCTCAGCCGTGACCGGCGAAACAACGACAGTACCTCCGCCAAGCAGTTCACTTTGGCAAGCTAGGCGTATCTTCGTAAGAAAGTACACATTGCCCATGTGATCTTCTTCGGTTTGATTATAAGGGCTGAGAAACGCCTCTCCTCCGATGACGTGAACCCTACATAGACCACAATTGCCCTGGCCAACACAGGCCGTCGATATATCGACACCGTTTCTTCTGCCCACTTCGAATACTGTTTCACCACTTTTCGCAGGAAACGTCTTTCCGTTTTCGCCAAACTGCACGAATGTTTCGGCGCCCGAGGACACTTACGCGGCGGAAAGCCGAGAGCCATCGATGGCTTCGGTAAGAGTGTGTAGGCGACTGTCCAAACGAAACTGCTCCGTGAGGCCGGCTACCGCCTTTGTGTATTGCTCTCGAGATAAGATTCCCTGAATCAAACGAAAACGCAGAAATAGAAGGGCCGTTTGCGCCACATCTGCGAGGCAGTAATTTTCAATACTCTCGATTTTTCCGTTCGAGTAGAGGCCTTCTATTTGCGAACCGTCGACCCCTACCTTACCAGGCAAACCAATCAGTCTAGCGAGTGCATCCAGCGAAGAAGCTCGGGTTGCACCGTGGTCGGCTAGCCAATCGCACAAATCGATGTGTCCGCTTTCGCTGTATCGGTAACGCAAACCTCCGTCGTAGTACCAAGCCATCGGGACTCCGTTGGCAAGCGAACGAAGTGCAAGCACGGGAAGGTCGAAGGTTCGACCGTTGTACGTCACCAAGCAAGGTCGATGTTCATCGACGAACTCGCTAAACTGTTCCAATATTTTCGCTTCGCTCTCACCTCTCTCGCCGATGAGCCCCAGCCGCTTCATTTTGAAGTCGGCGTCGAGCCAAAGACACCCGACCACAATGACTTGGTGCGCGTATGTTGGCGGGAAAGGTTTGTCGTTGCCCCGTTCCGTCCCAGGTCCCAGGTCGGGGCTTCGCCAAACACTCGAATCCGGGACGGTCTCGATGTCCAAGACGAGGTAATTTTCAGGACCGGATGGCACGGCGTGCACCCTAACGACCCGGTATGACACCGCTCCCGGGCAAAGAGGAATTAGGTTCGGTCTTGAAGTTCACTCTCTCGACATGAATAATCGTCGCATGTTTTTGATCAGCCTTCGTCGTCTGGCTCTGGTCCTTTCGGTGTCCCTTTGTGGCTTCGTTGGAACCGACGCGCGAGCTGAAGACTCTGACGCTTGCCGGGTCATCGACGTCTCTTTTACACCGACTGATGATCTGCAGATCGTTGTTTGGGTAGAGACGCGATCGGGGGAATACGTAGATACAGCTTTTATTACCCGGCTCACGGGTTCTCTGGGGCTCGGAAACCGGCCAGGAATGATGGATTTCAATAGCGGGTATCTTTTCCCGTATGGGCGCCGACTTTCTACCTTCCCAGTTTGGGCAGACAAGCACGGAATGGAATGGCCAATGGTTGTCTTTCAGGACGGCGACGATCGGGACCTATCCCATCCGCTTCGACAGTCTTCCGCAGAGCCATACTACTGTAGGCCGATCAAGCAAACTGGCGATCCGCTTGGTCACCCGGTCGATGCGACCTCTTGCGCCACCACGGTTTATACAGATAAGGGAACGTTTCATCCAACCAAGAAAAGTAAGTACCCTCCTCGATCCGATGTCGAAGTTGCGAGCAGTTCGGACCATGGAGATGTACTTACTATGGCCGGTCTTAACCCATTTGATGGCATTTCTCGCGCAACTCCTACTGGAGGACAGAATACATCGTACCTATGGTCGATTCCACGCGACATGCCCAACGGGGAGTACGTCGTCTGGGTAGAAGTGGGTAAAGCGTTTGATAAGAACGCCGCGTTTGACTATCCGTCGCCCACGGATATTGCATGGGCCAACTATGGTAGTTCGTATCGAGGGCAACCGTCTATCGTCTACCGAGTCCCAATTACGGTTTCGGACGGCAAGACAACCGCTTCGTCATCTGAGTACTTTGGCTACGGTGATCCAGATGGCTTGGATGGTCGCATTCGGGAGCCAGATGATTTGATCACGAGCGGAGTTGCAGGCTCCGGCGCGGAGCGACTTCTCTTGTCATCTTCCGCAGACGGTAGCTATCGAGTTCGCGTCAATTCAGAGGTCGTAGATGATCAAACTGCCCCAGGTGGTGTTGGGCAGCTTGAGATTGTAAACGAGACTGAATCTTCTGTGGAGTTGTCGTTCATCGAGTCTGGGGATGACGACCAAATCGGCTCCGTCGCAGGGTACGAGGTCCGGTTCTTAGTCGGAGAGACCATTTCTGATTCAAACTTTGTCGATGGGACGCCCGTTGCGACAGGCATTACTCCTCGCGAGCCTGGTGCTGTTCAGAGTTTTGTCCTGGATGGACTCACTGCGAGCACCAATTACTCCATTGGCGTTCGAGCTTTTGACGAGTGCCTTAATTACGGGCCGGTCATTCCGCTACAAGTCGCAACGAGCGCATCGAACGGTGGGGAAGTCGACGCGTGCTTTATTGCTACCGCCGCATACGGAACAATGATGGTAGCCGAGGTGCAAGTGCTCCGTGATTTTCGCGACAGATTCCTGCGTAAGACGGTACCTGGGGAGGTCCTGGTGGAGAGCTACTACACATTTGGCCCTGGGCTTGCCAGGTTGATAGCCCCATCCCCTGTGTTGCGCCGCGCCGCGCGGACTGCGCTTGCCGAGTGGCTTGAATTTTAGCTCTCTTCTGGAAGCACTTCGGCTATTCCAGAAAATTCGAGAGTAACCGGAGATTCTTCCATGCCACCTGCGCCGTCTGAGCAGGATTGGATCCCAGAAGCCTCGCCGTCGATCTGCAGAAGAAAACCATCAGGATGGTTACCGTCCTCGCAAAGTCCTGAAAAACGCGCGGTGCCGTTGGGCAACGTTGTGCCAAGCCGGAACCGGCACTCGTCCAATTGTCCACTTGAGTCAATCAGTAGGATGACCGACTCGTCATTGAAATCCACAATGACATTTTGACCGTCACTTTTTAAGAGCTCCGGTTGGGGAAAACAAAAAGTAAGAAAATTTAGTGATTGTGTTGCCGGTTCCGATTGTGTTGCGGTTACCGTAATTGAGGTGGGGGACCCTGTGCTGGGGCAGTCGTTGGCCGCGGACGAAAGAAAATTTCCGTAGGTGACACTGGAGTCGGCTACCGATATTTGAAGAGGGATCCGGGCGCCATCGTTTGGTCCTAGGGCAGGGATACCACAGGGGCGATCTAGAACTCCGTTGCCGTCATCTCCGCAGCCTACGGTCAACAAAAGAACAGCCAAGGTCGCTAGTCTCATCACCATCTTGTTACTCGAATGGTGGAAAAAAAGAAAGCGCGCGACCCAGAAACGGCCGCACGCTTTAGCCTATCTTACGGTTTTCTATTTGCCGTTGGCTTTTCGCTCGAACGTGCCCCTGTTGTAGACTCTGCTGTGGACAGCTTTTGCCACGGAGGTGCCGGACTGTTCGCGGGTATAATGAGAGCCACCGCGTCCGTCAGAGGTAAAAGTGACCTTGTCGGTGACTTTCTGGCAGCAGACTTTACTCTTCCCGGTGGCTTTAACAGTTGCGCTTTTACTGCTGGATGATGAGGTCGTTGCACTCGTTCGTACGAAGGGAACTTTCGCGGAACGAACCGATTTAGCGACATTCTTTGCTGCGAGTCTTGGTGGTACGTTGACGTGTCCTTTGGTGACAATTTTCTTGCCGGAACGAGCTTTGCCTCTTCTACCTGCTTCGGCAGTATTCAGATGTGCGGAGGATATGAGGGCTAACGCGGATACAGTGAGGAGTAGATGTTTCATGGTTAAACTTTGAAACATCGATGTTGCCTTGGGGAGCGTCGGTTTTCATAAAACGTATTTCTCTCAATGTTTTATGTAGTTGCGTCAATAGCCCCACGTTTCCTAGGGCTTGTACTAGTACTCGAATGGCACAGTGACTGCGAATTGCGCGTTGATTCCATTCCCGAAGCGGTTGCGTTGGATGATGTACTCAAGCGTAGCCTCGGTCCGTATTCGGGCCATTTTGCCGGTAAGGCCCAACGCACCTAACTCAATCTCGAGCTTGCCGCCCATGGTGTGGGTTGTGAAGGAAGACAGTTTGGGGTCGTTGGTTAAGAAAGGCTCAATCAAAGGGTCAGCGGTATCGTAGGTCTCTTCGAAAAAATTTGCCTGGCTCTGTATATGAAACCGGTAGCGAAGGTGAGCGAATACGTTTTCTTTCAGTGTTTGGATAACTCTTAGCTCTGGGGTGTGACCAACTACACCCCAATCGTCGATATAAAATCTGTAGTTCAAAAGCGCTATCGAGTTTGTTTTTTCAATAAAAGCCCTCGTGCTTGTGAGAAGTGCGTGGCGCAAGCGGGAGTCAGGGACACGTTCTCTTTGTAAGGTCCCACCGGCAGCCACCGATCGATAGGCGTTTTCTAGAAAGCCAGACGCATGGATTAAATCATAGGTCAACGAAGAGAAGATCGATGGGGAAAGCAACTGAGTGATGCTAAGGGAGCCCAAAGACGTATCTAGCTCACCCTCTATGGGGTCCGCGATACCTTGCTGGCTGCCGTTAGTAATGTCGTCCTGTCCACGTGCAAGGGCTAGCTCGATGAGAGTGTTCTTTTCCGCGAGCTCCACTTTTCCGCGCGCGCTTACGAAAATACTTCTGTAGTCTGGTTCTTTACTGTAGCGACCAGCGCCAGCAATCTCTACTGGACCAATTTTATGTGAATACCCAGCGCCGGCTTCGACGCGCGTTTCTGAGAAAGAAGCGCCGTTGGCACCGGCCGCGATAGACGCGGAAGAAATGGCGTCGACAAGAAAGTGGCCGTTGGCTTGGCCGTTCTCACCCACTGAAAAGCGGGCGTCGAACATGGGTTGGGAAACGCGCGTTGCATCTTCTTTGTAGTAGGCAGCACGTAGAGCCACTTCGCCGTCGGCCAACGCGTTGGCGCCACAAACCGTAAGCACGAGGGCAACAGCAAGAAGTCTTAGTTGCAACCGCAACCTCCTCCAGCGGAGCCCGTGCCGCCATCGGCTCCTTCTCGTGCGCCTCTTGCATGTTGTTCGAAACGGGCTTCGCCACTGTCGCGCTCAGAGACCATGTGACGCTTGGCGAGGTTTCCTTTTTGGTAGGGTTTTACTCTCACGCAGGAGACCGCGAGTTGACTCAAAAAGATCAGTAAAACCAGACGGAGCATGCAGCAGATGATAGGTGTATGGGCCGCTGGTTTCCAGCCCAAGAGTGGCTTCTATGAAGCCCAATAGCGTGTTAGACCCAGGTCTTTTCCGGGCCATTTTTATGCATAGAAGAACACCCTCGTCATACGTCCTTGTGCTTGCTACCGTTTCCCTTTTGGTAGCGTGCGGTGGAACGCAGAAAGCGACCGATAATAGCGGTCCGTTGGAATTGGAATTTTCCAACTTTGACACAATTGCTCTACGTGGGGTTCGGTTTGAACCCAAGGCTTTGTTCCGACAGGGAATGCTGGAGGTAACCCCCGACAAGAAGGTACCTCTTGTAAAATTACGAAAGAAAGTAAGGGGAAAGCACACCCAAGTTGAGGCTCAAGTCTTGGCGTCTATGCTCTGGAAGAAAGACGATAGCGACGAGTCTCTTACTCGAAAAGAAGCCCTGGCTCTTTTGCGGAAAGAAGCCGAAACCAAGACTGCCGATGTGGTCACTCTGCAGATGCTTGCCGCTGGGGAATCATGGTCCGGGAATAATGCAGCCTGGCTTGCGACGAACGAGACTTTGCTTTCACGCTTTCCCCGGCACAAGGAGGTCTCGCGTTGGCGCATGTGGTCTACATGGATTTTGTTGCGTTCAGAACGCTTGTTAGAGGCTGCACAAAAAATAGACGGTTGGGAGTTCGCGGATGCGGGCTCTCTAGGTTCCTACGTGATTGCTTGGGTACGGTTTCGGGAACGTCGTTTCCAGGAAGCGGTCCAGGCTATTTCCTTTGCCGCGACAAATTGGGAAGGTGAACTCAAGGGACCGATCAAGCGCGATGTATTGTTGATGCATAGCAGAGCCGGAACCCCCGTCCCTGAAGCTGAGAAGCTACTCTCCTCTCTAGATTCAGTAGACGTACCAGCCTGGCTGGAGGATCTCTCTCAGGGCTACAGTTTGGCGGGGTACTACGCTCGGGCGGCCCAAGCGTTGGAGCGTGTGTTTGAACTCCGGCCTGACGACAAGAGTTCGGGACACGTCGCTTCTCGGTTTATGCAAGTGGAGTATCTCTTTAGGCAAAATCGGTCCAAAAAGACAGCCGCAGCTGCGACTGCTGCGCACAAATTACTCGCGAGTTGCGAGGATTGCACTGACAAACAACGAAAATCAGTGGAAGAGCGGGTGCAACGTTTAGCTAGTTTTTTCCACAGTGTGTATCAGGCCACTCGAGACGAGACATATTTCGAACCCGCGAAATCGCTTTATCGTTACCTGCTGGACGCAAAACTACTTGTTGCTGAAAATACCACTCGCTCAAGTAACTTAGAAGCAGCTAAAAAAAACGGTAAACCCGCAGATGGGCTTCATCCAGCAGAAACGATGTATCAGCTCATCTTAGCCCGGCGCGAGGCGGTTCAAGCGTGTTACGAAGCTAGCCTGCAGGCTAACACAAACCTGAAAGGTACTTTCGAGTTGAAATTGGAAGTAAGCGCCAAAGGAGAAGTGATTGAAGCGGTCGGCAGAATGCCTACGAAAGAAAAAAAGGATCAAAAAGAAGGTAGCGACAAAGAAGCGGAAGGCGAACCTGAAGAGAAAAACACAGACGACCTAAACGCTGTCGCCGTTTGCGCAGCGGATAAAGCGAAAGAGTGGAAATTCCCAGGGCGATCTCGAGCGGGAAAGACCAATGTCCAGGTGAGCTACTCTCTTGAGCCAAGGACCACCCAATAGTGGCTCGCTATCTTCTTGCCAGTGCGGTTCTTTTTTGTGTTTTCCTGCCGTGTGCGTTCGCAGAAGAGCAGACTGAGGATTCGAAGCCAACAGAAACTGTTACGCCTGCCGAAGAACCCTCTCCCCAGGGACCACCGCCAGGGTTTGACTCTAAACGGCCGCTAAGCCCTAAGGATCTGGCTCGCAAAAATACAGGTGGTTATTTTACTGGTCTCCCATTAGCCAATTTTGATCCCAATACCGGCGTTGGGTTCGGAGCTCGAGCCTACTATTACTACAATGGAAATAAAGACGATCCGTTCTTTGCTTACACGCCCTACTTACACCGAGTTTTTGCGCAAGCGTTCGCCACGACGAAAGGGTTACAGTTTCATTGGCTGGATTATGACGCGCCGGCTCTTGCGGGAACATCGTACCGGCTACGTTCGCAGCTGATATTTTTTCGAAATAATAGTTCGCACTATTACGGTATTGGCGAGAAAACCCTCGGCGAATTTGAGTACACAGGGAGTTCGGACTCGTTCAAGAAATTCTCAGACTACGACTCTGAATTGAGGCGGGTACGAGGTGGGGAGGCGTATACGCGCTATGACAATTTCATTATTACCCAGCCGATCCTGCTCGTTAGTGTTGAACGAACATTTCTAAAAGGGCTCGTTCGTCCACTCTTGGGGCTCGGATTTACCTATACAGATATTGACGACTACACGGGGCGAACCGTTGACGGCGAATTAAATGGTGAGCGGGTGTCGGCGCCAATGGCGGAAACCCGCCTTAGTGAGGACTGTGGCCTCGGGCTTTTGGTTGGGTGCGATGGTGGCTGGAATAATTTTATAAAACTTGGGATTTCTTTCGACACTCGAGATTTCGAGCCAGATCCTAACCGTGGGCTGTTTTTGGATATGGCACTCGATATTGGTACCAAAGCTTTGGGATCGAAATTCAACTATGCTCGATTCCTTGTAGCTGCGCGAGGATATGTAAGTCCGTTCCCAGAGCTAGCAGATCTAGTTTTGGCTGGACGTGCAACATTTCAAGCTCAAAGTAAGAGTGCACCATTCTTTTCATTGAACGCGATGCCGTATACAGAAAATACACGAGCTGGACTTGGTGGGCATCGAACCCTTCGCGGATTTCAGCAAGACCGTTTCGTCGGGCATCTGTATGGGCTTCTCAATACCGAACTGCGTTGGACATTCTACCGATTTGAATTTCTCAAACAGCGGTTCGCTTTAATGGCAGCAGGGCTTCTTGATATTGGCCGCAGTTTCGACAACGCGGGAAATCTCACTCTCAAGAATTGGCAACGCGGGCAGGGTGGGTCCTTCAGAGTGGCTTGGAATCAAGCAACGGTCGTTGTTGTCGATTACGCCGTGAGCGACGAAGACACCGGGCTCTACATAAACTTCGAACACCAATTCTAAATCTGGCTTGAAGCGCATCAGTCGGCCCGGGGCGTGCGTTGCGTCTGCGCTTCCGTTCCTTACGTACCTGAGTACGTGCGGAGCCGGTTCTCGCCGCGCCTTCGTCGCGAACCGACTGATGCGCTTCAAGCCCAGATTGGTTTGCACCTTGGTCGCGGGAGTGGATCGGTGGATTTCTTGCCCGCATTTGGGCAGATCAATAGAATTTTGGGGTGTGGCATTTGGAAAGTTGGCGGCGCTCTAGCCCGCGTGTAGCGGGTAGCTCTTTTTGCACGGAGGTCTGCAACGACCAAGAACGGCACGCGCTCGCAATCGACTTTTCCCCGGGCGGCGTAAAAATCCAACGGCCGGTCGTTGGAAGATTGCCGGAAGTTGTCCAATTGGAATTTGAGATTCCAAGTGTCGACGAACTGATCTGGGCGGCCTTTGCGGTCCGGTTCGATAGTCCTTTGCAGGATTCAGAGGGAATTCGCACAACTGGATTGCAAATGATCAGTGCACCAGACAGACATCGACGGCTTCTTCGCGAGTACGTTTACGAATCCTACTGGGCTAATAACGAGAACGACTTGTTTCGATCATCCTGCTATCGAAACAACTAGCCTGAGCACGGATCACGAACGGTGATCAAAAACTGATCAGTTTTGATCGTCCGATTGCATTTGTTTGCGTCATTGACGTTGAGATCTCGCGCGAGTACTGTCGATTGGCATGAACGACGACTCTCTACCAGAGGTCTCTCATACCTTACTGGATCTGCATAGACTACGTTCAAGTCTTCATGCTGTTCCGACAGAAAAGAAAGAGCAGTTCGAACTTCTCGCGATAGCAGAGCGGGTAGGCACCAACGCAGTGCCTCTCTGTGTTCGAGCGCTGGCGGAATCAAATTCGACTTCCGCAGACTGGGCAGTTCAACTTATTTTGGCAGTAACCAAAAACAAGCAAGCACGAAGTCGCGCAATACGATCTGTTCAAAGTCTCCTGAGTTCTCAAACCCTTACTGATAACGCAAAAATTCGCGCAGCCTCACTTATTGGTGAACTCGGCGGTGCACTCGATCAACCGATCGTACTCGCAAACGCTGAAAAGTTTCGTCGCGAATCACTTGTGAAACTTTCTTCCAGACTAAAAATGCCAAAGCAATTAGCACGTGCTGCGGAAGAACTCGTGAGTTCTTTGGAGGGAGAAGAGCTTTGCTCACTAGTTGACGATCTATCCGACGTATCGCCTCCCCGTGCGGCTGCGTTGATGGAAGAGCTTCTGTTACGTGATGATTTAGAGCAAGATCTTAGAATAGAGCTACATCGAGCTCGAACTCTTCTCCAGCTCGGTTCTAGTGTTGTTGAACGAGAGCCGTGTGTTAGCGAGGGGTGGATTGGAAAACGAAGTCAAGGGGGAATGGTTGCCCTAGCCCGGGACACGAGTAGGAACCCAGAGCGAGTATTGGTTGTCCTGGTCGCGCCAGGGTGCCTTCTACTAGATGCACATTATCAGGACGATCTAGCGTCGAACGAAATCGCCAGCAGTTTAATCAAACCTCTTGGTGATGAGGGTTTCGTTTTAGAAAAGGCGACTATCGAAAAAGTACGCCGGCTTGTGTGTAAGGCAGCAAGGAAACGCGCAAAACTTGGTATTCGCCAGCCGCGTGACTTCTATCTAGGGCGCGACCTACTCGGCATTCATGACGAGTTCTTGCCGGTCTCGCGGAGGCTTTCAAAGAAAACGGATCAAGGAATTCTGTTTGCTCGCGCCATGGAGCTTTTGCGCGACAAGCAATTCGAGCGGGCACGAGCAGCTATGGGGCAGTACGTGTCTGTGGCGCCAAGAGATCCGGAAGGTCACAGTGGCCTGGGAGTTTGCCTGCTAAAAATGGGTAACTTCAAGGAGGCAGAAAATCATTTTCGCCGGGCTCAACGGCTCGATCCTTCCAATAGGCAATACACGTGGAATTTAGCAGTTGCGGCCCAAAGGGCTGGTCGTCTCGGCGATTACAAGCAAAACCTTGCCGAATACGTGGCAACCAGTTCAGCCTGCCCGGAAATTGACGAGCGCGAAGAGCGCGCGCGTGAGCTCTTAGGCGAAGTCGAGCGTCTTTCGGTGCTCAAAGGCGACGGACAATCTCGGCTGCCCGGTCTTTAGAATGACTAGTTTGCTGTGAAGTCAGCTATTCCAAGTTTTATCGAACCGGTTGAAAGCCCATTCTATGCCCGCTACAAGAACGACGGGAACAATCAACGCGCCGACGAAATTTGGATTGGTCAATTCTTGTTTCAGTACATCATAGAGTTCAGATTTCGGAAGGGGTTGGGTGTAGACGTCCATTAGAACGGACCCGGCTGCGAGCAGTGTATTTGTTGCTGCATAAATGGGTGTTAACCAGAACCGAGCTGGTGACACTGGCTTTCCTTGGGAAGAATTCTTCGGGGCAGCATATGGGTTGAGGTTTCGCCCGCTTTCTTTCTTTTTTGCCAGCGAGGCAACCGGAATATTTTTTTGTTTCGCAGAGCGAGGACGTAAAATTTGGCCTAACCTGCCAAGTATTCTTGTCGCCGAAACTCGTTTCAAAGGCTTGGCTGAGCGGCTCGGGCGTTTTACTTTTTTAGTCACTACGGTCTTGTTTTGAGAGCGTGCTGGTCTTGCTTCCGCGATATTCACAGAGACAAAAACAACCACGAACAGCGACATGAGTAGATTCCGCATTCTTGACGGAAATGAGCAAATCGCGTACCGCCGTAAATGTCTAGAACGCAGTGCCTTCCCTACACAAACCCTACGATTTTCGGGCATACGGCATTTAAACTAAGGTCGGGTGCTTTGTCGTCACTAGCTTCATGAACTCATCGCGAGTGGTTGGTTGATCGAGGAAAACGCCGCGAACGGAGCTCGTAACAACGCGCGCTTCGTGAGCACCAGCGCCCCGTGAAGCCATACACAAATGCAATCCCTCTACATATACTGCAGAGCCCTCGCTCTCTAGATCCTCATGTAGCCGGCAGGACAGTTCGTGAGTGAGGTCTTCCTGCAAGGACGGTGCGCGAGCCAACAACTTGACTAAGCGTGACAACTTGGAAATGCCAAGAACTTTTTTGGTTGGGATATACGCTACTGAAACTCTGTAGATAACGGGGAGAAGATGGTGGGGGCAACAACCAAATGCGAGGTTGTGTTTAGAAATGACCATATTCCTGTACTTGGCCGGAAAGGTCTTTTTGAACATCGCCGCTATTTCTTCATCGACGGCTTTTCTATCTAAGATGAGCTCTGAGAGTCCTTTGGCTGCTCTTGGTGCAGTTCCCGCGAAGTTCTCGTCGGTGTCGGTCTGGTAGCCAAGAGCTTGCATCCCTTGGAGAATTTTTTCGTAACCCTCTTCGAAGAGAGATCGTGCTTTTTCTGGGTTAGACATTGGGTTCTTTCTGCTGGCCCGAGGTTTTGCGCGGGTTTGTCATTTTTTCAATGATGTTCTTTGTCGCAGTGGATAGACCAAGACTGGGTAAGGCTGAAAAGTCGTGCCAGGCAACGGATTGGTACTCGCTGCACCTAAATTCGCCACTCATTTTTGCCCGCCAAACGCGGTAGTTCAACACCCGATGCGAGAGCTCCTGTTGATAATCAATCTCTTTGCCGTTTGCGAACTCTACGCTACCTGTCGTTTTGCGACCAGAGCCTCCTTGTCTTTCGCAAGGGGGAGCTCCCACAAGCCGCCATAGAGTCCTTCCTCGGGCCGTTTTGCCAAGAGAATCTTTTGGTCCCTTTCAGCGAAAAGGGCAGCGCGTTTGAGAACTTGTTTTTCTTCTTTTCGCGGCCGTTTGGTCTTCACTGGTCTTTCAGCAATCACGCCCTTTTTGAGCGCAGCGCAACGATCACCGAGAGGACATTCCGGGCAGCGAGAATTTTTGGGGAGACAGAGCGTTGCCCCCAGCTCCATCAGGCCCTGATTGAAATCCCCGGGACTTTCGGCGGGCACGAGATTCCGGGCCGTGGCCCAAAAACGTTTCTTGGCAGTCGCCGTCGCAATATTGTCGTCGATATCGAACACCCTTGCCAGCACGCGGATCACGTTGCCGTCTACGAGTGCCTCCTGTTTGCCGAAGGCAATGGAAGAGATAGCGCCAGCGGTGTAAGGACCAATGCCGGGTATTAGTCGCAGGGCGTCGGCGGTGTCTGGAATCACACCATGGTGGTTGTTAACGACGTAGTTGGCGCCCTTGTGGAGGTTTCTTGCCCGACTGTAATAGCCAAGACCCGTCCAGGCGGCTAGGACGTCATCTAGATCGGCTATTGCTAGTTCGCCGACGGTCGGAAATTTTTCCATCCAGTTGGTGAAGAATGGAATCACCGTTGTTACGCGAGTTTGTTGGAGCATGATTTCGCTCACCCAGATCGCGTATGGGTCAGAGGTTTCCCGCCACGGCATGTCGCGTTTGCATGCGTGGTACCAAGGGAGGAGCGCGTCTGAAAAACTCGTTGTCATGAAAAAAGAGCGGCGGGCCGTAAAGCCCACCGCCCAAAAGTACTCGAATGATTCGAGCGGAGAGAAGCAGGCTCTAGAAGCCCATGCCTCCCATGCCGCCCATACCACCCATGCCGCCCATGCCGCCGCCACCGGCTGCTGGAGCAGGCTCGTCCTTCTTGGGCTTCTCAGCCACAAGAGCTTCGGTCGTGAGCATTAGGCCGGATACCGACGCTGCGTTCTGAAGAGCGGAACGTACGACCTTGGTTGGGTCGATGACACCAGTCTTTAGAAGGTTCTCGTACTCAAGCGTTGCCGCATTGAATCCGTAGTCGTCTTTGCCTTCTCGGACTTTGGAGATGACGATAGATCCGTCAACGCCTGCGTTGTTCGAGATTTGGCGAAGAGGAGCTTCGAGAGCGCGGCGTACGATGTCAACACCGTAGCGTTGGTCGTCGTCGAACTTGACCTTTTCGAGAGCGTCAATGCATCGGATGAGGGCAACGCCGCCACCAGGGACAACGCCTTCTTCGACTGCAGCACGAGTTGCGTGCATTGCGTCTTCTACGCGTGCTTTCTTCTCCTTCATCTCAACTTCAGTAGCTGCACCGACTCGAATCACGGCAACGCCGCCAACGAGTTTAGCAAGTCGCTCCTGGAGCTTTTCACGGTCATAGTCCGAAGATGTTTCTTCAGCTTGCGCACGGATGGTTTTTACTCGCGCGTCGATGTCGGCTTTCTTGCCAGCACCTTCTACGATGGTCGTGTTGTCTTTGGTGATTTGGATACGCTTCGCGGTTCCAAGATCGGAGATCGTGACGTTCTCAAGCTTGAGGCCTAGATCTTCGGTGATTGCCTGTCCACCAGTAAGTACTGCGATGTCGCGAAGCATTTCTTTGCGTCGGTCGCCAAACCCTGGAGCTTTTACAGCAGAGATGTTGAGCGTTCCACGGAGCTTGTTGACAACTAGTGTCGCAAGAGCTTCACCGTCAATGTCTTCTGCAATAATAAGCAGAGGCTTGCCTTGCTTAGCGACTTGCTCGAGAACGGGCAAAAGATCCTTCATGCTCGAGATTTTCTTCTCGAAAGTAAGGATGAAGCAGTCTTCAAGAACACATTCCATGCGCTCGCTGTCGGTGACGAAATACGGAGAGAGGTAACCTCTGTCGAACTGCATACCTTCAACAACGTCTAGCTCGGACTCAAGAGTCTTCGCTTCCTCAACGGTGATGACGCCTTCTTTGCCGACCTTCTCCATTGCATCAGCGATCATCTCGCCAATGGCAGAATCACCGTTCGCCGAGATGGTTCCGACGTGAGCGATGTCTTGCTTGCCTTTTGTGTCTTTGGATTGCTTTTGAAGGGCTCCAATGACAGCAGCAACAGCTGCTTCGATGCCTCGTTTGATGTCCATTGGGTTTACACCCGCGACAACAAGCTTAGCGCCTTCGGTGTAGATGGATTGAGCGAGAACGGTGGCGGTCGTTGTGCCATCACCAGCAACATCGGAAGTCTTTGAAGCAACTTCCTTCATCATTTGCGCTCCCATGTTCTGGAGCTTGTTCTCAACTTCGATTTCTTTAGCTACGGTTACGCCGTCTTTCGTGACGGTTGGTGCACCCCAGCTTTTCTCAATAACCACGTTGCGACCCCGTGGTCCCATTGTGACTTTGACTGCGTTGGCGAGGATGTTGAGACCTCGAGCTATTTCAGTACGGGCTTCACCCGAAAATACAATTTCTTTAGCTGCCATTTTCTTATTCCTAACTTTCTCGGGGTTATCCAACCACCGCTAGAATGTCGTCTTCGCGCATGATGAGGTGTTCGTCGCCTTCAAGTTTGACCTCGGAGCCGCTGTACTTTGCGAAAAGGATTCGGTCGCCAGCTTTAACTTCTGGAGCAACCAGTTCACCCGCTTTGTTTCTCTTGCCAGCACCTACGGCAATGATTTCGCCTTGTACTGGTTTCTCTTTGGCCGTGTCGGGGATGTAGAGCCCGCCTGCGGTCTTCTCTTCTTCATCTAAACGCTTGACCAGAACTCGGTCGTGAAGCGGTCGAATTTTCATAGTTATTCTCTCTTCTCTTGGGGTTAACGCCGGTTCGCGACCGGCAGCGGGCCCATTGATAGTGATGGGTTTGCCCCTTGTCAACCTATACTGAGTCAGATTCTGTCTCTTTGTGATTCTGGCGGTCTGGAATCTCTGCCGATAGACGAGCCTGCGTGCTACAAGATCGCGCTAATGGCCCGAACGGATTACGAGAAGTACATCCGTACCGACGAGCTTTTGTCACTGCAAAAGCCCCCGGACGACCTAACTTGCCACGATGAGCTACAGTTCCAAATGGTCCATCAAGTGGCCGAGCTTTGGATGAAGTTGGCTGCCTTTGAGGTTCGGGCAATGTCGAAACTCCTGGCCGAGGGAGATATTAGCCGCGCCACTTTGGGACTGCGGCGTATTGGAAAGATCCAAAAACTTCTCCTCGAGCAACTCGACCTACTCGATACGATGTCGCCCAAGTCCTATATGACCGTGAGGAGCGGGTTGGGAAATGGCAGCGGGCAGGAGTCACCTGGATTTAAGACCTTGCTTCGGTTGCCCGGCGAAATCATGTGGCCCGCACTTCGCGACTTGCTTAGTAAAGAAGGCGTGACTGCTCGGCAGGTCTACGAAGATCCAGACGGGCACGCCAACCTCTACGCTCTATGCGAAGGCTACACCGATTACGATCAGCTTTTGCAAATGTGGCGCTACCGACACTTGATGCTCGTCTACCGGATTATCGGGACCGGTACGCCATCCTTGAAAGGCAAGCCCTCTGATTTGTTGGCGCACGGAATGAAACAGCGTTTTTTCCCGGAGCTTTGGGCCGTGCGCGACGAAATGTTCTCGGCATGGACAAAATCAATGCAAGAGCGCGGAAAAGACACGGGATATCACGGGTGAATCATGAGTGAAGACCTACTGAAATGGCGTTCTGAATTTCCTGGCGTAGAAGGATGCGTCTACATGGTTTCGCACTCCCTGGGGTGCATGCCACTAAAGGCGGCTGAGTACATGAACACGTTCATGGAGGAGTGGCATCAGAAGTCCATCACCGCGTGGGACATATGGTTGCCGGAGGTGGACAGAGCGGCGGCCCGAATTGAAAAACTTCTCAGCGCGCCCAAGGGCACGGTGATGATGCAGACCAACGTCTCCATGTGCATGTCAATTTTGGCGTCTTGTTTTGACTTCACCAAAGAGCGCAACAAGGTCGTTTACACGGATATGCAG
>CAYPIX010000033.1:0-35877 GCA_964410875.1 uncultured Kofleriaceae bacterium
CGAATGGATAATTGTGCAACCTGCCACCAAAAAATCGTATCTGGTCGTCCTCCACCCAACCATCTTGTAAACAAGGGCCTTCCCGAAGATCACAATTTAGAATTCCGCAGAAACCATGAAGAACAAGCCGCCGCCAAGAATTCCAACTGCCGGTTTTGTCATGAGGAGATAAACGGCGAACCAGAGAATTCCTGTTTTCAGTGCCACACCCTGATGCGTCCCAGGGACCATAACCTTGCGTGGCGTGACGATGCTCACGGTCGGGAGGCTGCCGCGGAAACCGACCGTTGTGCGACTTGCCATCAACCTGACTACTGTGTCGCTTGCCACAGCGTCCCCCCACGATCACACCAACCCTTTACCGAGTACCGAGAGGGAGGCCACGGTGACGACGCGAGGTTCAATCTGCGTTCCTGTTTTGCATGCCATACTTTCGAGTCGACGTGCTCCAACTGCCATAGGAGGTTTCGCTAGTGCGGATATCAGCTTGTTCCTTGCTGATTTGTCTCGCAGCTACACCGTCCTTCGCAGATAACTCTCCGCGAGTTAGAAACGTCGACTTTTCACTCCAATGGCTTCCGGTTACCAACCTAGCCATCCGGCAGCCAGTACCAGCGGCATCAAGTGAGCCGGTTCAAAAAACCAAAGCTGTTACTTCCAACGCTGACCCAACAGAAGCGCCTTTGACAACTACCTTGGTCGGCTCCAAACGAAGAGACTACGAAGAACGAGTGACTGCTAGGTTGAATGCTGGTTTTGCCGTTGATAGCGGCCGAGCCAGTGGAGAGCCAACCCTTAGTGGAGCTCTCCCAAACCAAACCATCGCGCCCAGGGGGCAACAATTTAATCAGTTCCGTCCCTATTTTCTTGGAGACGCTGTGCTTGGAACTCGCGGGTTCCTCGTGCCTTCAATGCAAACGTACTTTCTCTCGCAATTTTCATTTCAAGCTGAGGGCCCCAGTCAGTTCAACGCACTCAATAACGTATACGATAGCCGTTCTGGTCGAGGGCTCTTGTTATACGCAGCGTACGCAGAAGCAGATGGTTTCGGCCCCAAAGACAGTTTGATTTCGAAGGTCAAGTTCCGAGCCGGAAGGCAGTTTCATTACGGTTCCAGCCGCTTCGTCGCTAACTTTGATGGTATATCTGCCAGCCTAGTCCAGCCGGACTACAAGGTAACCGCATTCGGAGGTCGCCGTGCATCGGCCTTTTTCTGGCGCGACCCTGGATATCTTGGCGGACTGAGTTTCCGCTACACCAACCGAGAGTTACTTGGAGCACCTCTATCTATCGGAGCCGACTATCTTTTTATAACCGCGGCTGGTGTTCGAGACGTCGACGACGATGGGCAGAACGAATTTGACTCCCTAACTCGCCACTACCTCGAGCTAAGCGCTCGGACACGCGTCAAAGAAGCTCGCGTGAGACTCAATGCAAGGCTGGTAGACAACGGAGACTTCACCGACAAAGGCAAAGGGCTCGCACGACTAGGGATAGCAATCCGTTGGCCTATGCTGGACAACAAATTACTTCTTTACCTCGCCACTGAACACAGACTTGCTAGAGCGGTCTCATACGATTTCATCAGCCCAGCACCGCAAGACGTCGTCGACTTAACCACACAACTCGGCGTAGGTTTAGATGCCCCAGAAGACGCGACTCGAGGAACTTTGAGGCTCAGCGCGATGTGGGGCCGACTGGAAACCCTTATCTTCGCGCGAGCAAACCTTGTGAGCGAAAGCAACTTGAGCGGCTTCCAGCAAGATTGGTTCGAACAAGGCCTAGCGATCGCTGCCCAAATCAACGCCCAGTTAAATTTAAATCTCCAATACAAGTCGCGGTTCCTCGACCTACAGACGAAAGTCGCCGAGACCGGCGACGAGTTTCGTGACACCTCCGGTGCTGGGGCAAAGACATTCCACGAGGTGTCTGGGGAAATACGCTACGCGCGTAGCAAGCGCTCGCTCTCGGGCTCTGCTGGCGCTTATTTTCGCGTCTACGATTTCCGCTCTCCATACGCGAACGTGAATTCAGACAGTCGAGGAGGAGGCCGCGTCCTTGTCAACTACTGGGTGAACAAGAAAGCTAAATTGAAGTTCGCCGGGGAGGTCGCACAGCTTTCGCCAACTTTCGCAAGAGAGCTTTCCACTCTCTTTTCATTTCGTGCAATCGGGGAGTTTCTCTTTTGATGCGATTTAGAAAAACACTTTGGACCATACTCTTCACAATCGCAATTGTGAGCTTAAGCACTGTTGCGATTGCTCAGAAGAAGATCGCCGTCCCTAGCCAAGAACGAAGATTCGACCACGCTGCACACAACGCCATGACCAACGGGAAGGGACTACCGCCGCCAGCGTGCGACGGGCCATGCCACTCGATGGATGACAGAGGTCGATTTAAGCTAACCGGAAAACGGGAGCATGCTCGTTGCTTTGAAAGCTGCCACGGTGAGTACAAACATAAATTTTCTGTCGACCCAAGTACATTAAAAGGAGCTTCCGGTCGAACTTGTGTCACTTGCCACGGCGACAAGATTAAACACCGCCCAGTAGAAGAAGGCCTCGTCAACGAAATTGACCGACGAGGATACGTTGCTCGCTACTCTCACAAGTCGCATGCGGATCCTCAAGCTTCCAGCAAGCAGTGCGAAGGTTGTCACGGAACATTTGGCGACAGTCCCCCTAAGACTTCCGGCGTCTTAAATGCAAACCACTCGCTCTGCGCAAGCTGTCACGAAAAAAACAGTAAGCCCACGATGCGAGAGTGTTTCGGCTGTCACTCCGAGGGTAGCTTAGCGAAACAGGACAAGCTGCCAGCCTCTATTTTCTCCGTCGCCGGAAAGTTTTCCCATGTAGACCATGCAAACTCAAAGCGTGTCGGCAAGAAAGGACGACGCTGTTTTGCGTGTCATGGCAATATTGGTTCGGGCGAGAACGACCTGTCCATTCCATTACCCACGATGCAAGGCTGTTGGCAGTCTTGTCATAACGGGAAAAAGGCATTCGATGTGCTTGGGGCAACCTGTACGCAGTGTCACCAAGCACCGACCAGTGCAAACGCGCCCAAGGAATTACCGGTCAACCCCATTGGATTTGTTCACGGCAGCCATGGAAATCGTGGTGCGAACGTCTCCAATTGCGCAACCTGCCACACTCTAGATGCAGCTTTTACCGTTAAGCCAGCTACTCAGAAGACACCCCACGCACCGTGCAGCAACGAGAGCTGTCACGCCAGCGAATTTTTTCAAGCTACCCCCACGATATGCGGTGCTTGTCATCAAGACTCCAGTCCATGGAAGAAACAAGAAGCTCTCACGGGACGTAGCATCACCCGCGAGTTCACAAGCGATCTGTCGCACGCCTCTCACGTAGAGGCATTGAAGAAACAAGGTGCGAAGGGTTGCCAAAACTGTCACGGCAATGTGTACGAGAAGGCGAAATCTCGTACTCGCGGACACGTCGCCTGCGCGTCCTGCCATAATGGAAAATCTAAACCGTTCATGACCAACTGCGATGGGTGTCACAAAACCGGCCCGACCAGTGAAGGACGGCAAATTAGTGAGTGGTCCGTAAGCGAAAGGTTTTCGCACGCGAATCACAAGCAGGACCCGCGATTAAAACAAACGACTAAGTGCGAACTCTGCCATGGAAAGGTTGAAGAGGCACGTACCCTGAGAGAAGTCAAACCACCAACCATGCGCAGCTGCGACGCCTGCCACAACGGCAAGACAAGTTTTAAAACCACCGGTTTTCAGTGCTACCGTTGCCATCAACAAAAGGAAGCACCTATTGCTTGGGCGGATCAAGCGAAGGGCCGTTTATGAAACGCCCCTGGACAACCTACTTTCTAGCGGGTGCCTTAGGGGTCTTGAACCTTTGTCTTGTAGGCACTCTAGCTGTGGGCTCCTCAACAATTTCCCCATCGATTTTCGACCATGCAAAGCATGCTGAAACCCGACCCGGGTTGGTCACCAAAGACAATTGTGAGAGTTGCCACAAACTGCAAGGAAAAGGCGCCAATGTTCTTCCTGTTGCATCTGTTGGCCACAAACCTTGTTTGGACAGCGGTTGCCACGCGAGCGATTTTATTTCTGTGGGAGAAAGCACTAGGAAATCGAACCCTGAGCGTTTTAATCGAGCGCTCGCATTCTGTCGCGGTTGCCATACGTGGGAGGGCACAGGCCCCAGCCCTCATATGGCAATGAAGCCCAATGCTTCGTACGAGAAAGGCGAGGCATCCGACCATCACGTCGAGATGGACCACTTCGCTCACACAAAAAGAACCGAGTGTGCCAGCTGCCATCCAACCCATACGCGCTTGTCCAAACCAGGACACTCTGAATGCGCCGGTTGCCACGACGGGACGGAGGCACCCGCTATGGCTCAGTGTGAAAGCTGTCACAACACCCCAGGCAAGAAAGTCTACTTCGCAAAGAAACGGAAGGACTCGGAGGTTCGGACCTGCGGTAGCGAGGCACACGAAAAAACGGCCAAGAGGCTTGGCCAACAGCTCTCAGACACGCCTTGTTTCCAACATGAGACTCCTGAGCACAGATATTGGAGCAGCCAGCCGAAGAAGAGAACCAAAACCTGGGTTAGAGGCGAACCACTATCGTGCGGACAATGCCACTACATGATCGAGAGCAGTCGGCCTTGGCGTGGTCTAAGACACAAATATCAATCTCTTAAGGACATCAAATCCGGGTCCGTGATGGACAACAAAAAGGATTTGGCCCATAAAAGCTGCGGTGAAATGCCGGGGTGCCATAAATCTGACGTCAATGACAGCTCCGGTAGAGCACCGTGCAAGAAATGCCATGGAAACAAGACTATTGAATCGTTATTTGGTTAAGCAAAACTCTACTGGAATGCTCGCGCTCTTGGTTTGTGCGACTCTATTTTCAGCATGCTCGGCTGAGCGTGAGGTTCTAGTCCAAGACGATTTGGCTTTCGATGGCACTTGCGTGCGTTGCCACAATGGCTTATCGGCCCAGGGAGTACACCCAACTTTTAAACTTCGCTGCGTCGATTGCCACGGAGGCAACGATCAAGTCTTCGATGTCCCTGAGAATGCATTCGAGAATGAAGAAACGTATCGAACTGGTGCCGATGCCCTCGCCTGGATGGAGGAAAGCCATGTACGGCCGCAGCCCGATATGGCTCGATTTTTCTTTGCAAATGGGCTGGACGACGATGGCGACGGAATTATCGACGAGCCTCCGACCTTTGACGGTGCGGGAAACGTCGTTGACTTCGGTGAAATAGCCGAACTAGGCCTTGGCGGCGAGGGAGTCGGGGAGTTCGTCGACAGCGAGCTCAATCGTGATCTTAATTACACTCGATGGTTAAACCCTGGAGACCTTCGTGTTGCGACTGCAAGCTGCGGCGGCAGTTCACGTCTGGCCCAAGATGGCGAAGCCGGTGGTGCCTGTCACCAACGAGTCATTGAGACAGTACGGCGCTCAGTGATGGTCAACCAGACTGCAGTCACCAATGGTGCCTACTATGGTAACGAAAGCTGGCGAGCAACGTTTCAGAATGCTCGGGATAGCAACGGGCCTGCCTTTGATCCAAGAGCAGGAGCATTTGGCTACTCACTTGACTACACGACAATTGATGGTTGTATAACCCCTGCTCCTGATGACGAAGAGGACGAAACTGGTCGAGCCCAACCAGTCTTTGACTTCACAGCGTGTGGTGCAAACCCAGGGGCACAAGACCCGAATGCTGTCGCTGGCGCCCCCGGCAATGCAGGGCTTCCAGGTTTTGAAGCAACCCAGGGCACACTGTCGGGGAGAACTACTGGAACAGATTTAGGGCAGACCTTCCGGCACAGAGGGGCAGCATCACCGCGCCTCCCCTGGGGCGGCAACCCATTAAAAGACCCGCGCGCATCTCTGGCTCAGATCCAGCCTATACCTGCGGCTGAACTTGTTCCGGGAATTCCAGATCCTGTGGACTTAGTTCTTCGAGGGTTCCGCGCGTACTACCCTCTCAACTACCCTGGCTCGAGCAATAACTTACCGTTTACTTTTGGCGAGTCGATTTTGCCAGGCATCCAAAATTTCGTTACGAATAACCCCTTCGGACGAGGTCACTCTTCTGGCTGTACCGCTTGCCATGCTCATTATAATAATGATGGATCTCGCGACGGAACGGATCCGACGACGAAACATCGAGAGTTCAATCCAGATGAACAAGATATTGTTACCGCAGGTGGAAAACAAATCATCGCCGGTATTACCGTAAACCGCGCAGAACGGGTCCGAGCGGTTCTGGGTGACGGCGCTAGCGCTGTTGGTGCAGCTGCAGACGCCGCTCTAGAACAACGACCACAGCAGAAGTATTACTCATCGAACCACAGCTTGACGTCAAAAATAACGACGGATCAGTGCGGTCTCTGCCATGCCTTTGTTACCCGAATCAACTATGCGTACCAGGGCCAAGCAGAGGACGAGCAGCGAGACGCTCTTGCCAGACGTTCTCCCATCCAATTCTCCACACCGAAGGGCACCCAAGTAATCATTCACGATTCATGGGTTCGCGAAGAAGCCATAGGCGGAAATGTGAACGACCGAACGGTTGTGGTCCCAAGCGGCGATGCGATAGCAGAACTTGCAAGAGCCCGCGATGAAGACTTCGAAGAAAATGGCCTCTTGCCTGGTTGGGGTGGCTGTGCGCCCAACGTCTTTACCGAGGACTGCAACAACAATGGCGAACTCGATCAGGGTCTTACACTCGAGCGTGTGGACGAGAGCGGTCGGGTCATTGGCCGAATTGAGAACTTCAACGAAGACCTAAACCAAAACGGCGTCCTCGATTTGATTTCTCATGTACCGAGAAGAAATAGCAGTGACGGTCGCCAAATGCGTTACGTCTACGGGGGTCCAAACGGTTCTACTCGGCAAATGGACATCCACTTTGAACGCGGCATGGCATGTATTGACTGCCACATGATTCAAGATGTCCATGGAGATGGAAATATCTACAGTACCAACTGGGACACTATCGAGATTGAATGTGAGGACTGCCACGGCAGCACACAGAACGCCACACTTTTCACTTCAGGTCCTAATGGCGGGAATAATCTGAGAAGCGGCAAAGGTCAAAACGGACTCCCCTTCTTCGATAGCGATGGAAATACTCTCATCCAACGCTCGCGCATTAATGAGGGGCAGATCTGGCGAATTCCCCAGGTGCCAGACATAAGTAATCCAAAAGCAGCGCTCGCTCACAGTAGCGACCACCTTCCCAATACGGTCTCTCCTGGAGCCCACAATACTGGCTCATCATTTGCCGGCGAACCCGGTGAGAGTGAGCTGACCGAGGGCAAACTCGAATGCTATGCGTGTCACACCTCATGGATTCACAACTGCATGGGTTGTCACTTCAACGTTAACGAAGGCGACCTAGTCAGGAGATCAGTGGACGCTGCTGGAACAGTTACCAATGTTGCAGGAGAAAACGAGGTCTGGTTTAACAATTCCCCGCAAGCAGCCCGAACCAACTTCCAGCTACTAGAATTCATGCGCTCTCCGTTTGTTTTGGGGGTCAACGCGGCAGCCGATGGCCACAGGTTGGCTCCATTCCGGTCCTCCATGGAGGTTCACGTCACGCTCACTGACGACAACGGCGACACCAGCCACAAGAACGTTACCTTTACAACGTTCCAATCTAACGACGCTAACTCTGGGCGCCAAGGGGTAGCCACTAGCGGCGCAGCAATGAACCAAACCATGCCTCACACGGTACGTACGTTTGAAACTCGTGACTGCGATGATTGCCATCGACTCGTCGACGACCAAGGACGTACAAGAAATGCACACGTTCTTGGCAGAACCTACGGAATCGGTACTGGGCGTTACAGTTACATTGGTGACTGGGCTCTTTTAGCGGGCACACCGAATGGCGGCGGCCAAAGTGGAATCCAACTGTTTGACATCAAGCAGGAGAACCAACTTGCTGGCAGTGCCGGAGCGAGCCGTTTCCCAGGTATTGTTGTCAATCCAAACGACAGAGTCGCAGCGAACGCAGAGCCCGTCTTCAACGGCGGTGGCCTCAACGCAACCTTTGAAGCAACTGATGCCGTCCTTGTTCGTAACTTCGCTTTAGGAGGACAAACACCGACCCTAAAGGACCTGGCAATATCAACAGTGGTGTCAGGAGCTGACGGAAGATTGTTGATAAGCGACATCACTGGGCGGGGGCACCCCAGTCAAGTGCAACCTACCACTGGAGCCGGAGCTGCCGCTTTTGTCTTAGATCTTCCAGGTGCCGCAAATGCCCTGGCCCACTTGGCACCTGACGTAAGCGACCCGTTTATCTACGTCGCTGATGGGGCGAGTGGTTTGTCGGTCGTAGAAATACTTGGAGCTCCGGGGGGCGGACCGGCTGCGGCTCTCGTAACCAGCGCGGCTATACCAGGTGGTGGACTTGCGACAGAGGTCGCACTAGCCGGAGATGTAGCCTACGTGGGCACGGACACAGGTTCAGTCGAGGTTTTCGACCTCAGTGATCCACGCGCTCCCGTCCATCGAAGTTCTGTTGCTATTGATGGAGAAGTCCGCGGCCTAGCAGTCGCTCCCTTCCACCTGTTTGGGGCAACGTCAACGAGTGTTTTCGTTCTCGAGCTTCGCGATCCACTTAATCCAACTGTCCCTGAGGGCACCGACGCTCCGAGTATCGTTGCGGGAATAGACGCCCAGGAGCTTTTCTACGCTGGTGGGGAGCTCTACGTTGCCGCAGGCGCAGCGGGCGTCATCTTGTTCGACGTCACTGTCCCCACCTCACCAGAAAACAAAGGGAACATCGTCCAAACCATAGCGCCTGGTCAGAATGTCAATGCCCAAGACGTAATTACAATGAAAGTCCCAGGGCAGACTTGGTTACTAATTGCCGAAGCTGGCGGAACGCTCGCAGGTCTAAAGCTGGACAACACGGAAAGCACACGTGAACGTTGTCTTCCAGCAGGTTCCTGCGGGTTGGACCTAGATTGGCGCGATCCAACAATCATGGGGCGAGATCCATCCTTCGATCCGAACGCAGGTACATTTGATGCAGCAGATCCAAGTGGGCAACCATTCTTCCGAATTCCCGCCGATGAACTATCTAACGCACGCCGTATTGCCCGACCTGCTTATTGGGAAAAGATGGGAACACTCACTGGTCGTCGGTACCGCGACTCGTTTATGCCTGGGTCCGGCGTTCTATCTCTCCCAGTTATGCAGAAAATGTACGATGTCCTTGTCTGTGAGATTCCCGGCACCGACGATGTCAACGGAAACGGTCTAGGTGAACTAGGACTCTTCGAAAACGGCAACTGCAGCAGTTCTGCAAGACTGGAGACTGATCCGGACGCGCTTTCCTGCCAAGCTGAAGAGATTTGTTCTCAGGAAGAACCGCCGCAAGAAAAATAGTCATGGCGGAGGTCCTGGGCATTTTCGTTCTTGCGGCCGCAGTCCTTATTCCATTAATTACTTATCGAATCACCAAACCTCGTTTGGAATCGACATCTAATTTTGACCGGCCGGCCAACCAAACCTTAGTAGAAATCACCAGGCTGATAGAAGCGGCCTTACCTCCTTCACCTCCAGAGTCTGGGGCATCTAAAAAGCTATGGGAAGGGAATCAGCACGGCGCTCTTGCCCTAGCCGAAAAAGCAATTTCTGAATCCCCGGAGCAACCAGAGTCCCACCTCCAGCTAGCTGGGGTACTAATTCAGCTCGCACAATTCCATGCTACTTCCCAAGTTCTTCGTAACGCTCCGCCCTCATCGGCCCGGAATTGTCTGGAGCAAACAGTCAAATATCTAGCTTACGAATCTCAGCTGAGTGCAGAAGAACAGCCTCCTCCTCTGCTCTCGCCCGCCGAAGTTTTTTTTCTTCAGGTAAGCGGTCAGAGTGACGAACTGACGAACTGGCTGACACGCAGCGCCGACGTGGAAATTGGTCCAACTGAACTAAATGAATCTATTGAATCCCACCAAAAGCTGTACAGAGAAGCATTCGATGTTCTTTGTAAAACAGCGCTAGAGGGTGGCGTGACCGAGGCTTACCATGTTGCTCGCCTAGCAATTAAACTCGGTTACATAGAAACCGGAACTCGACTCTTTCTATCGCTCGAAGGCTCTATTGAAATGACGAAAGAACGTTTTCGGTACCGGTCCGACAAACATTGGATGCAAGAGAGTCGCAAGGACCCACAAATAGGATAGCGACCGCTCCCGTTCGTAGCACCTAAGGCTTACTTTTCCGTACCCGAAAATAGACCGCTAAGTGCTGAACAGACGCATTCGGGCGTAGGAATACTCGCTTGCACACAGTGATCCCAGGGGGGTCCTCCAGGTAACCTTATTACTCGGGTGGGTGACGATAAGATCATACCTGGCGGCGCTTCGGACGCCGACAGAGGCGAAGCGGCCGGAAAGCAGCGCGCTGAGGTCGATGTTGACTTTCAAGAGCCAACCAACGCGACCGTTTCCGCACGGGATGTTGAACTTCAAGATCTACTATTTGTCTACAACGAAGAATTGGATCGTTCCCCAGGTGCTCATAGAGAAGCGGAGCTAAGCCTTGGCATCGCGCGAATACACCAACAGAGAGGTGACATAGACCAAGCTCTTGCTAGCTACAAAACCGCAAGTAGGTTAGACAAAACTCTGTTGCCGGCTCTGCGCGGAGAACGGCGCATCCTCCTCGAAAACGGTGATTTCAAATCAGCCCTTTTGGTTTACGAAAAAGAGCTCGATGTTACCAATGACAAGAAACTTAGCGCGGCCCTTCTCCTCGAGATGGCGCACCTCTACGAAGACCGACTGAACGACAAAAAGAGTGCATTCAAGCATTACCAAAGAGCGGCAGAGCTCAATCCAAACGCACTCTCAATCTTGAAATCCATGCAGCGGTGCGCAGAATCTTCGGGATTGAAGCATGAACTTGCGCATTCTCTAGATGTTGCGACCAACTTGCTACGCACCGATTCAGCTCACCGTGCTGCCCTGCAAAAATACCGGGCCGACGTTGCCGCTGCCGATGGAAACTTGGACCTTGCCGTGGAGCTCTACACCGCAGCACTCGCCTCGGATTCCAGCATCTATCATGCACTTTTCTCCCTGCAGCAATTGTTCTCCGTAACCGAGGATTGGGGCAGGCTCGTTGGCACCATAGAGCGGGCCGCCGTTGCTACCAGCGACAATGAACTACAATGCCTGCTTCACTACCAAGCTGCAGTGGTTCGTTTTGCTAAACTTAATCAACCTAACGAAGCGTTAGACTCCCTACTTAAAGCCAACCAAGCAATTTCTGGCGAGCCCTTGGTGCTCCAGGAACTCGCGAGGATTTACCAAGACTCTGAGATGCTTGTTTCTCTCTTAAGTGTTTCTCGAATACAGCTTGAGAAAACGAAAGAGGCCTCGTTACGAGTACCAATGCTTCGGAATATGGGTTTCCTCTTGGACATCCTAGGGCAGCCAAGCGAAGCCCTTGAATACCTGCGTTCCGCTGTTGAGCTCGCGCCTACAGATCAAAACTCTCTGGGAGCATTGGCGTTGGCATACCGGCGGGCTAAACAATGGGAGGAACTGGTTTCTATTCTCCACATGCAAGCCACCGGTACTAGCAGTACACAAAAAGCTGCTGCTATCTATTGTGAAGTCGGCGATATTTACGATTGTGAAATCCGTGACATTAGGCAAGCAATCGATTCCTACGAGCGAGCGCTGTCTTTAGATTCCTGCCACCATGGGGCATTCAAAGCTCTTTCGCGGCTCTACGCTCAAGTTGGTGAACATAGACAACTTGTCCGTTTATACGAAAGTGCAGCAGAGAATGCTTCAACTGATGGCGAACGTGTTTCCTATTTACTGAAGGTGGGACATCTTTGGGAAGAGAATCTCAGCGACCCAACACGCGCTATCGCACCGTATACGCAGGTCTTCCAAATACAACCTAGTAACCTTTTAGCACTTCGGTCTCTTCAAAGAGTTCAAGAGATATGCGGACAATGGCGCGAACTTGCAAAGTCGCTTCAGCAAGAAGCTGACCTTTCCACGAACGAAGCCAAGATCTCTGCCCTTTTGTCTCGGATTGGTGTCGTCCACGAACAGCGACTCGGTGAGCCGAGTGTTTCTAAACAAAAATACATTGAAGCGATTGCTATTGATCGAGCTAACCAAGAAGCGCGACGGGGATTGAAGCGCATCTATCATAGGAATGGTGATTGGCGTGAGGTCCTGGACCTTCTAGAACAAGATCTTGAGTACGTTAAGTCAAAGGAGGAATTAGCTAGCATATCTACGAAAATGGGTGAGCTTTGTATCAATCACCTTGATGACTACGAAACAGGCGTTCTCTATTTCAAAAAAGCCATCGAAGCGAACCCTGGCAAAGTAAACTCATACCAGCCACTCCTCTCTGCGTATAGAACCCAGGAGAATTGGAAAGAGCTCTCTAAAACCCTGCTTAAAGTTTTAGAAGTAGAAAAAGATCCAAAACGAAGAGCATCGTTATTGTACCGAGTTGGCGAAATCAGCGAAACCTACGACGGCGACACAGACAAGGCTCTGAACTACTACCAAATTTCGGTTAAAGAATACGCAGACTACCGTCCCTCTGTCTTGGCTCTGATCCGACTACAATCAAGAGTACAGAAGTGGAATGAGTTAATCGCATCAATCAGCAAAGAAATATCCACAACGAAGGATGAATCTCGACGTGTCACGCTTCTCCTTGCACAAGGTGAAACTTTTGCAAACCAGCTTACCAATTTAGAAAGTGCTGCTGAGTGCTTCGAAAAAGCCTCTGAAAGCGAAGCTGGGAATCTTTCAGCCTTGCTAGCTCTTGAGAGTATCTACAACAGAACTGGTTCGTGGGCCGCGCTAGCAGATGTATACGCTCGCCAAACTGCCTGTTTTCGTGATCCGAAAGCACAGATTGCTGCTCTCCACGAACAGGCTCGTATCCAAAGCAATAATGGCCTAGCCAACCCCAACGAAATCATAGAGACCTACAGCGTAATCTCAGACAACGACCCGCGGGATCTTCAGGCGCTACTCCAACTTGATTCCCGTGTCCGCAAAGACCAAGACAAACCTGTTCATGCAAATGTTCTGCGCAGGCTCGTCGACATTACCCATGATAAGCAATCGAGGGCCGACTACCTTCTCGACCTCGCCATACTTCGCGAGAAAACAAGCCCGGCTCAAGCAATCGAATCGTTTCGAGCAGCGCTAGACGAAGTACCCTCTTGTCTCGAAGCTGTACGCGGAATCGCAAGAGTCTCTGAAGCCAACGACGATTTTTCGAATGCAGCGGAAGCATGCAGAACCGAAGCTGGCCTACTCACCTCACCTCAAAGAGTGTCTTCGCTTTGGTACCGCAGCGCTCGTTTGAGATCGCGTGCTGGTGAGAGTGCTCTTCATCAATTTGAAGATCTTGAAAAATCGGTTTGCTCATGGCCCGAAGACGATAATGCGATCGAGACTCTAATCGAGGCCGGCCGAGCTGCTCAGCTTTTTGACCGTTGCATCGATGTCTTAGAACAAATTTCACGAACGACAAAAAGCCCAGAACGACGTTGTAGAATTTGGATTTATGTTTCCGACATCCTGCGCGAAACCAAGAACGACGTCAATGCCGCTATAAGCTCTTTGCAAAATGCAGTCGCTGCCCATCCGTCTTCATTCCTGGCCCTTCGGCGACTGTCGGAACTTTTCGAGATAACGTCACAACCACGACGAGCCATTGAAGCGCTAGAAAACTCAACTAACAGTATTGAAGACAGTGACAGGCTGGGTTTCAACCAAGACCTCGCCCGTCTCTACAACCAAATTGGAGATGTCGAAAACGCACTCGAATACCTAGGGAAAGCGTTAGAAATCGACAAACACAATCCCGAAATCTTACAAAGACGTTCTCTACTTCTCCGCGAGGCTGGTCGAACCGACGAAGCACTTGGCGATGCTCGAAAACGACTTGGAACGCAGACGGATCCCAGCGAGCGGTCGACATCACTTGCACTGGTTGCTCAACTCGAAATCGAAATGGGAAATAAGAAGGCTGCAGTTGAGGCTCTTCATGAAGCCGTTGTACTCACCGGGCCAGTAGGGGATGCTGCCGACCTATACCAAGCCCATGCTATGCAAGAGGGCAACTGGGTTGGATATGCGGCAAGCTTAGCCGACCATGTTAAGCGCGCAAGTACCGGTGAAATCCCATATGCTGGTGGGCGAGGTGCAACCGTCGCTTACTCCGCATTGGCAAATGTTTACCGGGATGGAATGGGGCTCCCGCACAAAGCCGTAGAAACCCTCGGTGAAGGTTCCGCACAAGATCCCAATAACCGCGACCTGAAATTCGAATGGCTTACCAGCCTTAGGAAGAACGGTAGCCCGGAGCAAAGCCTAGCTGAAGCTTGGAAGTGCGTCGAGCAATACCCATCTGATCCAGACTATTGGGACGCGCTTAAAGAGTCCTACAACGTGATGGATAAGCCCACAGAATCTGGACTTGCTAGCCAGACCGCAGCCATACTTCGAGGTGATGCAGGGCCAATTCGTAGTAAAGGTGCTGCTTTTGCACCGCACTCTTTCTCGACCGATGTAATCAGGAGCATTGCGATAGACGGAGCACTCGATAAACCCGCAACGGCCTTATTGGGGGTTATCTCCGATTCCTTAGCACAGCTCTACTCTATTCCTCTCAGTAAAGCCGGCGTTACCAAGCCGCGCCGGATCAACAAAGAGGAAAGTCATCCGTTGTATGGAATTTGCTACACGCTGAGTGAAGCCATGAATACCCAGTGTGACATCTATGAGTCATCGGTAGCTGGCCCACCATGCACAGTCGAACTAACAAACCCACCTTGCCTCGTACTATCCCCTGCAGTTCGTTCTCTACCGCGTTCCAGCCAGGCTTTCATCGTAGGTTTTGGTTTGGCCCAGTTGAGCACGCATACCTTCTCGGCCATCCGCATGAATTCCGATGAATTGCTGTTGGTTCTTGCAGCGGCCACGAAAATCGTTGTGCCAGACTTTTCCGCTCCTCCAGGTTCCGATCCAAACGTCCTCAGTAGCCTCAGTCAGCGAATCAAGAGGGCCTTACCGAGAAAATATAGAAAAAATCTCGAAACCGCCGCTACCGCGTACGCGATCTCCCCGCTCACTGACGCCGCCGGGTGGCAAAACGCTCTCCACAAAACCTCCCTTCGTGCCGGTGCCCTCTGCTCCAACGATTTATTACAAATCATCGACACAACCCGCCAGATTGATGGCTTACCGCCTGGACAGATTCGAGACACCGTGGCCAAGAGTTCTCTGGTCGCGGAGATGCTGCGTTTTTGGGCGTCGACCTCTGCCGTAAAAGCTCGTCGGCACCTCGGCCTGTTAGGCAGGTAAACTCTACTAGCACCTAAAGCGTAGCTTGCGTATAAGGAGCGAAATTGATCCAGCAGAATTGGAACTCTTTATTGGTGCTTTCGCCTCACCTCGATGACGCGGTCTTGAGCGTTGGCGGTCTTCTGGCGCAAGAAGCCACGGTTTCCGAAGTCCTCACACTCTGCACGAAATTGCCACTGGAACAACCAGAAGCAATGGCAACGGTTCAGAAAAGGCAAAAAGAAGATACTCTTGCGATGAAAGAGCTAGGAGTTTCGTATCGGCACCTTGACGAACTTGACGCATACCACCGGCGCCATCTTGCCAAGCGGGTTTACCCTACTCTGCCGTCCTTGTTTGCAGGGATCAACGGCAACGACCCTCTCACGGCAAAGAAGATTGCGGAGTTAATCGCATCCAGCGCAAAGAGTGAGGATACTCTTCTTTGCCCGCTTGGTGTTGGTGCCCATGTCGATCACCTTCTCTGTGCCGGCGCCGGCGCTTTGCTAACAAACCGTGGTTACAACGTTTTGTTTTACGAGGACTTCCCGTACATACGTAACGCTAGCAAATCTGAAGTGGAACAACGTCTCTTTGATGTAGCCCCCAATATCCAATGGAAGAGCCTCGAATTAAACGCACCTATAGACAAGAAAACCAAGCTCGTTGAGATCTATGAATCTCAGGTAAAGACGCTCTTCGGCACCAAAGAAAACCTGAGAGAAGCACTCTCTACCCACCCGTTTGAACGCGTCTGGTTAATGGCTGCCTAGTTTTGAACACTATGGAAACGGCGCTATACGCGGCAGACCTTCGGTCTCTTCAAATCCACATATTAGATTCATGCACTGCACAGCTTGACCTGCAGCGCCCTTAATCAAATTGTCTATGGCACCCATTGCGACGATTCGATTCACCCTTTCGTCCAGCCGAACCGAAACGTGAGCCATGTTGGATCCTCTCACGAAAGATGTATCGGGAAGAGTATCTCGAAGGACCTCAACAAAGGGAGCATCGCGGTAAAAATCAGAGACAACCTGCTTCAACTTGCCCTCTGTAATGCCCCTCTTCGGCACAAGATAAGAACACGATAAGATACCCCGAGTCATTGGCAGCAGGTGCGGAGTGAAACTAACAGCAATGCCTTTGCCCGCTGCCGCCGTTAGAACTTCCTCTATTTCAGGCGTGTGTCGATGTAAACCGGCAACCTTGTAGGCTCTAACCCCTTCACCCGCTTCCGCAAAATGCGTCGCAAGCCCAGGTTCTCGGCCGGCACCAGACACACCGCTCTTCGCGTCAACAATGACCGGTGCGCCCTCATCAACCAGACCTGCGTTAAAAAGAGGGAGCAAGGGTAGAGTCGTCGCCGTTGGATAACAGCCCGGGCAAGACACAAGCTGCCCTCTCCGAATCTTTTCGCGGTTCATTTCAACCAATCCGTACACCGCTTGTTCTAGCAGTTTGGGATTTGGATGCTCTTTCCCTCCCCCGTACCATTCTTTATACCCGTTGAGATCGAGGCGAAAATCCCCAGACAGATCGAGGACCTTAAGCCCTTGCGCCATAAGGGAGGAAACCGCCTTCGCGCTAGCACCGTGGGGAAGCGCGGTAAAAACGACATCGGCATTCTTCGCCACTTTCTCAGGGGAAAAGGCGTCCAAGGTGAAGGAAGCAGAGCCGCGAAATTGCGGAAAGACGTCTTCAAGTTGTCGCCCCGCCGACCGCCCCGCATATACGGCAGTAACGTCGACTTTCGAGTGACCATGTAACAGGCGCACCAGTTCCGAACCGGTGTACCCGGAAGCGCCAACGACTGCGACTCGCACAGCAGTACCTAACGTTTCGAGAACTGGTATCTAGCCCGAGCGCCCTTAAGACCGTACTTCTTACGCTCTTTCTTCCTAGGATCTCGAGTAACGTATCCAGCTGCTTTGAGAGCAGGTCGGAGCTCACCGTCTGTCGACATCAAAGCTCGCGTTATACCGTGGCGAACCGCACCAGCTTGAGAGGAAATCCCGCCGCCTTTAACGGTAGCAACCACGTCGTACTGCTCAAGCAAACCGGTTTCTTCAAGAGGCTGGCGAATCACCATGCGAGCCGTTGCACGCGAGAAGTAAGACTCGTCGTCCCGAGCGTTGATAGTAAACTTGCCTGAACCGGGCCGAATCCAAACGCGGGCTACCGCAGTTTTTCGTCGTCCGGTTGCGTATGTTCGGTTGTCGTTTGAAGTAGCCATGTTTCGCGCTTATTTCGTGAGAGTTAAGGGTTTGGGTTTCTGCGCGGTGTGGCCATGTTCAGCACCGGCGTAAATCTTCAACTTCTTAATAATCTTTCGACCGAGCGGTCCCTTGGGGAGCATGCCCCAAACCGCACGTTCGATAACCTCGTCGGGGTGCTTCTCCAACATAACGTCGGCAGTCGACTCTTTGAGGCCACCGATGTATCCGGTGTGGTGCCGATACATCTTGTTCTCTCGCTTTTGACCGGTGAACTTGACCTTGTCGGCATTGATGGCAACCACAAAATCACCGCTATCGACGTTAGGGGTATATGTTGGCTTGTGTTTACCCCGAAGAACGGTTGCTATCCGTGTAGCGGCCCGTCCAAGCACCTGGCCTTCTAAATCGATTACCCACCAATCGCGCTGGGCGGTGGCGGCTTCTTTGGTGAGCCAAGTACTTTTCTGTGGTTGCGGCATTTCGGAAGACACTCGTCTATCGAACCTGGGCACGACTGTCAAGAGAACCAAGCGCCACAAGCAAGATGTGCAGCCCCAGGTCAGATATGGCACAGTCCGCCTATGCTCTCCACGAGAACGAACCTCCTTCTTTTTCCTTTTCTGGCTCTCCTGTCCTGCGGAGGAACCGCCCCGAAAGATGTGGCCGATGTTAAGCCTGTTCAGGCCCCGGAGGCCCCGGAGGCCCCAGCGACGGCTGAGCCGGTGAGCCCAGCGGAAACAAAACGAGCACGAACCTGCCCTGTGGCCCCTAACTTCCGTTACGAACATATTCCCCTCCCCCCAGAATTCGCGCCCACAATGCCTAAAGGTGACGAGGAGCTGTTCTTCCACCCCAGCATGTTCAAACCAGAAGAGGATGGTTACTTCAGCTATGTTTTCGCCCTCGATTTCGACGACCACCGAGTTACCGACTCCGCTGGCGCTGAAGAGTTGATGGACGTCTATTTCAAAGGGTTAGTGGACGCCGTCGGCAAGGGCAAAAAGGCGACTTACCCCCTTGAGGAAGTGAAGACGAGTTTCAAACCCTCGCGCCGCGAAGGCGAATTCCTGGGGACTGCAGACATTTATGATGCGTTTGTTTCGGGCGAGAAAGTGAAACTCCGGATGATCCTTCGGGCCAAGAACAATTGCGTGATAGCAGCCGCGTCCCCAAAAAAGGGAAATCATGCGGTCTGGTCTGAGCTGAATACGGCCTTAAGCTGCTTACCTCAAGCCTGTCAGTAACCCCGTCCTGTCAGGCAGCTGTGGTACCCAAGAGAGCTAGTGCCACGTATTGGTTTCATTCTTCGGTCCGAATCCCCGGAGGCGGAGCGACTCCTAGAGCAGTTGGCTCCTCCACTCGTTGAAGCCGGCCATCACATCATCGTTTCAAAAGAGCGCGGCTTCACGCCTAAAGACGCAAAGGAGGTGGCCGAGGCGGGCTTTGCTGAATCGTCAGACTTAGTGGTGGTTCTCGGAGGGGACGGGACCATGCTGCGCGCTGCTGGTTTGGTAGCGGACTCAGGTGTGCCTGTTTTGGGTGTCAACCTTGGTCGTCTTGGTTTTTTGACCCAGTTCGATTCTGACTCCGCTCTAAAAGCGATTCGAGATGCAGTAGCCGGCAAGCTACCTCGAACAGAACGAATGCGTCTTCACGTCACATATCGACCAGACGGCGGCAAACCAATCGAAATCGGAGCCGTCAACGACGCCATCATCCATCAGGGCGCAATGGCGAGGTTGGTAGAACTCGATACCTATCTTGACCACAAATTTATTGCTCGCTATCGCGCTGACGGACTAATCGTCGCGACCCCAACGGGGTCTACAGCCTACAACCTTGCCGCCGGCGGCCCAATCATGGTGCCCGGGCATAAGACCATGGTGGTCACGCCCATTTGTGCTCATGCTCTCACCAACCGACCACTGGTTGTCGAGGGACAGGAAACAATAAGCGTCTCGGTCGGACCGGACTCACGCGGTGTCGTTATCACTCTCGACGGTTTGTGGGCTCACGCCTTCAAGCCCGGCGATCGAGTTGAAATTACCGCAAACCAGAAACCACTTATCACTTTCGACTCTGGCAAACCCTACTTCGACATCCTTCGAGAAAAACTCCATTGGGGCGCGTTTGTGGCCCGAACTCCACGGACCTAGCCATGCTCAAACACCTCCGAGTCACGAACTTTGCCATTCTGTCTGACGTCGCAATCGATCTCAGCTCGGGCTTGAACGTGTTTTCCGGTGAAACCGGCGCAGGTAAGTCACTCATTGTCGAAGCGGTCAATTTGCTACGCGGAGGTCGTGCCAGCGCAGACATTCCAAGGACCGGAACCGACGAAGCGGTGGTGGAAGCGATTTTTGAGGTCCCGCCCGACCTCCAAACTGCGATCTCTCATATTTTGGACGCCGCAGGACTCCCTGACGACTCCCCCGAACTCCTTGTGCGTCGTGTGATTCACCGAGGAGGTCGTAGTCGCACCTATGTAAACGGTGCTCTCACCACTGCAGCTTGTTTAGCGAAGCTTGGCGCGATGTTGGTTGATCTCTCGGGCCAACACCAGCACCAGGGGCTATCCAATCCAAAGCTTCATCGCGCGATTCTCGATCAGTTTGGCAACCATAATGACCTCGTAGAATCCATGCGCTCCGCTTTCAAAAAGTACGCCTCTTCGAAGCAAGCATTGGCCGAGCTTGAGACAGCTGATGCTATGCGTGAAGAAAAAGCGCAATTCTTGACCTTCCAACTAGAAGAGCTCGAAGCGGCAGAATTATCGCCTGGCGAAGACACCGAATTAGAAGCAGAACGAAAACGGCTTCGGTCCGTCGACAGATTGCAAAGTGCCGCGCACATAGCTGAGCTCAATGTGTACTCTGATGACAGCTCTGCACTCGAGCGCCTAGACGCAGGTCTTCGGGAACTCGAAGCTGTTACGTCATTTGATGAAAATTTAAGTGGGGCCGTGTCTGTTGGCCAGGAAGCGCGATCTCTCTTGGATGATTTCGCCCAACAGCTTCAGCACTACCTCCAGAACCTCGATGCGGACCCCCAACGACTTAGTGCGGTCGAGGAAAGACTCACTCTCGTTACCAGACTAAAGAGAAAACATGGCGGAGGACTAGCAGAAGCGATCGCGAAAACCGCGAAGCTTCGCTCAGAACTCGACCGCCTCGAGAATTTTGAGGCCGACAAAGCAGAACTCGAAAAAGAAGTGGCTGTGCATGAGAAACAGGCTCGTAAAATTGCCCAGCAGTGTTCTAAGTCTCGAGAAAAAGCAGCGAAGTCCCTGGCCGCTGGTGTTCGTGGTTCCTTGGCCGAACTCGACATGAAATCAGCAAGGCTCACACCAATATTGGAGCCCATCGATCTCGGTCCAGAAGGCCACGACCGCGTCGAATTACTTCTGTCTTCCAACCGCGGTGAGGAAGCCAAGCCGTTAGCCAAGATTGCCTCTGGTGGAGAGCTCTCACGTATCATGTTGGCCATAAAACTAGCTCTTCGTGAAGCCGACGGAGTTGCGAGCTATGTTTTCGATGAAGTCGATGCGGGTATTGGTGGAGCAACGGCACAGGCAGTTGGCAAACAGATTCATGGCTTAGCAACGTGCCGACAAGTTCTTTGCGTCACTCACTTAGCTCAAATCGCCGCCTTTGCTGGCGTGTCTTCGGCGGAAAGTCATTTCCGCGTTAGCAAGAGCGACGTGAATGGCCACACGGAGACCAACGTAACCAAACTGTCTAAGACAGCTCGGCGGGAAGAAGTAGCGCGTATGCTTGCCGGCAATAAAATGAGCAAACGGGCACTCGCTCACGCCGGCGAACTCCTTGAAGAGGCGCAAACCATGTCGCGCACGCGCCCAACCTAACTATTCAAACAGATCTGAATCAATTGCTTCGTCGGGCTCTTCGAGCCCGGAGTCGTCGAGTTCAACCATGAGATTGTATTTCTCCCCACTGTCCTGAAAGCCAAAACTCATTAAATTGTCGTAGTGAAAGTCGTAGCCCAATTCAAGCTCACGAGCGCTGTCTATTCGAAGCGAAGACCTACCGCTTTTATAGCGGCCAGGTTTTTGTGAGGTCACTGAACCAGCAATGTCCGCAGCATCTACACCTCGAAGAATCGGACTTTTGAACAAACGGGCCCGAATCGCATTGAGGTTCGCTTTTTCTATCGCGGATTGACGCGCTGACGCGGTTAGTTTCAGTTTCGGCAGCAGTCTCCTGGCCAAAGGAGGTCGCCAAGCCTTTGACGGAACCGTTTCAAAAATCGTCGATTTCAAACCTGTCATTAACATCGTGCTGCGAACGGAAAAATTGACAGCGGGAATATCGACGACCACTCCATGCTTATCCACTAAGGTCGAGAAACCGAGTTTTCCGTAGAGATGCCACATTTGACCATTCGGTCCCTGTCCTCGTTTTTTATCTTGAGAAACGCCTCCCCCAAAAACCCGCAGGCCCGTACCTTTCTTGGCAAACGTAGCTAATAGCGTCGTGGGGGCTCGCCCCTTACGCGCCTGTAAAATGATTCTCACTTTATTGACCGGGCGACCCGACCGAGAGAGGGGCTGACGGGGCTTGCCGCCCGCCCTTGCTTCAGGCGAAGCGAGAAACAGAGCACCGACAAGGATTACCAAACTGAAAAAGACGTTCTGGTATCCGTATCCCATGCCCATTTCTTGAGAGCACAAGTCATACCTGGTTCACAGGCCAGCGTATTTATTAGCAAAACAAACTTTGTTTTTTTGCCTATCTGGCGTCTTGTTTAGCCATTACCGTGCAGAACAAGCCACTCCCGAATAACGCCCCAAACCGTTCTAGTATGGTCCTTGAACCATATATTGCCTACCGAATCGGGAATACTCTCGCTTCCATGAACGTTTTGGAAAGGATGCCGGTTTCGCCATCTCTAGCTCAAAACGCGTTCATAACTTGGTGTGACCGGCATCGTTCTACTCTTCTTCTAAAGAGCGGAAAACCACCCAAAGCGGGCCTTCCATATCGGAAGATCGCTGTGAGGATAGAAGGACGCGAGGCACTTGTGCTTCGTTGGGCGGCCAACGTCCGATGCCTACCCCACGACCATGGCAATTCTTCAGGATTTGTCTATCTGCTCAAAGGCCACCTACGGAATATTCTGCTCAAGCCAATAAACGCCAACTTTGATGCGAAACCTGGAGACATACTCGCGATTGAACACTACCAAGTTCATTATATGGAAACGAAAACCGAATCTGTCTCTGTTCATTTTTACACCGGCAACGAAACAAATTTCTGGGTTTACGACCCCGACAAAAAAACACGCTGGCTAGTGAAACCCAACGCCGGTGCCTGGTCCCCAGCGCCATCTGATATTCTGAGAGAAGAGCCTTGCCAACTGCGCTGGTGACATACACGACTCGTTACCGCGACGACAATTTGGTGTTTAAGCGCTGCGCGGAAACCAAAGCCAATGAATTACGCAACGCTGGTTTTGCGGTTCGCTGTGTCCCGACAGAAACCAAGCAGGATTTTTCGGGCGCCCTTGAATCATCACGGTTAGACGAGCTCCACTTCTTTGGCCATAGCGGCCTCTACGGCATTATGTTCGGCACCATAAAAAGGCCCGAACAGTTCAGCCCACACGAATGGCGCTCTATGAAAAGTCCGTTTGCTTCAAACGCAAAAGCTTATTTCCACGCGTGCCGGACAGGACGCTGGTTCGCACCATTCATAGCTAGAACATTCAACATCAAAGCGTCCGGGTATCAGCTGTACACAACATTCTCGTCAAGACCCGACGCATTCCGTCTCTCCGTGTCTCGTTCTAGCCCACTCTATATGTTGAGCATTCCTGGCCGAAAATCACACGGACTTATGGGATCAGTCGGCAAATACACGGGGCTTTCACGCCCGGTTCCAATGGACCAATACGAGCCCAAGAAGATTGGAGATCGCGATCAATATAACTACGTCGCAGAGCTCTACGATGAAGCCTACAAGGACATTCGAGTACGCCAGGATGAATGGAACTGGCTAGAAGATCGAATCCCAACAAACGCAACCGTTTGCGACATCGGCTGCGGGACCGGCGCACTGATGCGGGCGTTGAGAAATAGAATAAAGAGCGGTGTCGGCTTGGACGAATCTCAGCAAATGTTGAACCAAGCCAGAAAACGAAGCACAGGAGACACTCGGCTCTCGTTCGAGCAGATCACAGGACCTGAACTCCCCCTTTCTAACAAGAGCACTGATTTCGTCACATCACTCCTTTCCTTTCGTTACCTTGACTGGGACCCAATCACAGAAGAAATCGAACGAGTTCTAAAACCCGGAGGACGCCTTCTCATCGTTGATATGGTTGCCAGCCCTGCAACAGCCCGCGACATGCCCCGTGCTTTATTCGACAAAGCCAGGGTCCGCGCCCACCATTTTCGCTTCCCTCATTTCAAGCGCTCTCTTGACAAGCTCGTCGAGTCGAAAGAATGGGGCGAGATGCTGAAGTACAATCCTATTCGCGCAGAACATGAGTATCGTTGGTACCTGTCCAGCCGGTTTCCCAAAGGGAAATTCAGCGTACTTAATGTTGGTCTCCGCTCTAAGATTCTGGCCTTCGACTCGGGACCGATAGAAACAGCCACGCTTAAACCGATACAATACCCATGACGTTCCGCCGGCCACTTATCGTCGATTGGGGTATCGGTGGACTAGGGACGGTCAAGCATCTTCCTCAGGATGTCGCGTTCCATTATCTTTCCGACGCAGGCTTCACGCCCTATGGGAAAACCCCAACCAAAAAACTCCAGGACCGCCTGGTGAAGATTGCCGCTTTCGCGGAATCGGAGTGGGGATGCGACGCAGTCGTCGTTGCATGCAACGCTGCCAGCAGCGTTTTGCCTGGGGCCCAGATTGACCTGCAAGTCTTCGATGTAATTTCTGCGGGCGTTCGCGTTTTGAAAAAGTTGAGTTTCGACAAGATAGGCGTCATTGGGGGAATACGGACCATTGAAACCAATGCGTACGGTCACGCATTGCCAAACGCGAATTTTGTCCAAGTCGTCGCGCAACCCTTAAGTGCGTTGGTAGAACGAGGTGTCTTAGAGGGACAGCTAGTACGGGATGCCTTAGCTCCCATTGTCGAGGAGCTCGGCGAGATAGACGCTCTCTTATTGGCGTGTACTCACTACCCAGCGCTCTTGCCGGTACTAAAGGAAGTCCTTCCTGGCGTCACGATGTTGGATCCGGCCAAAGAACTTTCAAGCATGCTAGTGCACGATGCTTGGTCTCAGGGCCCACGGCGTTTTTTTACAACTGGCGACGATGAACAGATGCGAGTTTCGGCCAAGCTTGCTTTTGGCCTGGAAGTACCCAAGCCTGAATCGCTTCCCAACTCACTTTGAACTTTCACGTTTTCGCCGTCGCCAAAAACGGCTCGGTTCTTTCCCGCGCCCCCCCCCAGGCCGACTTCGATCGACCCAACGATACGAGCGTTCGCCGGGGGCTCGAATATCCAAGTGGACAAATCTAGACCTCGGATACAGACCGATCCCAAGACCACCGGTGTCCAGTGACTTCACGTAGCGATGGAGTTTTCTCAACGGAACCCCAGGGATCCGAATATCCATGGCGGCGCCGTGATAGTGGCGACTGCCCTCATTGCGCTGATTTCTAAAGCCGCTAACCAACTGAATTCTGCGCTTCCCGAAATGGTCGTAAATCAGAGATAGGAGTTCGTACAGACGAGGATCAATCGACCTGACCTCGTTCGTTCTCTTGCAGCGAAATCCCTCGTCGAGTTCAGAGAGAGCACCGATATCTGTTTTTCTCTCTTCTTTGTAGAGCTCGACCTTGTACTCCGTTTTAAAATTTACGGCGTAGATCCAGACTTCTCCGCTCGATTCAGGCAAAGGCTCAGTGCGGAGTTCACTCTCCTTCGCAAGTCGCCCTCGATACCTCCGGCTATTTCGTCGTCGTCTCCGGCGGCGCTTGAACCCTGCACCTTTGTCTTGACCCGCAGCTTCTGCCTCGGTAACCAATGAGCTAAAGCCCGACTCAAAACCCAAAAAAGTCGAGGTAGGAACGCTAAGCAATAGCATTGCGAAAAACACGCAAACAGAAGCAACAAAACGTTTCATTCTCAACCAGCGTCCGCAAATGGGATGTGGAGCAATTCGATCTCTAGTTTTTTTGCCACATCGAAAATCCGCTCATCTCGATAGAACTCGCCAAAGCAAATACGGTTGATCCCGGCATTCGCGCATTGCTTAAAACAGTTCCAGCATGGGCTCGCCGTTACGTAGATGGAAGAGGACTCAATGGTGACCCCATTCTTGGCGGCTTGAAGGATGGCGTTGGACTCGGCATGAATGGTAGCCACACAATGACCGTTCTCCATCATATGGCCGACGTCACTACAGTGCGGCATACCGCGGATAGATCCGTTGTAACCCGTGGAAAGGATAGTCTTGTCTCGGACAATGACAGCCCCCACGTACTTTCGTGGGCAGGTCGACCGTGAGGACACGACCTGTGCGATGTTCATAAAGTAGTCATCCCAAGACGCTCTAGGGCGCACTTCTTCCGGCATAGTTTGGAGACTACCCCACTTTTATTCCTGACAAAGCTGTTACCATCGCGCCCGCCCATGTCCGGCAAAGGAAAGTACAAAGACACCCTGAATCTGCCCCAAACGGGTTTCCCCATGCGTGGCGGCCTCGCCAAGCGCGAGCCGGAGTTCCTCGCCGAATGGGAGAAATCGGGCCTTTATCAGAAACTCGAGGCGAGAAAGAGCAGCGCCAAACCGTTCATTCTCCATGATGGCCCGCCGTACTCAAACGGCAATATCCACTACGGGCACATTCTCAATAAGCTCCTCAAAGACATTATCGTCAAATACAAAACCATGGCCGGGTTTTATGCGCCCTACATTCCTGGCTGGGACACCCACGGCCTTCCTATCGAGCTCGCCGTCGATAGAGAGCTCGGCAAGAAAAAGCGAGAGATGTCCAAAGCGGATATCCGAGAGGAGTGCCGCAAGTACGCACTCAAATTCGTTGACCTTCAACGCGAAGAATTCAAGAGGCTTGGTGTATTTGGACAGTGGGGGGATCCGTACTTAACGCTACTTCCTTACTACGATGCTTCTATTGTCCGCGCACTCGCTAGTTTTTCTCGTGGAGGTTATCTGTACCGTGGCAAGAAACCCGTTTACTGGTGCCCAAAAGACAACACCGCACTTGCTGAAGCAGAAATTGAGTACGCAAACCACACTTCGCCATCCATCTACGTTCGTTTTCCACTCGCGGATGATTTTAAGCCAGAAACCCTGTCCCCAAGTCTAAAGGGTAAGACCCTGGCCCTCGCAATTTGGACCACAACGCCATGGACCATTCCATCCAATCTGGCAGTGGTCCTTTCGCGAGACTTCGAATACGTGGCGATTCCGTCGCGAAAGAAAGACGAATATTTACTCGTTGCCAAAGAGCTCTCAGAGTCGGTCAACAAGGCCATGGACAATGAAGGAGAGCCGACAGAATCAATAGAAATAAGTAAGGAAGCACTCGCTACCTTAGAGGGCGTTCAGTACCGACACCCCTTCGTCGAGTCCACAGAAGACAATTTCTTTCGAATTTGGTTCGCCGACTACGTGACTCTTGAGCAAGGAACCGGTCTCGTTCATACCGCGCCGGGTCACGGCGCCGACGACTATCGAACCGGGATGGCTCATGGCCTCCCCCCTTATGCCCCCATTGACGACGCAGGAAAATTCACCGACGAGGTGCCCAAGTTCCAAGGACAAACCACCTGGGATGCGAACCCAAAAATTGTTCAATACCTTGACGAGCTCGGGGTTCTCTTAAACAAGCCAGGCGAATCAGTTCATCACAGCTACCCGCACTGTTGGCGATGCAAGGGGCCAGTTCTGTTTCGGGCTACCGACCAGTGGTTTGTCGGAATTGACCACAATGAAATGCGGAACCGCGCACTCGGGGAAATCGAAAACACCGAATGGATTCCAGGTTGGGGACAGGAACGGATCCGAGGCATGATAGCCAACCGACCGGATTGGTGTTTGTCCAGACAACGAATTTGGGGTGTCCCCATCCCCGCATTCTACTGTGATGACTGCGGAGACCTCCACGCCGACCCTGAAATCATGGAGCACGTCGCCACCATCTTCGAAACTGAGGGGTCTGATGCCTGGTACAAAAAATCCATCGACGAACTCAAACCACCAAGTTTGACCACCTGTAAATCGTGCGGCAGCGATAAATTTCGCGCCGAGCAAGACATCGTTGACGTTTGGTTTGAGTCCGGCTGCTCTTGGTTCGCTGTCGGCAGCAAGTATCCAGAGATTTCCGACATCGATCTATACCTGGAGGGTTCCGACCAGCACAGAGGCTGGTTCCATTCGTCCTTGTTAATTGGCGTTGGTATGAAAGGAAAGGCTCCTTACAAGAGCGTCATTACCCACGGTTTTGTCCTAAACGAGGAAGGGACTCCCTACTCCAAAAGCGATATAGAAAGAGCCCGCAAAGAGGGACGAAAAGTTAAATATGTTCCGCCTGAGGACGTGATCAAAAAATACGGAGCCGAAATGTTCCGCCTTTGGGTCGCCTCGACTGAGTTCCGCGGAGATATTCCCTACTCTGAAAAACTTCTTTCTGGACTCATCGACTGGTACCGAAAATTTAGAAACGCCAGCCGCTTCATGCTGGGGAATTTGAGCGACTTCGACCCAGGAAAACATCCTCTCAGTAGCGTCAATCTCAGCGAAGTAGATAACTTCGCCTTAGCGAAACTTGGAGATCTTGTGGCCCGAATTCGCGAGTCCTATGACAAGTACGAGTTGCACGTGGTCTACCGTGCTCTAGTCGACTATCTCTCCACAGACCTTTCGTCCCAGTATTTGGACGTCATTAAAGATCATCTTTATTCGAATGCCGCCAACTCGCCGGCTCGTCGAGCAACCCAAGCCGTCCTCTACACGATTTGCAATACACTCTCGCGCATAGTCGCCCCGATTCTTTGCTTTACGGCCGAAGATATTTGGCAGCATCTGCCCGAATCGCCCAACAAGGAGAAATCGGTCCACCTTGCCGATCTTCCAAAGGGCAAGAGGCTCGACGAAAACGACGAAATCGTTAAGCGCTGGACCACTTTTATCAAGTATCGCGAACTCGCCACCAAAGAGCTTGAAGCATTCCGCGCGCAGAAAAACCGTTCGGAAGACGCGCAGATAACGATTTCGCCGACGAAGGCCGATAGAGCTTGGCTCGCGTCACAAGAGCCAGTACTGGAGCAGCTCTTTATCGTGTCAAAGGTCGTCATCGCCAAAGAAGACTCCGAGTCTCCCAAGCTAGAAGTCGCGAAAGCCGGTGGTAACCGCTGCGAAAGGTGTTGGCGTTGGTACGAAACCCTTTCGAAAAAAACCGGCGACACCTGCGAACGATGTGCGGAAGCCTGCGAAGCAAACTGACGAAACTGTAGACGAATTCACTTTTCTAGGCGGACCGCTGGCGTGGCAGCGACACCGCGAGTAGCCTTATTACTATGTTGCGCTCGCTTGTCCTCACGTTCTGTCTGGTTTCCGCTGCCTGCCCTGCCAAAGACAATCCAATTCCGACCAATCCTGGCGGCGGCGGAGGTGGCGGCGTCGGCGGTGACGGAGATGGAGATGGAGATGGAGATGGAGATGGAGATGGAGACAGCTACACCGGCGACCTCTGCTCTATTTTCGATTTTAGAAACCCCACCCTATGCGAAAACCCCGGTGTATTCTTGGATTTTAGCGACCTCGATATTCAACAGCGGGGAAGCGCAGTCACAAGCGATGTTTCTGCAAACGGCAATTTTTCCGTACTGGTGGGAGACACCGCCGCACCGCACACTCTGATCGTTTCCGGCCCCACCTTTCGGACCAGCGTTTATGTGACTAGTGACATGGAGCTAGAAATCCCCACGGCCCCGATAGTTACAACTTCGCGGTGGGAGCAGTTCGAAAGTCTGAACGCCCAGCCCAGCGACGCAAACGCCGCCGCAGTGATGATTTACCTTAGCCGCGAAGGCTTACCGCTTGAAAACGCCCAGGTAACCGGACCGGCAGGTATGTTCACCATGACTTACTACGAATTAAACGACCCGGTTGTTTGGACCGTCGGCGGGCTTACCGGGCCAATGGGTGCGGCTGCAATTTTCAATATTCCCGCAGTTGGCATCAACCCAACCGCAGACTTCCAACTTTCCGGACCAGCCGGCGACGTAAACGTCGCCCTTGAGGACGTTCCCATCGTTGCCGGAGGGACGACCTTTGTATTCTTCGACCTTCCACCGCCGGCAAATTTAACCAACGTTTTCCACCTACAGAAGTGGACCAATTAGGAAAGACATGAAGCGAACTGATAGAGGTTTTACGTTAATTGAACTCATGATCGTGGTCGCGATTATTGGGGTACTTGCCGCCGTTGCCATTCCATCGTTTACAAAATACATCGCTAAATCGAAAACGAGTGAGGCGAAAACATTCGTCAAGCGCATCTATGATGGCGCCCGCGCCTACTACATGGAGCCAAACTACGGAACGAAATCGGTAACACCCTCGCCTGCGCAATTTCCAGAAAGCGTGGGGAACTCAGGGTTTGGCTTTGGCCGAGTCGGTCTCAACACCGGTACGTCAATACCACACTGGGCTGGTTCGGTATGCTGCGCGGTTTCATCCTCTTCTACCGCACCAGAGAAATGTAGCCCGGACTCTGACATCTGGGTTTCCGGAGCCAACGGAGCAGCCTGGACTGCATTACAGTTTAGTGTCGAAGATCCCGCGTTTTATGCCTACAGTTATGCCCGCGGCAATCCAGCGGTCACTGGCCAAACCGGAACCTTCATGGATGGATTTACCGCGTCGGCTTTAGGCGACCTGGACTGCGACGACACCAGGTCGCAATTTGCCATGTTTGGTTGGGTTACTTCCGATACAGATGGGCCCGCTGGTACCTCTGCTATTTCGAAATATAACGAACTCGAATAACGAAAAAACCGAGCGGTGGCTTGTTCGAACTACCAGCCGTCAAAGAGGATAAGAACGCCAGCGAGGAGACCAAAACTCCAAGCTGCCGCAGCAAAAACAACAGGATAGCTGATGTGTGGTGCCGCTCTCATACCAATACCTACATGTAATTGTGACGGGATATTCCTCCCTAGCAAGGGAAATCCTGAGGGATTTCGCTAGCTCTTGCCGGGAACGTCTAGCGACACAACCGTAATCTCGTCGTCATCGTTATGAGCACTGTAGAGGACGAGTTTGCCCTCGGCAGACAGAGCTTGGACATGCCGTGTATCAAAGGGCAACTCCTCAATCACAGTTCTCCACCTGCGCTTGGACGGATCGTACATCTCAACGCTTCGATCGCTCTCTGTCTCTTCACCCTTCTTGATAGTTCCACCGACCAAGAACAGTTTGCCTTTCAAGGCAACCAACTCGCCCGAGAGTCGCGCGTGATTTGGCTTAGGTATCGCGACCCAGCGCTTAGTCTTGAGGTCTAGAGCCATTGCGTCTTCAACGAACTTGAAGTTCGCCCGCATTCCACCAACAACATAAATTTTGTTGTTCATGAGCGCACTGGCGAACGCACGCATCTTAATAGGCATGTCCGCCTTCGCGTCGGAGAAATTCGCTCCGCCGGAGAGTGACGCCTGAAGAACATCGCGCTTGTGCTGAAAATGCTTTCCTTCCGGCTTTGAATCATCGTAGTTCAAACCACCGAAGATCCAGACTTTGTCGCCGTCGGCTACCAGTCCAAACTGAGTTCGAGGCGTTGGCAGCCCTTTCTCCTTTTGAAACCACGAATCATCCCGAAGGTTGTATTCAAAAATATCAGCTTGAGCTTTGGCAGACTCGCCGTCGTGTCCAAATCCACCTACGACCAACGCCGTATCATTGTTAACCGCCACTTTAAGCGTCTGACGCTTAACAGGCATCGGAGCCATTTTTGTCCAAGCCAACGATGCCAAGTTGATCCGAACGCCCTCGTTCAAGAAGTTATCCGGTTCGAAGTCGTGTTGCCCAAGACTGTTGTTTCCTCCGAAGGCGTAAAGCGTTCCATTTTTGTAGAAAAGGCCTTGGCGATTCTTTGCGCCGCCTGGGTTTTTGAACGTCAGCATCTGCATGCGCAGAGGGTCATCTTCTTTTAGTATCGACAGTTTTTCCGTCAGCCGTACACGCCCCTCTGCCTCTTGCCCGAGAATCCCGCCTAGGGCAACGAGATTGTCACCTGATAAAAGCAACCTGTGAAAGAAGCGGGGGCTGGTCAAACGTCCCAACACTTTCCAGTCTGGTGCACCTTCAACCAGACGATAGACAACGCCATTGGAGCTGCTCGCATACAGCTTCGCATTCCGACCGATCGCTGCAACGCCGAACCCAACCGCAGGAAAATTCGGCGCCCGATTCCAGCGTCTCGTTCGCGGGTTGTAGAGATCGACGTGATCGGAAATCTCCCCATCTTTGGTCATCCCCCCGATAACAGCCAGCCGACTACCAAACTTTGCCAGAGCAAGGCCGCGTCTTGCGAACGGAACCGTCGCGACTTCCCATTCAGGCGAACCATTGCGCCGAAGAGTTCCTATAAGCATTGTGTCGTGCCAACGAGGGGCTCGGTCTCCGCGCAATTCCCAGCCACCTACGACAAAAACCTTGTTGCCAATTACAACCGCGTCATGCGAGGAGCGACCTTGAGGCATATCTGGTAGTGGTTCCCAGACTCCGCGTCTTGGATCGAACCGTGCCACATCGGGAACCGAACGAAGCACGCTCGGAGTACCCGCAGTGTTCTCAGCTACCATGCCACCAATGCGGTAGAGAACGCCGTCATGCTCGACCAGGGCGAGCCCCTGCGCTCCCTCATCCATAGGTTGCATCGCACGCCACTTCTTCGATCCCTTTGCCAATTTATAAAGGGAACTCGATTGCTGCTCCTTGGAATACCTATGCGGTGTTCCAAAATAGCCACCGAGAACGTAAAGATCCTTCCCGATGGATGCGGCACCAAAACTTGTAACTGGCAGTGGCAAAGGAGCTAACAACCTCCCATCGGCAACCACGTTCTTAAGAGGCTGCCATGCCGAGTTGTCCTCGGGCAGAGTTTTTTGGGGCCCCGCGTTCTTGGCCTGGCTTACAGATTGAGCAGTTTCAACTTGCCGCTTTCCGTTTTTTACACAGCCAACTGCCGAACAGAGAACAAACAGGGAGACAGTGAAAATTCCGTTGCGAATCACACAGATCGTCTACCAGCTAAATCTGGGCTAAATCAAATGATTTTGGTAACTCTTCGGCTTCCCTAGCGTGCTCTAGGGCTTTGCGCCAACCCGCAGCTTTTTCTTCTGTCTCCGCCAATTCTCGCGTATGCGTGGAATCTGCGACGATGCCGCCGCCGACCGAAAGTGAGAACTCCGTTTCGGTGAGGGTGCCGGTCCGAATTGCGATGTTAAAATCCATACCTCCCCCTGCAGAGAGGTAGCCGACAGCCCCCGTATAGACCCCACGCGGCACGCTCTCCAGCTCTTCAATAACCTCCATCGCTCTGCGTTTCGGTGCCCCAGTAATCGATCCACCGGGAAACGTATTGGTCAAAATTTCCCCAGCGGTAACATCAGCACGGGGCAAGCAAGAAACCGTGCTGATAACGTGGAACAAATTGGGCAGCTCGATAACCCGAGCAAAGGAGTCGACCGAAACGGTTCCGGCCTGAGCGATTCGCCCCAGATCGTTCCGCTCTAGATCGACGATCATAAGATGTTCGGCACGTTCTTTTTCGCTTTCCAAGAGTTCCTGTTTTCGAAGGATATCCTCTTCTTTGTTTCCTGTTCGGGCTCGTGTTCCTTTTATTGGTCGGGTCTCAACCCGTTCGTTGGGCCCCGTGCGCAAGAGGAAACGCTCTGGAGACGCCGACAGAATGCAACCGAATGAGAGCTCAAGCAATGCACCAAAAGCTGAAGGGTTGGCTTCCGCAATTTTTTGGTAGAGCCCAAGAGGGTCTCCCGAACTCAGCACCTTCGCAGTTAAGCGCCGAGATAAATTTACTTGGTACACATCGCCAGCAAGCAGATACTCCTTTACCGCGCGGACTCCCTTCTTGTAGCTGTCGTCAATTCCGGTTTCCGCAGATAGCGGCCCCAGGATTGGGACAGACGTCACTGGGGGGGAATGTGACAACAACCGTTCAAGCTCGGCTCGAGCCACCTCATCTTCGCCAACAACAACGCCCGTCTCCTGCTGATGATCGTACCGATACACCGCGCCATACATACCGAACCAGGCGTCTGGCGAGCTGTGCATGTTTTTTTTCGCTGCTCGTCCAATACGAGCAGCAACCCCAGACAACGTATAACCAAGATAACCAATCAGCACTGGAACAGGTGCTCCGTCATGCTGCTCGGTCTCCTGAAGCAACCTGTCTATCGCGTCGAAGGCTCCGTTTGGCGCCAAAGTAAAATTGTATCGCCCCGTTACAGAAACCCGCTCTCGGGTAGCTACTAGCTCCGTGTGCGGACTGCAGCTTACAAAAGAATACCGACCGTCATTGTCCGGGTTAGCACCGCTATGTAAGAGCACTCGCCCAGATTGGCCACGTAAACGGGCAGCGGCTTCCAATGGCTTTAGAGCCAACTCATGAATCCTTTTTTTTCTTTCGTCGCCGGTTCCTTCGCGCCTCTAGCCGCTCTTTTCGTATCCGGCGTTTCTCTCGACGCCTTTCCCCTTTTTCACCTCGGCGACGTTGCAGCCTATCTACCCTCTGGGTGCGCAACCGCTCTTTAGCGGCTTCTCTTGTGATCCCTTTTGCTCTCTGTTTCAGAGACTGTTGATGAGCCGCTTCTGCGAAAAATTGAAAGTACTGCGCTCCAGAAAGTACCGAGACAATCAACGAGAGATAAAGGAGGTAGGTTCCAATTTGGTGAAAGTCAAACTTGTAATGAAAGAACAAGAGGTCGTAAGGAAAATGGACTAGCAGGAAGGTAATACCAACCAATTGAAGCGCTGTTTTGGCCTTGCCGCCGGCGCCAGCTGAAATCACAAAGCCTTGCTGGGAAGCGATAGCACGGAGTCCGGTCACTGCTAATTCTCGCGCCATCAAAATGATCACCAGCCACGCTGGTGCGCGCCCTTTTGCTACCAGCATTACAAGTGTAGAAAGTACGATCAGTTTATCGGCCAGGGGATCAAGAAATTTCCCCACCACAGTTACTAGCCCCAGCCTTCTCGCAAGGTACCCATCTAACGCGTCGGTTAACGCTGCAACCAAAAAAATCGCGGCAGAAAGAGCAGATAGCCCTGGGCTGTAATTCTCAATCCAAATGAGAATAAACGGAATCATCCCAATACGGATCAAGGTGATGACGTTCGGGATGTCAGTAATTTCCTCCCGAAGAGGCCGAAGCTTCGGCTCATTGGCCTTTACAACACTACTCACGTTTTTCTTTCACTTCGCCGAAAAGTTCGTCATCGAAAAAACCTTTACCTAAGAAGTTACCACCGACGAAGACCGTGCCCTCGCCAGAGCAAAGGATCGTTTCTGAATCATCTGCTTCCGCTTTAGGAACTAATTTATGCGACCAACCAAGAAGAGAAGATGCCTTGACGGAAACGGGCTGTTCTTCTGATACCGAGAGGGAGACCCAGCTTCTGGGATGACAAAAGACAACACGACCGTCGCCCCTAAACTGGATTACTTCCAGTTCACGCCCAGGAACATTCCCGTTTTCGTAGCGAAGAGTCGCATCAAAAGCCATCACCACTTCCTCTCGAAAGTAAATGTGTTCATTTTCGACTTCGATGGTAGTCAGCTCCTCGCCGTTAGTCCCGATATAGCCCCCTAGCAAGATCGATCCTCCACCTTCAGCCATAACGATAGGCTGCTCTCCTCCGAGTTCTTCTTCCGATCCGGAACCGCGACTCCTACGATGAGCGGTTTGGAATTCAATCTTACCAACTGTCGAAAGAACACTTGCACGACGAACAAAACATCCGCTGCCTTCAGTTCGACAAAGGACAATGCCGGACTCTACCTGTTCAATGCTAAGCCCTGGTTTGAGAAGTTCGCTCGCCAAGCGAGCCTCTGGCAGTCCCGAGATGATGCCTCGATTTGAACTCGGCATGGCGAACCCTGGGTTGGTTTCAAGATCGACATCAACGAATTCATCCGGGAGAACAGACTCAGAAGACACCACCTCGTAGCCAAGCGAAATATGTTGCGCCATCTCTTCCGCTTTAGCGGTTTCACCAGCTCTCAAAAAACAACCCTGAGCATCCTTGTAGT